>NZ_JAMPKG010000016.1:0-134242 GCF_039962015.1 Trichocoleus sp. AS-A1 | reverse complement strand
GATCACTTTCTGACGAAAGTCGTAACTGTAAGGTTTAGGCACGGCAGAGCAAACGGTAACAAGTCACAATTACACCTTCATTCTACGTCCTAACCATCTTGGCGGTTGCTATAACTTAACCTCTCTTAAATTCTAAGTATTTAAAGTACCTTCTTGTGGAAACCTACCTAATTTATGAGTAACCACAATTTTATAATTATAAAATTTTATATTTAAATACAATTTAATACATAAATAATCAAAAAATAAAAATAGAACTATAGAGTTAGTTTTTGTTAAAAACTATTTTTGTTAATAGAAAAATTTACTTAACATAAAATTATTTTTAAAGAAATCTAAACTTCTAAAAGATAGTTTTTTATAAATATAAAAAGCCAATACTAGCTTTAAATTGTTTCAAATTTCAAATACTATCATCCGAGATTCTACGATAACTTAACTTCAAGGTTAGTGAGTAAGAATGCAGTTGCGATCGAGCATCTCCTTGCTCTAGTTGCAAACCGATACAAAAGCCTAGGAGTGCAGTTAATAAAAGTAACGATGTAATGCGATCGCGTTTTGCTGGAGAGAATGCGATCGCTCCTCCTCATCCAAAGCCAACACAAAAATCTATACATGAAGAGCAAGGGAGCGCTCTATTTTCTTTACAGCTCACCCTACTCGCTGAAGAAACTGGTGCAAGTAGTCTTTCCTATTTCTGCATGAATTGGTTTGACGATGAATTTTGGGTTGATGATTCCAGAAGATAAAATGCTGGCATTTTTATAAGGAGCTGTATGGATTTTGGGAATTTTTTAGCAAGTGAGCGGCTAGCAATGCTTTCTGCGTAAGGGATATTATTCTAGGAGGGCTAGAAATGCCCCAAGCGCTTCTGGATGTCACCGACCAAATTACTGAAATACGTCGTAGTCACCGACCGTAGGGAATGCACTCACTTCACGCTATCCTAGTATTCCGGTTGGGATTACTTGTGAACCTGTGATTAAGAACGATATCTGGATTACTGCAATGGCTCAAAAAGGTATATTTTCTCCTTTTTATCCAAAAGTGGAGAGACTTTACAAATGGTTTAAGAGCTTAAAGTAGCATTTCAAAGCGCACTTGATCGCACAACAGAAAATCCCCTAGGTCTACAAACGAGCTAGGGGAAGTTAATTGAAAAACATCGGATCTAATTATGACTCATAATCAGCAAAATCGGGCTTTCTTCCAGCCTTCATCCTCGTTTGCCCAAAAATTGGGATATGACTTCGCTACTCAAAAGAAACTGAGTAATGTAGAACAAGAGCAGAGTATTCTTATGTCTTCCAATTCAACTGATTCCCCTAAACCGCCAGAATCAGGAGGTTTAATCCCCACATTGACTTATGGAGGAGTTGCAGTAGCTGTGATTATTGCGATGGCTTACTTCTCCCAAATCCAGCTAAAGTCAATTACTGAACTGCTTAAAACAGTGAACAAAAAAACTAAATAACTTGTTTGTTTCTATTCACAAAAAAAATCAGCAGCCAGTTTATAGGGCTGACTGCTGAATTCTAATATTTACTAAGCCCTAATATATGCGCCTACGGGTTCCTTGGTGGCTTACACGAGCGCTAGGGTGATTTCAGTGAAACGCGATAGCTTTCAAAGTCCAAAATGATTATGCTTGATGCTGTGCTAGCCAGGTTGCTAGATCCGTTTCCTTAGAAAAGTCTAATAAAGCCTCGCTTAATTCATCGAGAGCGGTTGCAAATAAACTGTTGAATATTGATTGTAAATCGGGAGCGATCGCTCCCGATTTTTGAGACTAGCAGCCAGCTTTTAGGGCTGGCTGCTAAATGTTAGTTAATGACTAACTGCTGAATTACGCGCCGACAGCTTCTTTCGCGGCATACATCACTTCTAGGGTGATGAAGTTGAAACCGCGATCGCGTACAAATTTCTCGGTGTTGCTGTAATATTTTTATATTGTTTTTACTCTAGTTAGTATAAAATTTTTAAAATTTAAACAAACATCACCTAATCCTCCAATAAACTTATTCCAAAGTGCTTACTCACCTTTATACATAAATAAGTAATTATGCAAGAAAATAAAATATTGATTAGGAGTTCTCTGGTTGCTCCATAGGGTAATGATTTTAAGTAACTAATACTCTGTGATAAGTCATTGGTTACATATACCAATAAAGGAAACAAAAGAAACACTCCGCTTAGAATTAATACCCATAAAGATATTTTAAAAATAATTTTTAACCAATATACAGCAACATCCTCTGCAATTTTATTTAAGAGTTTCACTTGCAAGCGTCTTCCTTTTGCGCTCCTCAGTTTTTTTTTATTAAGAAGCTTCCATGTCCGTACACAAAAAGTAATTATGCGTGGAATTATTAGAATAGCTAATATTGTTAATCCTTCTCTAGTTGTGACAAAAAATTGTACAAAATCTTGCAACACTTTCCAATAGCTGGAACGACATCCGTTGCTAGGGTTAAGCAATGACCATTTTGAACAACTATTTATTTCAAAAAACACTAGTAATAAAAGTATTGTTATTACCGCCCCAGAAAGCATTGCCATGACACCAACAGACAAAGAATAAGAAATTCTTGCAAGTGTTTTGAAAAAACTCATTGCTTCCAGAGGTATATTCAGTGAAAACGCGATCGCTCTCAAACTCCAAAACGTTTATGCTTGATGCTGTGATAGCCAAGTCGCTAGCTCCGCTTCACTAGAAAAGTCTCATAAAGTCTCTCTTAATTTATCGAGAGCAGTTGCAGATAAGCTGTTGAATATTGATTGTAAATCGGGGGCGATCGCTCCCGATTTTTGAGACTAGCAGCCAGCTTTTAGAGCTGACTGCTAAATGGTTAATGACTAACTGCTGAATTATGCACCGACTGCTTCTTTAGCTGCATACATCACTTCTAAAGTGATGACGTTAAAACCGCGATCGCGTGCAAATTTCTCAGTGTTGCGCTTCACTTTACCGCGCACAAAACCGGGAACTTTGTTCAGTTCTGCTTGCGCTTCCTTGTTCCAACCGAGGTCAGAATCAGCCGAAATCCCCTTGGTAATCACTTCCTTGGTGTCGTGTCCGCCGAAGATTTCTAACAGGTGATCTTCCATTCCCAAAGTGAAAGAATTGTAGATCAAATCTGTAATTTGATTTGTGCCTTCGTAACCGCAGAATGGCTTGTAACCAATGGGGAAATTCTGAACGTGAATCGGTGCTGCAATGACGCCGCAGGGAATATTTAGACGCTTACCGACGTGACGTTCCATTTGGGTACCGAAGATGGCAGAGGGTTCCACACGAGCGATCGCATCCCCAATTTGACCGTGGTCTTCGGTGACGATCACTTCATCGCAGTATTCGCCCACCTGCTCTTTGAACCACTCAGCGTCGTACTTGCAGTATGTTCCCGCCCAAACAACGTGAATCCCCATTTCTCTGGACAGAATTTTCGTGATGGCGGCGGCGTGAGTGCTGTCGCCAAACACCACAGCTTTCTTCCCTGTCAAGTTTTGGCAGTCAATAGAACGGGAGAACCAAGCGGCTTGAGAAACGTGCAAAGTTTGCTCGTTGATGTAGTCTTCGTAGTTAACATCTGCGCCTTGAGCGTTAAGGATTTCCTGAATTTTACGGATGCAACGTGCTGTTTCCACCACACCCATCGGCGTGATATCTACATAAGGCATCCCAAATTCTTTCTCCAGGTACTGAGCCGCCATTGGCCCGATTTCGCGGTAAGGAACCAGGTTAAACCAGGCTTTCGGCAAATTCTTGAGGTTGTGAACCGATGCGCCTTCCGGAATCACTTCGTTGACCTGAATCCCCAAGTCAGCCATCAACCGCTTCAACTCGGTGCAGTCGTGGTGATTGTGAAATCCGAGGCTGGAAATTCCCAGGATGTTAACTGAAGGCTTTTCGGTTTTGCCTTCTAATGTGCGGTTCTGGCTTCTATTGCTCCTCCACTCATCCAAAATGTTATCAGTTTTGCCTTCGGGTAAATCGCCTTTTTTCCGGGCTTTCTCGATGTAAAGCTGGACAATTTGCCGCAGGGTAATGTCGGCTGCTTGCAGTTCATTGACGCGGTAGTGGTTCACGTCCGCCAGCATCACGTCTGACTTGGTTTCTATGGAAGCGCGTTCCACAAAGTTTTCCAGGTCTTCTTGGAGAATGCTGCTGGTACAGGTAGGAGTTAAAACAATTAGGTCTGGATGTTCCTCAACGTCTTTGCGGGTGATATTGTCCACCACCTTTTCTTGGGAACCACGCGCCAAAACGTTCCGGTCAACGGAACTGATGGTAACTGGGGTGAAGTTGCGATCGCGCTCTAGCATCGAGCGCATGACGTTAAAGTAGTCATCGCCAATTGGCGCGTGCATAATGGCGTGGACGTTCTTAAAGGAACTGGAGACCCGCAGAGTACCAATGTGCGCGGGACCTGCATACATCCAGTAAGCCAATTTCATAGAGTTCTCCCTTCGTGCTGATGACTATCTATCTATCTGGAATGAGCTGAAACAGTTGATTTCAAAGGCTAATTGTCTCAGATTGTCTCAAACATCCACCAACCCCGATCTCATGAGCGGTTAGGGTTCTGGTGAACTGGCAAAAGTGCCTGGAATGCCCTTCATCTATATAATCCAGGCTGGTATAAGAGCGATCGCACTCTCGTCGATCTGCAACGATTCTTAATTTTTAGCGATATTCCTTTATTTAAGGGGTCGAAGAAGCCAATGCCTCGGGCTGTGCCTCTAGCCCATAGAAACCCATGTAGTAGCGCATCCAGACTAAAATGCTGGGTTGATAAGATTCGCATAATCACGATTATTCAAGATTATAGCTACTGCTTTACCCAACAAATTAAGCTAGACGCGCTAGTAGGTTGAGTTGAGGAACGAAACCAGACAATATAAAGAATATAAAGCAGCATTATTTGGGTTGTTTAGCTCAACCCAAACAACAATCTTCGACACGCTCAAAATTAGTAAGCAGCAATATATTTATGCTTTCTTTAAGTAAAGACCATTATCTTCATACATTTTTTACTAGAATTTAATATCTTTGAAGTTATTCTTTGTATTAGATAACTTTACATACATGAGGAAGTAACAATGCCAGAACCTCTAACAGCAGCGGCAGTAACCGCAAGTTTTGTACATGGTGCTGCCAAGGCTGCTGGTGCAGCAGTTGCAACGGCAGTTGTAGTAGAAGCCGTTAAGGCAGTTAAGGAATCGGCTCAAGGCGGTGCTTCTGCCAAAGGAGCTACAGCTTAAAATTTCTGCAAAACCCTTAAGTTGAATAATGACTCAAACTTAAGTTCTTACAGCAGAACATACAAATATCAAAACGCGGAGTACAAACCCTTGAACTCCGCATGAATTGTCCTATCAAAATTTAGACATAAGCTAGCCTATCAGTGTTCAAGTTGTAACACTTTTTAGAGCTTCCTGTTGTGCATCTAGCAGTTCTTGAATCCCTTTTTCGGCTAAATTCAAGATTTGATTGAGCTGAGTCCGGTTAAAGGTGCCTTCCTCCGCCGTTCCTTGAACTTCAATGATGTTCAGTTGGTCGTCCATCACCACGTTGAAATCCACCTCAGCCGCCACATCTTCAACGTAGTTCAAATCTAAAACTGGCTCTCCCTGCAACAGTCCTACCGAAACTGCGGCAATTTGATGGCGAATTGGCGATCGCTCTAACTCTCCCTGCTGTATCAGCTTTTCTATCGCGTCTGCAAGTGCCACAAACCCGCCGAAAATCGATGTTGTGCGGGTTCCGGCATCCGCTTGTAAAACATCGGCATCTATCGTTATCGTGCGTTCTCCGAGTGCCTCTAAATCTAGCGCCGCCCGCAAGCTGCGCCCAATCAATCGCTGAATCTCTTGAGTGCGTCCAGACAGCTTCATAAATTCCCGTGCTTGGCGTTGGGGTGTCGCACCCGGTAGCATCCGATATTCAGCCGTTAGCCACCCTTTGCCGGTGCCTTCTAAAAACTTGGGGACACCTTTTTGAATCGTCGCACTACAGAGAACATGAGTGTCGCCGCAGCTCGTTAAAACCGAACCCGCTGCAAATCGGGTGAACATTCGTTCAAACCGAACCGGACGCAGTTGGTAAAATTGCCGACCATCAGGACGCAACCAAGACATCGCACTTGCCTCAAAATTCTTGATTAGGATACAGCAGTTACCAGTCAATTTAAGTTAATTAATCTGTTGAACTTTAACAATCTACGATGATTTATTTAGGAACGACTCACTGCTATAGCTTTCGGCTAAGGCGGCGAGTCGTTTGCTATCATTTTCGTTCTGCTATTCGCAGTTTAGCGGAGCGAGAGCGAGGATTATTTTCCAGTTCATCGTCTTGCGGTGTAATCGGTTTTTTGGTTAACACCTGCAATATCGGCGATTCTCTGAAACCATGCTTTACCAAGCGATCTTCTAAACTGTGAAAACTGATGATGCCAATCCTACCGCCTGGTTTGAGCCAGTTGGGTGCTTGATTGAGGAAAGTTTCTAGAGACTTTAACTCATCGTTGACGACAATTCGTAGCGCTTGAAATACCCGTGTGGCAGGGTGAATTCTGCCGTAGCGGTACTGACGGGGAACGCTATACGCGATCGCTTCTGCTAACTCGGTTGTTGTCTGAAACGGACGCTTTTCCACAATCGCTCTAGCAATTCGCCGCGACAGCCGCTCTTCCCCGTATTTAAAGAAAATATCTGCCAGTTCCGCTTCTTTCCAGTGATTAATGACTTCTGCGGCAGTCAGCGATTGCTGCTGATTCATTCGCATATCTAAGTCAGCTTGGTGGCGAAAACTAAAGCCTCGCTCTGGAACATCGAACTGAGCAGAACTCACGCCTAAATCCGCAATAATTCCGTCAAATATTAGACCATTCGGTTGATATTTGGTGAAATTGCCATGCCAAAATTGGATGCGTTCCCTAAAATCGTGCAATTGGGTTTTAGCCGCAGCGATCGCTTGTTCATCCTGGTCAATCGCCGTCACCCTCACATCCGATGAGGCTTCCAGCATTAAGCGGCTGTGTCCGCCACCCCCCACCGTCGCATCCAGGTAGTGTCCCCCCGGACGGATTTCCAACCCGGCAATTAACTCCCGACTCAGCACCGACACATGAAAAAATGCTGGTGCTTCCGTCTGATTCGTCAAACTCTTGTCAATTTCATCCATCAAAAAAATTCAGCGACGATAAATAGGCGCACCCTCTATTTTGCCTATAATTTTTCCGATTTTCTGGTTATACCCATGCTTATCGTTACAGGAGCAGGACATAAGCTTGAGCTGGAAGCTGGATTTCCGAGACCAGTTTATTCAGAGTGGAAATTTATCGCCGTTGCTAATTGTCGAGCGCTCTTGCCTTGCTTTCAATAGTAGCTGGTAGTGATTTTGGGCACGCTTTTGGTAAACGTTTGCCGCCTGGATTTGCCCTTGTTTGAGAAAAGCGCCAATTAACTCGCACCCTGAAAGGAGCTGGTCTGCATTGATAGCGATCGCCTTCTCAATTGAATACCTGAGTAATTAAGCTCTTGTTGAAGACGATCGAAATCGCAGAAAAACCAAGCTGTACCGCAGTCAATTTCCGAATCTGCTAGTCATGTCAAGCTGCCTATTCTACTTGTAAACCCAATGTCCCCATCGCGTATGACGTCGCCTTGTTCACTAAATCAGGCCCCGCTTTTTCGGGTGAACCAGCATCGAAGGGTGGGGCTGGATTGTACTCCATCAAGAGTTGAGCGATCTTGGCGGCTTCCTCACCACAAAGCGCTTTAGCAACCACGAGACCAAAATCAATGCCTGCTGTCACCCCTCCCCCCGTCATGCGATTTCGGTCAATGACGACTCGCTCTGTTCCGACTTCAACCCCCAACGCGGCTAGGTGTTCCCGCATCATCCAGTGAGTCGCAGCTCGGTAGCCTTGCAGCAGTCCTGCCTTCGCCAAAAACATAGACCCGCCGCACACAGAGGTAATAAACTTTGCGGTGCTTCCTTGCTGACGCAGAAATCCAAGGATCTCTGGATCGTCTATGATTGCCATCTGTTTTAAGCCGCCGCCGACACAGAGGACGTCCAAGGGCGGGCAATGCTCAAAGGTGGTATCTGGCACAATCATCATGCCGTCATCGGTTTCGATCGGGTCTAGCGTTTTCCAGATTCGATGAATCTGGACATTGGGAAGCGCACTAAAAACTTGCTGGGGTCCTACAATATCCAGTGCGGTCATGCCGGGATAGATAACCAAACCAATAATGTGCTTTTGTGAGTCCGTCATACATCAATCCTGCTAATCGGGCTTGCAATGAAATCTATCCTTATACTAGGGATGGCAAACCACTGCGCCTAGTCCTCGACCGAGTACTCTTTAAGGCATAACACCCAATCCAAGATGATTTCCTTGCAGCTTTTATTTGAAGCCATTAGTCAGGTAAAAGATGAACAAGACCTGCGATCGCAACTCGTGCCAAAAATTGGTGAGTATTTTGCCGCCAAGCGTTCGGGGATCTTTTTCTTCGACCAGCTTTTAGGCGTTGGCGCAGCCTCTCCTTTGGAGAATCGCAAGTTTCAAAAAGTGCTGAATGTTGTCTTATCTCTTGAACATAATCCTGTGGCGCGTTACCTAGCAGAGCGCCATACGCCTGTCCACGAAGGATTAGTGGCATCCCCAAAAGCCTGGGCAATCATTTGTCCTCGTCCCGATCATTGGCACGTGATGGCAGGACCCATTATCGATCGGGGTCAATTAATCGGCTCAGTGGGTTGCACCCGTGAAAAATCAATGCCTGCCTTTGATGCCCAAGATATCGCTGATTTGAGTGCCATTTGTTTACACCTATCGGTTTGGATCGCCAGCGTGCGATTCGCGCCAAGCGCAGTTAAAGACCCGATTTTGGAACCTCAGCACCAACCCTTAAAGACCCATCGCTTAACGTCTCGTGAGTTGGAAATTGCCAACTTGGTGGCGCTGGGTCGAACCAACACAGAAATCGGAACTGAACTCTGGATTACCGAGAATTCTGTCAAGCAGGCTTTGAAGCGAATGTTCCGTAAGCTTGAGGTTTCGTCTCGTACGGAAATGGTTGCACAGCTTTTTGCGACACAACACCATTTTCCAAGTGCAAAGCCATCTCCATCTAACTTGGCGCTGAACGCTCACCAGTAACCTTTGACGGCGTTGCCTAAATCATGACGATTTCAGCAACGCCGGATTCTTTAAGTTGTGCAAGTTGTGCCAAAATTCCCCTTGGTTAAATGCAGCTCGAATTCCGACGTATCCTTCGGACAAAGCTCCATATAATTAAGGAAGCGAAACAAAAATCAACACTCAGTAGTAAACAGACAGTGCCAGTCGAAGTGATTTTGGCGTGTTTACGAAATTTCAGGTGCGGCTGCCCAAATCGGCTTCAAGGAGAGATGGCTGAACTATGGCAAAGATAGAAACTAGAACAGAACCGATGGTGCTGAACATGGGTCCGCACCATCCCTCTATGCACGGAGTGCTGCGACTCATCGTTACCCTGGATGGGGAAGATGTCGTGGATTGCGAACCCGTGATCGGCTACCTGCATCGCGGCATGGAAAAAATTGCCGAAAACCGCACCAATATCATGTACGTCCCCTACGTCAGCCGGTGGGACTATGCAGCGGGAATGTTTAACGAGGCTGTCACCGTTAATGCGCCGGAAAAACTAGCCGGTATCTCAGTTCCCAAACGCGCCAGCTACATCCGCGTCATCATGCTGGAATTGAACCGTATCGCCAATCACCTGCTGTGGTTGGGACCATTTTTGGCTGATACGGGCGCTCAGACTCCCTTCTTTTATATCTTCCGCGAACGGGAGATGATTTATGACCTGTGGGAAGCCGCCACTGGTTATCGGATGGTGAATAACAACTACTTCCGTATTGGGGGAGTTGCCGTTGATTTGCCCTACGGCTGGGTTGACAAGTGCTTAGACTTTTGCGACTACTTCCTGCCGAAAGTTGACGAATACGAGCGCTTGATCACCGACAACCCCATCTTCCGCCGTCGCGTGGAAGGCGTGGGCACCATCAGCCGCGAAGAAGCGATCAACTGGGGACTTTCTGGCCCTATGTTGCGGGGTTCTGGCGTCAAGTGGGACTTGCGGAAAGTTGACCACTACGAATGTTACGACGACTTCGATTGGCAAGTGCATACGGAAACTGGCGGTGATTGTTTTGCCCGCTACTTGGTGCGGATTCGAGAGATGCGCGAATCTGTCAAGATTATTTACCAAGCTATCAAAGCACTTCCTGGAGGTCCTTACGAGAACTTGGAAGCCAAGCGTATGGCAGAAGGGCCAAAATCCGAATGGAATGGCTTTGACTACCAGTACATTGGTAAGAAAATCGCTCCCACTTTTAAGATTCCCAAGGGCGAACATTACGTCCGTGTCGAGAGTGGGAAAGGTGAGCTAGGAATCTATATTATTGGCGATGATAATGTCTTCCCTTGGCGTTGGAAGATTCGTGCAGCCGATTTCAACAACCTGCAAATCCTCCCTAGTCTTCTCAAGGGTGTAAAACTCGCTGATATTGTGGTGATTTTGGGTAGCATCGATATCATCATGGGTTCTGTAGACCGCTAAAAAAGCAAAAGGCAAAAGGCAAAATTAGGGTAGGAAATGCCTGCATAAAACGTCTGAGACTTAAAAAGTAGCAGCGGATAGGTAGCGAATGTAACTGAATCGATTGTCGGTTAAAGGAGATAGTTTAACTGTTTCCCAAACTGAGCAAATATTCATTACAGTCGTTACATTTCGTTGCTACTTTTTTGTTGAGGTTTGTTAATGACTATTCCTGAAATTACTCAAATACTTTTGGCTGCTAAAAAAGAAAAAGGGCTAAGTTTTGCCGATTTAGAAAAGGTTGTTGGACGCGACGAAGTTTGGATTGCGGCAGTGATGTATCGTCAAGCAAGTGCTTCTGAAGAAGAGGCTAGTAAGCTGCTCTTCGCCTTAGAGCTTGACCCAAATTATGCTAAAGAACTAACAGAATGGCCGGTGAAAGGATTGGGACCAATTGTTCCCACTGACCCTCTAATTTATCGGTTTTATGAAATTATGCAAGTGTATGGAATGCCGCTAAAAAGCGTTATTCACGACAAGTTTGGTGACGGAATTATGAGCGCGATTGACTTTACTTTGGATGTGGAAAAAGAAGAAGATCCCAAGGGCGATCGCGTAAAAATTATTATGTCGGGTAAGTTCCTCTCCTACAAAAAGTGGTAGCTCGTTGGTAGGGTTGGGAAAGGCGATCGCATCCTGAGAGCGATCGCCTTCTGGATGGGACTCTGGAAAGCGCGATCGCTTCCCTGTTAAACTCCTGTTTTAAGGATTTTTTGGAGAAAACTGTGGCGAACCAACCCAATGCCGTAGAGTGGACACCCGAAGCTGAAGCCAAGTTGAAAGAAATTCCCTTTTTTGTCCGTCCCGCCGCTCGGAAAAAGATCGAAAAATTTGCACAAGAAGCAGGGCAAAAAATAATAACAGTGGAAGTTTATCAGCAAGCTAAACAACAGTTTGGGCAGTAGCAGAATTCGCCCGGAAGTTTAAGGGCGATCGTATTTTCGGTTGAGAGCGCGATCGCGTTTTGTCTTAGTTTTGCCTCAAGTATCGCAGTCGTAAATGATTCGTGAAGGCGAGATCCCCGACTTCGAGAGAGAAGTCGGGGATCTGAAGAGCCGAAGCGCAACTCAAATAGGATTGCTATATCAGGCGACACACACCCAGTTGAACGTTTAAAACCCGCTATAGTTGAGCGTTGGATTGGGTGTAGTTGAAAATCCTGTGTTCGGCAAGCTGGTGGTGCCAGGAGTCGTGATTAACCCGCCAGAATTGCTTGTACTGGGAGTGATGGGATAGCTACTCGGCAAGCTGGTGGTGCCGGGAGTCGCGATCAATCCGCCAGAATTGCTTGTACTGGGAGTGATGGGATAGCTACTCGGCAAGCTGGTGGTGCCAGGAGTCGTCATTAACCCGCCAGAATTGTTTGTACTGGGAGTGGTGGGATAGCTACTCGGCAAGCTGGTGGTGCCGGGAGCCGTTATCGTCCCATCTGGCAAGGTTGTATTACCCAAGGGGGCGGGAGACTGATTTGGTTGGGTTGTAGCATCCGGCGGGGTTGTATAGACTCCGAACATCGTTGTCGGATCGGCGGTCGTTGTAGACTGTTTTGCCTTGGTCTTTTTGGGTGAAGAACGCCTAGTTGTGCCAGTCTCCTCAGAAGCAGTTTCCTTGAGAGTAGAGTTTTGATTTAGTTGGGACATGACTGGAATACTGACCAAATAACAGATTCCTAGAAATCCAGCGATGCCAACAAAACCTTTGACTAAATTCTGCCCCACCGATGACTTTTCTGATTTTGATCTTGTTCGTGGATTCATGGGTGCTTCCTAAATTGAGTAGAGTACCCGCATGGTGAACAAACCTCTCACAACCCCGTAAATATACCTATCGACTCCCCCTACACTTTAAGGAGTCTCCAAGGAGAAGTGCTATAAAATCAGGGCTATCTTTATCAATCCTTTAAATAAATCGGTTATTCTCGCCCGATCGTAAAGCTTCTATGAAGTGCCTGTGAAGCGATCGCAGCACGTAAAAAGCCGGGAAATTTATTTCCGGCTTAAAGCTAAAGTAAGCTAAAGCTTACTGGTCAGCCGTTGGTTGACTGACAAAATTCAAGAAGCAAAACTTGCAAGACTCTCCAAAACTCTCGAAACCCAATCTACACCGAAAGATTTGTCAATCAGATAGCGATCGCGCTGAAGATGCGATCGCTTTACTCGCAACTTTTACTCCAATTCTTTAGTTTCTCTGTAGCGAACTCGCGCACTTTCTCGTCTGGGTCATTGAGAGAGCGATCGCGCAACAGTGGTAGAGTCTGGGGATGGTTGGAATAATTTTTGATGATTATCTCAAGTGCTAATTGCCGAGGGTTGTCTTCCCAGCTGTCCTCACGCTCAAAGGGATCGTTGAGGGCGCGATCGCACAAAAATTCAAACATCCCAGGTTCATCTTTCCAACCACGGGCTAATTCTTGCACCGCCGCACGTCGTACATAGAACTTGTCATCCGCTTGCGCCCGTTGTTTGAGGATAGGTAAGGTATCCGGGTCATCTTTCCAACCACGGGCTAATTCTTCCACCGCCGCTTCTCGCACATTCCAAGTGTCATCCGTTTGCGCTCGTTGTTTGAGGATAGGTAAGGTATCTGGGTCATCTTTCCAACCACGGGCTAATTCTTGCACCGCCGCACGTCGCACAACAAAATCGTCATCCGTTTGCGCTCGTTGTTTGAGGATAGGTAAGGTATCTGGGTCGTCTTTCCAACCACGGGCTAATTCTTGCACCGCCGCACGTCGCACAAAAAAACTGCCATCCGCTTGCACCCCTTGTTTGAGAATAGGTAAGGTATCTGGGTCGTCTTTCCAACCACGGGCTAATTCTTGCACCGCCGCACGTCGCACAAAAAAACTGCTATCCGCTTGCGCCCGTTGTTTGAGAATAGGTAAGGTATCCGGGTCATCTTTCCAACCACGGGCTAATTCTTCCACCGCCGTACGTCGCACAAAATCGTCATCCGCTTGCACCCGTTGTTTGAGCCAAGCTAAGGTATCCGGGTCATCTTTCCAACCACGGGCTAATTCTTCCACCGCCGCACGTCGCACATTTGGATCGTCATCCGCTTGCGCCCGTTGTTTGAGCCAAGCTAAGGTATCTGGGTGATCTTTCCAAGTTGTGGCGACCGATGAAACGGCTTGAATGCGAATTTCACTAACCAAATCTGCCTCATCTTCATAGAATTCGTAACGGTAAGGTAGGTCATACTGCGTTAAGCCCTTCAGCTGATTGAGGAGTTGGTCAGATGTTGGTGTAATCAACGAGCGATGATTCCTCACTTCTAAAAGGCACTCTGCTGCTAAAAATAGATTGATAAACTTTTCATCCTCGCCCTTCTGCGCCATCAGATAATCTAAAATTTCGCCTGCAAATTTTGTATCAATCATTCCCGCAATCAGCCGCAGAACTTCATGCCAAATTTCATCCTGCCAATGCTTGCCAAAAACCTCAGTTTTCAACTGCTCCAATGAAAGATTGCGTTCCTTCTCAAATTGCCAGACAAACTCACTAGCACAGAAGTATTCTAAAAATGTCCGATGCACAAAAGCATAGGAATCGGCACCCAGGTAACACAAAATAAAATTGCGACTTCGCAGTTGTTCAATCAGCAATCTAGCAACAGTTCTCGGCTGATTGACTTCTGTACTTTTAAAAAAGCTAGTTAGAATCCTTTCTAAATCATCCCCCCGAATCAGATTGCCAGCCAAACCCTTATCTGCGGCTTGCATGTGGTAGGCAACCTGACGCAGTATTGCCTGCTTATCGTTATAGTCAATTGTTACCGAATCCATCCTCGGATTTTCTAGCAATTTCTGATCCACATCCCATTGATGCAGCAGTACTTCTGAAGCTTTTTTGTAAAGTCTTGGTCTATCTCTAGGCAATTCTTGCTTGCGGTTGAGTATTGCTATCATTGTCAATAGCAGGGGATTTCCCGCCAGTTCTCCAATCGCTGAAGAAGTCTCAATTGCCCTTTGCAGTCGTTCCCGCTTGCTAACTTTAAGTGCCTCATCCGTGAACGTTAATTCATGCCATCGATAGAGAAAATCCTCAATTTGTTCTAACTCTAAATCTTGCAGCATGAAGTGACGAAACTGGGCATCTCGCAACCGTTGCGGTTTATAGCCAATAGTGCGAGAAGTGACAATTATCCGCGCCTTCCGATAATCATTCGTGAAGCGATGAATATCAGTAATCACTTCCTCCCGTTTCGCCGGATCGAACACCTCATCCAACCCATCAAACATCACCAAAACTTTGCCAGCTTTTAGCCGTTCGTGGAGTTCATGTTGATTGAGGCGACAGACAATTCCACAGCCTTTGTGGAGGAATTCGAGAAAATCATTGCACTTTCCAGAGTCGCGATTGCGAATATAAGTCCGCAATTCAATCAGCAACGGAATCGGCTGTTCAATCACAGTATTGAGAGGCGTTATTGCCCAATTCAAAGCAATGTATTGCAACAATGTGGACTTCCCCGAACCCGGATCGCCCAAAATTACAAAATAGGGATAAGTTTGAGAGTCATTAATAATATCTAAAACTGAGCGAATTGGCTGTTGATAATAAACCTGTTTATATCGTTCCCACTCCTGGGGGTTAACGTCTGCTTCGAGTTGGTTACTCTCCCTCAGTCGTTTTTGATGCTCTTTAGGAATCTCGTAAACTTGGGGTAAATATTCCTGGCATTCGCGCACATTTTGTGCTATAAAAATTTCCCATACCTTGAGTTTTTCTCGATAGTCATAAACGCTCGAATCTAAACTATAACTATCTAAATTAAGATTGCTGTATCGCTCTTGCAGACCTTCCTGATATCGTTTTAAGTCAAATTCAGTAGAGATTCCAGCCAATTCTTTAGTATTTTGCTGAATAGCTTCTATATTTTTTGAGTCAAAGATAGCGCGTAATTCAGGCAATTCTCGAATAATAACGTTAACTTTTCTCCGGTACAGCTTGCCAACCAAATCCCAATCAAATTCCTCAGGTGGCAAAGGTGATAAATTAAGCTGATTCCAAGTTTGAGCTAAGGTTTTTGTATCTAAAGCTTGACAGTCCTCTTTAAAAGCGCTTCCCAGAATCTCTTTAACCGATTTATCTTTAATAAATTCCTTTAACGGTTTGGTATATTGCTGCAATTGCTCATCAGTAACGCCTGTATCTTTTAATTCATCCTGTACCAGTTGCAGAAATTCTTTGATAGCCTTACCAGCCGCAACCTGACGAGGGTCTTTTTCCCGTAGCACAACGTGTTTCAGCGAATCTTTGAAGAAATCTTTAGCAAAGTCTTTTGCTCCCTCCTTTGCCAAATCTTGCACAATGGGGTACACCAGACCCCCGACAGCTTGAGAAACTCCCCAGACCAATAACCAATCCACCATAATACTCGCATCTGCTGAATTCCGTAGACTACGAGTATAGCGAGTGCGTTGTCGCGATCGCCTTCTGCGTACAATCGAAAGCGCGATCGCGACAACCAATTAGTATGGAGTTGATATCAGATAATTTTGATGCCCAGAGGTTTTTTATGAACGAAAGCACCATTAACACGCAAGCGAATATCTCTGCTGAGTCCCCGTTATGGGAAGAACTTGCCGATGAAGCAGCCGCTACTTGCGTCGGAGGAAGTGTCTTGACGGATCTTTTAGGCGAATTGGATGATGCGATCGCATCATCGCCTTTTTCAGAAGAAGGTAGCCAGTTTGTTGAGGAAAATAGCGGGACTATTCAAGACATCTTTCAAGGTTGGATCAATTATATTGACCTGATTAACAGCCTGGGTTGAAGCCTCTAGCACTCTAGCAATTCTCTATGGGATGGAGTACATAGCCCCACCCCTGCCCCTCCTACAAAGGTCGAGCCATTCAATATTGCCCCTCTCCACGAATGTCGAGCCACTCAATATTGCCCCTCTCCGTGAACGGAGAGGGGTTGGAGGTGAGGTTCCGAATTCCCCTCTACTACTGCTTTACATAAAATCGCGAGGGTCAGTCACATATCCAGTCAACGCCGAAGCCGCAGCCGTATAAGGCGAAGCTAGATAAATCCCCGCCTCTTTATTGCCCATCCGACCGGGGAAATTGCGGTTAGTCGTAGAAACGCAAATTTCCGGCTCGTTCACGCGACCGAAAGTATCCTTGGGACCACCCAAACAAGCCGCGCAGGAAGGTGCCGCAGGCTCAATGCAACCAGCCGCCAAGAAAATCTCAGACAAAGTTTGCCCTTCGTACTTCTGGGTGAATAAGTCTTCGTAGACTTTCTGCGTTGCCGGTACTAAATAAGTAGGAACTTTCACCTGCTGTCCCTTAAGAATGCGGGCAGCGTACATAAAATCTGAGGTTTTGCCGCCAGTGCAGGAACCGATATAAACTCGGTCAATCTTGACATCCCGGCATTCCCGCGCCAAAGCACGATTATCTGGAGAATGGGGCTTTGCGACGACCGGCTCTAACTTAGAGACATCATAATGCCGATCCGAGTAGAAACGAGCATCAGCATCCGTATAAACTGGCTCGAAAAGCTTATCAGTCCGGGCGCGGACGTACTCAAACGTCGTTTCATCCGGGGCGACCGTGCCATTTTTGCCACCCGCCTCAATCGCCATATTACACAGCGTCATCCGGTCTTCCATCGACAGACCGTTAATGGTAGTACCGGCAAATTCCAGCGCCCGATACGTGGCTCCAGCAACCCCAATATCTCCAATGATTTGCAAGATCAGGTCTTTCGCCAACAGGTAATTCGGCATCTCGCCCTCAAAGACAAAGCGCATCGTCGCCGGGACTTTGATCAGCAGCTTGCCGGTGCCCATAATGAAACCAGCGTCCGTGTTGCCAATGCCGGTGGCGAACTGACCAAAAGCGCCCGCGTTACAGGTATGGGAATCGGTACCAAACAGCACTTCCCCAGGACGGGTGTGACCTTCTTGTGCTAGGGCAATGTGACAAACACCTTTGTAATCTGGATTGGCTTTAAAGTCGGCTCGGTCGGTGATGTCGTAGAAATATTTAATGTCTTGCTCTTTGGCAAAGTCGCGCAGAATATCAACGTTGCGGTTAGCGCGTTCGTCGGCAGTAAAAATGTAATGGTCTGGAATCAAAACAATCTTTTCTTTGTCCCAGACTTTGGCATCTGCGCCAAATTCGCGCTTGAATACCCCGATTGTACCGGGGCCACAAACGTCATGGGTCATTAACAAATCAACGTTAACCCAAATATTCTCCGCCGGTTCGACAATAGCCCGACCAGAGGCACGAGCCAAGATTTTTTCGGTGAGAGTCATCCCCATAGCTATTTTCCTCTTCCTTGCAAAGACGCGATCGCTTTTATTTGATAATGCCTATTTTCTCCAGCCCTCTGTCATTCTATAACAATGTATTTCAGACAACTAATACTAATGATAGATGTGGGCTGGATACCTAAAATGTTTAACTCTCAACCTTTCCACAATTTTAACCACTCAAATTTATCAGGCAAAACTAAAAATAAGGGTTCAACGTTACTGGAGATAAATCTGAAGATAAATATAAATCTTAAAAACGCTTGTAGATTCATCAATCTACATTTATATCCCTAAATATTAATCACTGATTTTTAGAACGTTGCGAGTAAGGAATAATGGGTAATTGGTATAGGTAAAAACTTTTCAGTTCTAGAGACGCGATTATCGCATCTAAATTTTGAATTCAAGAGTTTTCTTCAACTCAAAACACTCATTACCCATTACCCATTAACCATTACCACTTCAACAGATTAAATTGCTCCATGTCCACCGTCTCGCGGTTGCGATAGATTGATAGCACAATCGCCAAACCCACAGCGGCTTCAGCGGCTGCAACAGTAATCACAAAGACGGAAAAAACCTGACCTTTAATTTCTTGAGGATCGAGGAAATTAGAAAAAGCCATTAAATTCAGGTTTACAGAATTCAGCAGCAATTCAATCGACATCAGCACGCGAACAGCATTACGGCTGGTAATCAAGCCATAGATACCGATGCAGAAGAGGGCAGCGGCTAGCAGTAGAAAATACTGAAGTTCTAGGTGCATGAGTTTTCTTGGTTTCTATGTGTTGGTATCTGCGGGGAGTTTACCGCTTTCGGAGCCGACCGTCAAAAGTTCGCGAGGACGTTCCGGCAACGTTAACGAGGTTGGTTGAGTTAGCTGAGGTGAAATTTCTTCTGGAATATACTCACGACGTGCCAGAACAATTGCGCCCACCATTGCCATCAACAACAACACAGATGCCAACTCAAAAGGTAGCAAAAAGTCACTGAAGAAATGCAGACCAATCTGCACAATGCTACTTTCAATGGGAGTGGTCAAGACCGCTAAAGTCCAGGGAGTTCTGATCACCATCGTACCCAGAAGCCCAAACAAGCCAATACAGACCAAAGCCGTTGATGCTTGGCGAATCCAGCGATTGCGAATGGGTGCAAAATCTTCCCGCTTGTTTACCAGCATGATGGCAAACAAAATCAGGACGTTAATCGCTCCAACATAAATGAGAACCTGCGCCGCCGCTACAAAGTCTGCATTGAGAAGAAGATACAGCCCAGCGATGCTGACAAAAACTCCACCCAGTAAGAAGGCTGAGTAGACAATATTAGTAAACAGCACCACTCCTAAAGCTGAGCCAATCATCATCAGCGACAGCAGGCCAAACGAAACAATCTGAACGCCTTCAGCTAGATTCATTTTTGTCCTTTGTCAGTAGTCAATCGTTTATTTGTCATTCGTCATTCATCATTAGTTTTTTACAAGTGACTAATGACGAATGACAAATCACTTTTATTTTTCCGTTTGTTCCAGAATTTCCGCTGGAAGCTGACCGGGGCGACGGGAACCTTCTGGCAGGTCGTGCGGGTCCATGACGCCCTTGGGTAGGTAGACAAGTTCGCGCAGCGGCGTCACCATTGGGTCTTGCGTGACTTTGTACGGTAAACGACCCAGTGCCACGTTGTCAAAATTCAATTCGTGACGGTCGTAGGTGCTAAGCTCGTACTCTTCGGTCATTGACAGGCAATTGGTCGGGCAGTATTCCACGCAGTTGCCGCAAAAGATACAAACTCCGAAGTCGATGCTGTAGTGCTTGAGGAGTTTCTTTTTGCTTGCTTTGTCAAACTCCCAATCCACTACTGGCAGGTTGATGGGACAAACCCGCACGCAGACTTCGCAGGAAATGCACTTATCAAATTCAAAGTGAATTCGACCCCGGAAACGCTCGGAAGGAATGAGTTTTTCGTAGGGGTACTGCACGGTAATCGGACGCCGCCGCATATGGTCGAAGGTTACAGACAACCCTTGACCAATATATCGAGCCGCTTGGACGGTTTCTTTGGCGTAATCGCCAACTTGTTTGAGGAACTTAAGCATTGTTCTGTGTCTCTCTCTGATTAGAGAATCGGTTATTGGTGATTGTAGAAAAAGGTAATTTTTCCCACGACTTATTACCGATTACCGATTACCAATTACCCGCCAAAAGCAACGGGAAATGCTAATTTTAGGGCTGCGGTCAGTAGCAGGTTGACTAAAGACACTGGGAGCAGAAACTTCCACCCTAGATCGAGCAGTTGGTCAATGCGAACCCGTGGTACAGTCCAGCGCAGCAGAATCGCTATGAAAACGAGGAAGTAGGCTTTTAGGAGGGTCATGGTGATCCCCAGTGATGCATCAATCACCTGCAACCAGGGACTGGTTTCATTAACTCCTAGCCAGCCGCCTAACATTGAGAGGGGAATCGGAAATTCCCATCCGCCTAGATACAAGATTGCAACTAGCAGGGCAGAGAGGACGAGGTTGACGTAAGAGCCGATATAAAATAGACCGAATTTCATCCCGGCGTATTCGGTCTGATAACCGGCAACCAGTTCTTCTTCTGCTTCTGGCAGGTCAAAAGGGAGTCTTTCGCACTCTGCCAAAGCGGCAATCCAAAAGATGAGGAAACCTACGGGTTGCCGCCAGACGTTCCAGCTGAGGACGCCGTAGCCAGATTGCTGTTCTACGATGTCGATGGTGCTAAGACTGTTGGACATCATCGCGATCGCAAGTACGGAAAGCGCTAGGGGAATTTCGTAACTAATCGACTGCGCTGCCGCCCTTAAACCCCCTAGTAGGGAATACTTGTTGTTTGAAGAATAACCGGACATCAGCAAGCCAATCGGCTGAATGCTGGAGAGGGCAATCCACAAAAAGACGCCCATTCCGACGTTAGAGATTACCAGGTTTTGCCCAAACGGCACAATCAGGAAGGACAAAAACACTGGGATGACGACGATGATTGGGCCTAGCGTGAATAGCAAGCGGTCGGTCTTGGCTGGGACAATATCTTCTTTGAAAACCAGCTTTAGACCATCGGCGACCGGCTGCAAAACACCCAGTGGTCCTGCGAATTCTGGCCCAATTCGCTGCTGAGCCGCAGCAGAAATCTTCCGCTCCAGCCAGACGACCACTAGCACCCCTACGGTAGCACCAATAATCATCAGAAACATCGGCAGCGGCATCCAAATGGCTTTGGCGGCACCTGCTGGGATGCCCAGATCCCTGAGGGATTGGATAAAAGTTCCTTGTAGGTCAATACCTGGGTTCATGTTTCCCGAACGAAGTAATTACTAGGACAATTCGAGACAAGATGTATCGAATCAATCTATCTGTTCTTTTGTGAAGATTTTTTTCAGCTACACAGCCTAGTATATCGTTGGAGCGCATCCAGCCCAGCGCAGCAAATAAGAAATTCTACTTATCCTTAAGTTAAAGTTTTCTGTGGTCAGGAAGAAGGGAGGCGCGATCGCTTGTTGTGGCGGGTGAAAGTGCGATCGCCTGTGTAATTATCACTGATACTGCTCGAACCAGACGGCTAAATCCGTCGGTGCCGTAAAATCCAACAGCGCCTCACCCAACTCCTCTAATTGAGCGATGGGTATCTGTTGAATCCGGCTCTTGCATCTGTTGGTCAACTGAGGCAACTAATCCCTACGAAGGTCAACCAATTAACAGTAAGCTTCCCCATCTACCCCCAATTTTCGGAACCAGCGATCGCTCCTCCCGTCTCCGCCACAAAAAAGCGCGATCGCTTCTCTATACAATTTTTGTCGGAAGCGATCGCGTTTTTTCGGGTTCTAGATGACTATCGTTGTTCTATAGAAATGTAGCCAGCTTCGCGAGAACCTTTATAAATTTGAGTCGGACGATAGATGCGGTTTTCTCCTAGCTGTTCCTTCCAGTGAGCCAGCCAACCAGCAACACGAGCGATCGCAAACACGGGTGTAAACAAATCTGTAGGAATGCCCATCTTTCGGTAAACCAGACCCGAATAGAAATCCACGTTTGGATAAATTCCTTTTTCGCCTAATTTTTCCTCTACCGCCCGTTCCAACTCCACAGCAATGTCGTAATACTTATCGTGACCAAATTTCTCAAACAGTTGTTCTGCCAAGTTTTGGAGAATTGTCGCTCGCGGGTCTTTCACTTTGTAGACGCGATGACCAAAGCCCATAATTTTCGCTTTGCGCTGTAAGGCATCCTCTAGCCACGCAGTAACATTTGCCACTGAGCCAATTTCTTCTAACATGGTGATGACTTCTTCATTCGCCCCTCCATGCAATGGCCCTGCCAAAGTTCCCACCGCTGAGGCAACGACTGCGTAGGGGTCGGTCAGGGTTGAAGCCGTCACCCGTGCCGAGAAGGTAGAAGCGTTCATCGTATGTTCTGCATGAAGCGTCAAGCAGACATCGAAAATCCGCGCCGCGAGGGGGTCGGGTTCCCGCTCGTTCAGCATATACAAGAAGTTGGCAGAATAGTCCAAATCATCGCGAGGGCGCACGGGGTCGTTGCCTTTCCGCATCAGTTGGAAAGCTGCCACCATTGTGGGAATTTTGGCTAAGAGACGCACCACCGCTTCCCGAATGTAAGCAGGGTTATCTAAAGCGCGACGGGAGTAAAACAAACCCAAAGCAGCGGCAGAAGCTTGCAGCGCATCCATTGGATGCCCGGTTTCCGGAAAACACTTCATCATGTCCCGGATGCGATATTTGATCCGCCGATGATAGCGAATTTCACTTTCAAAGGCCTCAAGTTCTTCCTTCGTGGGGAGCGTACCCCAAATTAATAAATACGACGTTTCCAGGAAGGTACTCTTTTCTGCGAGGTCTTCGATGCGAATGCCGCGATATTCTAGTATTCCCTGTTTTCCATCGACATAGCTGATACTGGATTGGGCAGCGGGAATGCCTTCTAAACCTGGTTTATACTCGCAGACAGTCATGTTGCTACGGATTGGGTGAGGGGAACATACTCAAGTTACCTTACCAGAAACCGTTTTTGTAGTCGCTAGTTTTACCAGAATTTCTAAACGGGGATTACAACAGCCACTTGGGTGAGGAAAGCAAAAACATCTGGCTATGACCCACGGGAGACTGAGTTTCTGGAAGGCTTAATCCAATCATGCCTGCTTTTTTCAAAATTAGCGCTTCTTGGGTATCGCCCCACACCAAAATTTCTGCCCAATTTCCCAAGTTAGGTTGATGACCTACTAGGGCTAATTGAGATCCACCCGCTCGCCGCCATTCCTCTAACCATCTCAGCCAAGCTTGGATGCCACCCCCAGGAGCTAGGTCGATTGATTCTTCTAGATGGGGACACAAACCGGCGGCGACGAGAATTTTGGCGGTTTGGCGTGCCCTCACCAAGGGACTGGTGAGGATCAGGTCGAAGCGCACACCGATTTCATCCAGTCGTTTTGCTACTTTAGCGGTTTTCTTGCGTCCCTCATGGGTCAGCGATCGCGCTTCATCTTTGACGTCCTCAGATGGCTCGGCGGCGATTCCGTGGCGGATCAAATAAAGTTTCATAGGTTAATTGCTGATGGAAGAATGGAAGAGTCGCAATTTCCATTCTTCCACTCGCTTTTACTCCCCATGAAGCAGATGGTCTTTTGGGTTGACCAACCGAAGCAGCTTTTGCTTGATTTGGGTGTCAAAAACTTCCCATTTCATCTTGGCGTACTCAGAATTTTCATTGAAGCCGCCCAAGAACCCCATCGGAATTTCAAAGCCACCTGCGGAAAGTCGTCCGCCGCCAAAAAAGCGTCCTTGATTGTCTTGCCCAAAGGCTTCTTTGATAAACTCGTCAGGGTCGAGAGTCAGCTTGCTGGTTCTCAGGGAGCCAATTACGACTTCCAATTCTTCGTCTTCGTCGTGGACGATTCCGTAGACGACAGCCGTGTGGACGTTTTCTTCTGTCACGAGAAAGTCTGCCGCTTGGGGGATGGCATCCCGATCTTCATAGCGAAGATAACCAACACCAGCGATAGAGAAGTTATTTTGGACAGTGCGGTTGGTTAGCGATCGCTCGATTACATCCATCACCCGTTTTGAGCGATACGCCTGCAAGACTGCATTCAGCAGCTGGGCGTCATAAAAACGGCTGAGATACCCCGCAGCTAGAAAATCCTCTTCCTGAGCTTGCATCAGCCGGTTCGTGTCTGACCTCAGACCATGCATCAGTGCTGTCGCACATTTTACGTGTTCGCCAATACCGCTATCCAGCTTGAGTAGCCCTCCTTGGAGGTACTGGGTTAAAATCGTCGCTGTAGCTCGTGTAGAAGGGCGAATATCCGTAAATTCAGCATGAAGTTCCGTCTGTATACTGTGATGGTCAATCACAACCGTAATCGGGATTCCTGCCTTTTGTACCCAAGGCAGCAATTGACAGGTCGTGCCCTGGTTATCAATCAGAACACAACCCTGATACACCGACAAGTCCTTCTCCTTCTCCTTCAGGCACTGGACGCCCAAGCGTTTTGCGGGTAAGCCTGTAAGTTTAACCAAAGCAATATTTTCTTGGTGGCTGAGAGTGCCAGCGTACACAATTTCGCATTGGATGTTGTACTGCTTGGCAATCAGTTGATACGCCCAAGCACCCGAAAGGGCATCCGGGTCGGGGAAATCTTGCAAAATTACCAGATGGCGATCGCCCCGGTGACGCTCTAAAGTCTGTCGTAGCGATTCCACGATTCTTTCCAGTGGGGGTTCGCTAGACCCTCTAGCTGAATAATTACCAGATCCATTCACTGTCTGTGTGGGAGCCGCCTCTGTTAGTTGAATTTCAACCACAGATTCCGAATCTGGCTTGGTGTCTATAGGCTTTGACTCGGCGGCGATTGGAGAACCATTGAGAGGCTTGAGCAAATTAGATCGCATATTATGGATAATGCAGGTGTGCAAAGCTATAAAATTAGTATTCCAGTTGCTGCAACAGTCTCTCTCCTCACGCTTCCTGCCAAGTATTTGACAGATTCACTCAATCGCCCAAAGGGCAGAAAAAAGCGCAGTACAGAAACCCTTGTAAATGCCGCGAAAGCTCGCCTCTTTACTGCGAAAACAGGTTTCCAGAGACGCCGTGATTACGCTTGTCTTGATATAGAGCTACCTATTCATAGATCTTGACAAAAAAACTGGCAAACGACACTCCCCCTGCGGTCGCGTTTTCCGGTCTTGACCTTTTACAGTTGCGCTCTTGCTCTTTCATGGCTACCGATTGGCAATGAGGGGTTCAGGAAGAGTGCAATATTCCTCAGCCCCCAGTCGTAGGGGCACTACCCGTGTTCGCCAGTCCCTTAACTAGCCAAATTTTAAAACCCCCCGCAGTTGATTTAAATGCAGGGGGCTAAAGGCCGATCACATATTTTTTCCACTCCTGATGCGTACCACTTTTGAGGTGTTTCGCAACTTCAAAGTGCAGACTACTGTAAGGCTTGCGAGGCGGCTGCCGCAAAATCATGTTGGCTTCCTTGGGGGTGCGGCTGCCTTTATTGACATTGCAGCGCACGCAAGCGGTGACAATGTTTTCCCAGGTATCGCCGCCGCCACGAGAGCGGGGAATTACATGATCGAGCGTTAAATCGTCCCCGGTATAACCGCAATATTGACAAGAATGACTATCGCGGTGGAGGATATTTCGACGAGTCAGGGGAATTTCCTTATAAGGAACCCGGACATAGTAGCGCAGCCGAATAACCGTCGGGAGTGGAAACTCTGAGTAGACGTATTTGCCGTTGTGTTCAACCCGCTCTGCTTTCCCTTTGATCAACAAGACAGCAGCCCGCCGCCAGCTGGTGATGTTGAGCGGTTCATAAGAGGCGTTTAACACCAGAACCTTGCCCATAGGGTGATTGAGATATTGAGAAGATTTTTCCAGATGGTAACACAGTTAACCCAAACGCTGTCAGGGTCAAGAGATAGAGAGGGAGTAGGAGAGCATTCCTGTTTTCATTCAAACCTCAGACCTCACTCCTCAGCCTGCCGATTTCAGACCTCAACACTGCTATACGACAGCTTCTAACAGTTCTCTTAAGAGAAAACTATAGTTGAATAACACTTAAATTTTGTCTTTGAGTCCCGAAAATGCTTCTTCAACATTCCGTCTTTACATTAACTTTTTCTAATCGTTGCTATAAACGTGACTTATCCTTTAAATTAATTTTTTTTAAAGATAAAAAATCAATTTAAAAATATAAAAACTAATAACTGTATCAATAGATTTTTCAAGCGTTCTCTTATCGCAATCCTAATTTCAGTTGGAAGATGCCAGCCTTTCAGAACTCCGGCTGCTATAGGAAGTCGGGATTTTTTTTGCTTTGACGTTGCATGAAATTAGGCGAGCAATGCCTACCTGCCATACTTTTCGGGCACCCTGTTAAGATAGTACGGTTTCTAGGGGTAAAGAGATTGGTAGTTCTATGGTCATTGCCTTTGACATACTTTGACATAGATGATACCCCGCGCCTTAATCAGATGAAAGAGCATACTACTCAGCATTCACCCGCTTCTTGATGTAGGCTGAGAAGTCCTGTACGGGCGGCAATCATGCTAAAAAGCGCGCTGTGTACAAACTTGCTACCCGCATGAATGTGACGTCTGCGTGACAGGCGTCACATTCATGCAGTATCCAGCCTCACTAAGTCATGAGGCGACTATCATACGCTATCAAGGTTTTCAATCACCAAATCCTCTAAAGAAAAAGTTTACATTTAGAATAAAGAATTCTCGATAGCGCAATGCAAGTTCAAGCAACCAGTAAGCACTCAAGAGTTCTTAAGACATCCACACTTAAGGATGTCTTATTAGATACTCATCAGACTGAACCACTCATTAATTCAAACAAGCTGGTGCCGAAGATTCCAGATCCTCAGGAAATAATTTGTCAGTTTTTTTTGGACATTGTTAAACAATGGGCACCAGATTTAGTTCTGTATGAGTTTAAAACTTTATTTATTAATCCAGTCAAGGCGATTGGTTCAGCACATCTGCAAGCACTTAAAACAATTGTTGATTCTAAAAGTGAAGAAGAATTTAAAAATACATTAAAGCGTTCTTGTTATATTCTTCTCAATAACTGGATATTGGCTCGCCACTACCAAGCCTTAAAAGATTTAATTCAATTAATTTCTAATTCTGCTAACTGTGATAGCATCTCATCTCCAAGTGTAAAATGTCTAAAGGCTTGGCTTGCAGATTTCGTTAATAGCCAAGATTATGAGGAACTTAAGCTATTTGTTTCTAGATATGAAAATCGAGAGCAAGACCATTGGAAGAGCCGTTATACATCTTATTTGTTAGCGCCTCAGTATGTTAATAAGAAAAATTCTGAAGAACAACGCCAAGCTGCTAAAGGCTTATCAAAGCAGTTGAAAGACCAGTTTAAGTTTGATCTGGCAATGTATACAGCTCATTCTGAGTCTAGGGGATTTAACAATAAGAAAAACCAAAATCCTACGGCTTTGGGCGATCAAGCACTCCGTTTAGTTAAAAAAGTTATCGCCAGACGCGGAATGTTTAGCTATGAAAACATTGCAAATATTTTTTTAAAACAAACCAAAGAATTGAAATACAAGCATTTTAAACAAGGCTTGCTAAAATATTTATTTTATTCGACTGAAAGTCAAGGTCAGGTAGAGACTTTAAAAACTAATTTGTGGAAAATATTAGAATTTATCTATAAAGAGGCTGATGAAGAAGAGATCAATAGCCTTCTGCTGATTAAAACCTGTAAACGGGTAATTGAATGTTTAACGATCAAGAATAATGGAGAACCTTCTTCTCTGTTCGTTTCATTAGCTTCTGAAGGAAAATCGGTTACTCTAGCAATCCTACTGCTGAAAATTATTCTAATTTGTCCTCCCACTCGGACTCATTTAGAAGTTTGTTTGGCTAAATTGATTCAATACTATGAAGAATATTCGCAAGAAGAATGCTCTTGGGTGATTAACTTTTTAGAAGTAATCAGAATTACTTTAACAATTTATACAGAAAATGTTCAATTCGATTTAGTAAATATGGAGGAGGATAGCCTCTCTCCGTCGGATAGTATGGATGGGAAGGGTTATCGAGTTTTCTCTCGGAAGTATCGGAAATAAACGGAAACTTGGTAGTGGCTCTAGAGGGCTACCTGTTTAAAGCGGGATGGTGGAACTTACTTCAATACTAATTTTTCCTTGTGATGCTAGCCATCAGAAATCCCAACCTTCTTCACAAGGGAGCAAAAAGAAAATCGTAAGTGTAGCGCCAGTAAAATGAATGGGTATAAGTTGGTAAACCTGTAGAGCTAGCGTTAGTAGACCTGTAGAGCGATCGCATCTATGTAGCGGGTCTCAAAAAATTACTCCACCAGCCTACAAAAAAGGGGCGATTGATGAATCACCCCTACCTGTGTGTTGATTTATACCATTTTGTTGTAGATCTGCCGCTTGTGCCAATTTTGAAGTTATGTTGCGGCGCTTGTTTGGTCGTCCCAACCCCTAAATCTAAAATCCAAACGAGGATTAATGGCTTGACGAAGCGACTGGTTCCCCACCTGGCGTGCGTAACTCTTCCACCATTTCCTGTATTTCCAGCGGCGGTGGCGGAGTTAGACGCGAAACAACCCAGGTGACAACAAAATTGATCGCCATGCCCAAGGTGCCAATTCCCTCAGCAGAAACGCCGAAAAACCAGGGTGGCATCCCATAAAATTTGACACCCGCAATGTAGGAAATGGTAAAGATAAGACCGACTAACATCCCGGCGATCGCGCCTTCCCGATTTGTCCGTTTGTCGAAGATACCTAAAATGATGACTGGGAAAAAGCTGGCTGCGGCTAAACCAAAGGCAAAAGCCACCACCTGCGCCACAAAACCGGGGGGATTGATGCCGAAGTATCCGGCAATTGCGATCGCAAACCCGACCATAATTCGACCCACCATTACCCGTAGCGATTCTGACGCACCGGGATTAATGATGCGGTAGTAGATATCGTGAGCAACCGCACTGGAGATTACCAAAAGCAAGCCGGATGCCGTAGATAGCGCCGCCGCTAATCCTCCCGTCGCCACCAAGCCGATCACCCAAGGAGCGAGTTTTGCCACCTCCGGTGTTGAGAGAACGATAATATCCGGATCGATGCCGATCTCGCTGGTGGCTTTATCGGGCGTTAGCTGAATCCGCCCATCCCCGTTCTTATCTTCAAAGGTAAGCAGCTTGGTATTTTCCCACTTGTTCACCCAGTCGAGTTGATGAATTTCCTGAATCGTCTGGTTGTGCAAACTGTCGATCAGGTTATAACGGGCAAACGTTGCAAGTGCAGGAGCGCTCGTGTAGAGTATCGCGATAAATAGCAGCGCCCAACCCGCTGAGTAACGCGCCGCACGGACATCAGGAACTGTGTAAAAGCGCACGATGACATGAGGCAGTCCCGCCGTTCCCACCATCAAAGCAATGGTAGTAAACAAAACATCCAGCATCGACTTGTTGACAAACGGTTTGGTGTATTCCTGAAAACCGAGGTCAACCTGGATTTGGTTTAATTTCGGGACAATATCGCTAAAAGGGAACGCCAGTTGGGGGATCGGGTTGCCGGTGAGCAGCATGGCGATCGCGATCGCGGGAATCAAGTAGGCAATAATCAACACGCCGTACTGTGCCACCTGAGTCCAGGTAATCCCCTTCATTCCCCCTAAAACGGAGAAAAAGCCGACAATCACCATCCCAATGATCACGCCAGTGCTTACATCCACCTGCAAGAAGCGGCTGAACACAATTCCCACTCCCCGCATCTGTCCAGCGACGTAGGTCATGGAAACAAAAACTGCCGCCACAACTGCCACTAAACGGGCGACATTGGAGTAATAGCGATCGCCCACAAAGTCCGGCACCGTATATTTACCGAACTTTCGCAAATAGGGAGCCAGCAACAACGCTAGCAGAACATAGCCACCCGTCCAACCCATCAGATAGATCGAGCCGTCGTAACCCAAGAAGGAAATCAACCCTGCCATTGAGATAAACGACGCCGCCGACATCCAATCTGCTGCTGTTGCTGCACCGTTGGCGATGGGTGGGACTCCACGTCCCGCCACGAAAAAGCCTGCACTTTCTTTAACGCGTGACTGCCAACCGATGTAGAGGTACCCAATGAAAGAAAGACTAACCAATAAAATAGTCCAGATTTCAACTGACATTCTTTCCCTCACTCATCGATATCGTATTTGCGATCGAGCTTGTCCATCTGCACGGCGTAGATGAAAATCAGCCCTACAAAGACAAAAATAGAACCCTGCTGTGCCATCCAAAAGCCGAGAGGAACGTTACCAAAACGCACCGCATTCAATGGCTCAACTAACAGAATGCTAAAAACGAGGGATACTAGCGCCCAAACGATCAAAAGATTCCGAATTAAAGCAGTATTGGCTCGCCAGTAAGCCTGACGTTTATCTTGATGCATAGATTTTTGCGGTTGCCAGAACCTCAAAAGAGAATAACTTGATTAGATTATCAGGAGTGGACGCGATCGCGCTCTTTTGATGCAGCCACCTAGCAGCGAAACATCTCGTAAAACTAAACGTAAAATCCCGGAGGGAGATAACTTCAGTTCCTACAAAATCCGGGTTTTTGAAGATTTACACTTACATGCTCAGCGTATACCGCAATGCTTCAGCTTCTTAAACTTAGGAAGTGGCAGAAAATCCGCGATCGCTTCCGAGTAAATACATAAATTGGGATTCTAAAAACAAAATGCAAAATTTTGTAAGAATTGGGATGAATACTCTGCATTATTTGTCGGAAGCGATGGGAATACTAATAAAAGATAACGGGGAGTAAACATCCAAGAGGGCTACTGTGAACAATCCCAAGCATCCAAGCGAACCGACTGAGCCGCTGGCGAAAGCAGAGTCCGAACTCAATGCATTTTTTAACCTGTCCCTCGATCTCTTAGGCATTTGCGGGCAAGATAGGTACTTCCAGAAACTCAACCCCGCCTGGGAGAGCGTTTTGGGCTGGACGCTGGAAGAATTGATGTCGCGCCCTTGGATTGAATTTGTCCATCCAGATGATGTTAATGCAACGCTAACCGCATCCGGAGAATCTGCTGACAATGCGATCGCTCATTTTGAAAATCGCTATCTCTGCCAGGATGGCAGCTATCGATGGCTGTCTTGGAGAACGTTACCGCATCAAAATGGATGCTTCTATGCAGTTGCCAAAGATATCACCGAGCATAAAGCCGTTGAGTTAGAACTACAACAACTCACCGCCCAAGTTAAGCAACAATCCACAAACCTCGACCAAATTCTCTCAGCTTCTCCAGATCAGATTTATCTGATCGATAGAGCGGGAAAATATGCCGATACTAGCGTTGCAGGTGCCAAGGCACTGGGGTTCCAGCGTAGTGACATAGTGGGGAAGACATGGCAAGAACTCGGCTTGCAACCGGAAAATATGGGGTCAATTGAAGCGCACCATCAGACAGTATTTTCTACTGGGCAACCGATGACTGGCGAAGCTTACCTTCCCGCCATCGAGGGTTTCAGGCACTACGAGTACAATATCACCCCCATCCATAATCCAGATGCCAGTGTGGATGCAATCCTCAGCACTGTCAGAGATATTACCAGTCAAAAGTGGGCAGCCGCCGCCCTAAAAGAAGCCAACGAAGAACTAGAAAAGAGAGTAGAAGAGCGTACAGCAGAATTACAACAGGTCAACGAGCAACTCCGGGACGAAATTAGCCAAAGCCTGCGACACGCTGCGCTAAGCCAGCGTGCAGAAGCAGCACGGCGCGAGAGCGAAGAAAGATTTCGTCGAGTTTTTGATGATGCTCCTATCGGTATCACCTTAGTCAGAAAACCTGACTATCGGTTTTTCATGGTAAATCGAGCCTTTTGTGAAATTTTGGGTTACACGGAGTCAGAACTGACAAACCTTGACCTTTTTGATATTAACCATCCTGAAGATTTGGAAATAGAAACGCCTTATCTCAAGCAAATCATTCAGGGAGACATAGACAGCTATCAGCTTGAGAAACGTTATATCAAGAAAAACCAAGAAATTTGCTGGGTGAAGTTAACGGTAACGGTAATCCGGAATGAAATTGGAGAAATCCTCTATGAATTAGGCATGGTTGAAGACATCACCGAGCGGAAACGAGCTGATGCTGAAATACGGAATGCGATGGAAAAAGAACGGGAACTCTGCGAACTGCGTTCTCGCTTTGTTACCACCGTATCCCACGAATTTCGCACCCCGTTGAGCATCATCATTCTATCTGCCAGATTACTAGAACGTTTCCCACATCAAGCAAGTGAAGAAAAAAAACGCGAGTATTTTGCTCGCATTCAAGCAGCTGCCAAGAATATGACCCATCTATTAGATGATGTGTTGTTTATTGGTAAAGCCGAAGCCAAGAAGCTTGCCTTTAATCCAGCACCTTTAGATTTAGAAAAGTTCTGTCACGACCTCGTGGAAGATATCCAAGTGACAATTAGCAAGCAACACGCGATCGCTTTCGCTTGTCAAGGTCAAAGTACCCATTTTTGTATGGATGAAAAGTTGCTTCGGCAAATTTTTACGAATTTGCTTTCAAATGCCATCAAGTATTCCCCGAAAGGCGGCAATATTCAGTTCGACTTAGTTTGCGAACAAGGAACAGCACTTTTTTCCATCCGAGATAAAGGAATCGGCATTCCTCCCGAAGCCAGAACACGGTTATTTGAATCTTTTCATCGAGCTGATAATGTGGGGACGATTCCGGGTACTGGATTAGGACTTTCTATCGTAAAAAATTGTGTAGATTTACACGGTGGAAAAATTTCAGTAAACAGTGAAATTGGAGTGGGAACAACCTTTGCTGTTACGCTTTATTCAAGTAATTGTGGCTCTAAAGTAGAGGCAATTAATTCTCTCGTTCAAGCTTCATAAAATCTATAAATTATTTTTATCAAAATAATTTATAAAATCAAGGCATTCATTTAAATTTGAGCTTAGATATTTCCTCACTTTTCTAGGAACTGCTTCAAAATCTCGCTGGGTTTGCGATCCCATGTATCTATGTGATTGTAAATTAAACCATCTTTATTAAGTTTATACGTAGAGTAGCCATTAAAAAATAGGCGAGGTTTCCACGGAAGGCGCAAAACACCGCGTACAGTCCAATTCGCCCTAATCGTCTCTTCGTCTATCTGCGCTACATCATGAAGATCGAAAAATATTTCTGTAAAAAATAGCTGTGCGTGAAATCGCAGCGTCCAAAAGATAATCCGATAGTTGAATTTCCATTTAAATTTATTCACTGGATCTTCAAAATAGATATCCTGTGTATAAATGTCGTAGGAAATATCTCTTTCAAAAAGCATGGGTAGATCATTTTTAAGCGTTTCCACCACTTGTTCTACTTGTAATTGATATTCCACCCGCATTCTCTCCTCAACCAGCGGCACAGTGATGATTTTAGCGGCTTTTTAACTTCTTTTTTTGCAGAAAACCGGATTCTAGACCATCTGCGATTTTACATCGATTTTCATCGATTGCTTCTTGTCTATGGATGCGATCGCTTACAAAGTAATAAAAGATCCGAAATTTTACAGTAGACGGTATCTCCAGCTAATGCTGTGTCAGGGGGTTAGCGACAAAGATTTCTAGTCAAAAGTCTTCTGCCTAAAAATAAACTGATAGTTGCTGTCTAGATGACCTGCTAGCTATCCGTAATTTCTCTGAAATCTGTCGATTAACACATAAATAGTCAAAGTCGATTGTTTGCACAAATTGTAAGCAAATTGTTACCTTATTCATGAAAATCAACAAATATATGAAATATTCCAAGATAAGATACAAATTGAATATTAAATGTAAAAACTATTACAGCCATAAATCTTGATGCTAAAATTTGTGCAAAATTTTTTGTCAAAAGATTTTATTCCCCACGGGCATTGTTACCTGTGGAAGCCTGGATTAGTGTGGCTGCACATTACATCTGATATTTTGATCGCAGTCGCTTATTATTCGATTCCAATCATGCTGGTATATTTTGTCTCCAAAAGGCGAGATATGCCCTTTTATGGGATATTCCTGTTGTTTGGAACGTTCATTGTTGCGTGCGGTACGACGCATCTAGCAGAGGTGGCGACGCTGTGGCATCCGTATTATTGGTTATCAGGATTCTTGAAAGCCTTTACGGCTGGGGTTTCTGTGTATACGGCGTTGATGCTAATGCCCTTAATTCCTCAAGCACTTGCATTTCCTAGTCCAGCGCTATTGGAAACTGCCAACAACACACTAGAAAAGGAAATTGCCGAGCGCCAAGCCACTGAAGAAGAACTACGAAAACTCACATTAGAGTTAGAAAGACGAGTTGAAGAAAGGACTGCGGCGCTACAATCTGCCAACATCTTGTTACAACAGGAAATTGTCGAACGCCAGCAGACAGAAGCGGCGTTACGGGAAAGCGAAGCGCAATATCGTCGCATTGTCGAAACCACGACTGAGGGAATCTGGGTTCTCGACACCGCAGGCAATACATCTTTTGCGAACAATCAGATGGCCCAAATGCTAGGCTATACCATCCCTGAGATGCTAGGTCAGACTTTATTTGCATTCATGGATGAAGAAGGTCAGGCGATCGCGATCGCTCAGATGGAACGTCGCCGCCAAGGAATTAAAGAACAACATGACTTTAAATTCACCCGTAAAGATGGCTGTAACTTGTGGGCGATTGTTGCTACAAATCCCATCTTCGATCAAACAGGACAATACATCGGTGTCTTAGGAATGATTACCGACATTACCGAACGTAAAGCCGCCGAGGAAGCCTTACGGCAATCGGAAGCGCAATTGAGACAACAAACAAACCAGCTAGAACAAGCTTTTCGAGAACTTCAACAAACCCAAGCGAAGCTCGTTCAGAGCGAAAAAATGTCCAGTTTGGGGCAGTTAGTCGCCGGAGTTGCTCACGAAATTAATAACCCAGTCAACTTCATCTACGGTAATATCACCCACATCAGCGACTATACTCAGGAACTGCTCAACCTGCTGTCCCTCTACGAGAAACACTATCCTCATCCGGTTCCTGAAATTCAAGCCCTTCTAGAGATGAGCGATTTCCAATTTATGAAGAACGACCTCCCAAAGCTGCTGGCATCGATCAAGGTGGGGGCAGAACGCATCCGTCAAATTGTCTTGTCGCTGCGAAACTTCTCTCGACTGGATGAAGCGGAAATGAAAAGCGTTGATATTCATGAGGGAATTGAAAACACTTTGCTGATTTTGCAGCATCGCTTGAAACAAGTCGGAGGCACTTTAGGCATTCAACTGGTCAAAGAGTATGGCAAGTTGCCGCTAGTCGAGTGCTACCCAGGTCAGCTCAACCAAGTGTTTATGAATATTCTCAGCAATGCAATTGATGCCCTCGAAGAGGCAATCGGGAATGGGTCATGGGTTGTGAATCATGGGGAAGAAAGTACCCATGAACAATTACCTACGATTCGGATTCATACTCAAATGCTAAACACCAATCAGGTAGCAATCTACATCGCTGATAACGGCCCTGGTATGAGTCAAGAGGTGCAGCAACGAGTGTTCGATCCGTTCTTTACCACAAAAAGCATCGGCAAAGGCACGGGGTTGGGGTTATCCATTAGTTATCAGATTGTAGAAAAACACGGTGGTCAATTAAAATGTATTTCCGCAGCGGGACAAGGGGTAGAATTTACCATCGAAATTCCAATTCACCAGACCAGTCGGCAGCCTGCTTTTGTGAAGCCATCTGCCCTGTGTTTAGATCCGTAGAAATCCTGAAGAAATAGGAAACTCTCTGCTGGAAACAAGAGAACACCCGTATTTTCCCGGTTCCCAAATTTTGTAATTGCTCCAGATGTAATGAAAAAACTTAAATGATGGGCATTTTTTATATCGATAAAATTGTAAATAAATTAATTTCATCCAGAATCTCTGTAATCTCATATACAGACTAACTTTCTACGTCTAAAAATTAATAAGATTAAAAACTTCTTAAGGTAATTTGTGACAGACAAACGAATTGTTTGTGACTTAGATCCCTAAAGAACCTATGTAAATTAAGGTAAAAGTAAAAGTTACGAATATAAATATAACTAACCTAGCTGAGGAAAAACAGAATATGGTAAATCTGAGCCGGATAGGTATATTTGAAGCTATATCCCAAAAAATAACCAAAGCTAGTGCCAGCAAAAATGTCGCAAGCATCGAATCTGGAGAAATATCCTGCGTGAAAGCGCCTATGCCTAGCCATGAAGCAGGAAGGCTGAAAGCCCTCCAGCAGTATGAGATTCTTGATACGGCTCCCGAACAGGCTTTCGACGATCTAGCTCGTGTGGCTGCACATATTTGCGGAACACCGATTGCGCTGATCAGCCTCGTCGATGCGAATCGGCAGTGGTTCAAGTCAAAAGTCGGTGTGGAAGTATCAGAAACACCGCGAGATATCGCCTTTTGCTCCCATGCTATTCTGCAAACCGATTTGTTTATCATCTCAGATGCATTAGCCGACCAACGGTTTGCCACGAACCCTTTGGTAACGACTGACCCCAATATCCGCTTTTATGCAGGTGCGCCTTTAATCACACCCGCCGGTTATGCGCTGGGAACGCTGTGCGCGATCGACTTTGTGCCGCGTCAACTCAAGCCTGAGCAGCAAGAAGCCCTCTTATCACTGAGTCGTCAGGTCGTAGCGCAACTAGAACTAAGACGTAATTTAGTAAATATGCGACAAGCGATCGCTGAGCGCTTGCAAGCAGAAAGTCTCTTAGCTAGTCAGAAGCGTGTACTGGAAATGATTGCTAGAGGAGACTCTCTCAATAGCGTCCTGAACGTCTTATGCCGCAATATTGAGAAACATTCCAGTAAAATGCGATGTTCCGTTCTACTTCTGGATGAAAATGGGCGCAATCTCCGCCACGCCGCAGCACCTAGTCTTCCAGAAAGCTATAATCGTGCCCTTGACGGAATCGCCATTGGGTCGCGTGTTGTTTCTTGCGGGACAGCTGCCTATTGGAAGGAACCCGTGATTGTTTCAGATATTGCCATCGATCCGTTGTGGCAAGATTACCGCGAGTTAGCGTTGAGCAACGAACTGCGAGCTTGTTGGTCTACACCAATTCTTAATTCGGATGGCAAGGTGTTGGGTACTTTTGCCATGTACGACTCCCAGCCTTGCACCCCTAATTCCTATGATTTACAACTGATTGAAATAGCGACAAACTTAGCAGGAATTGCCATTGAGCGCCAGCGGACAGAAACCGCACTCCAGAAAGCGCACGAAAAGCTAGAAAATCGGGTTTGGGAACGAACCCAAGAGCTAGAAAAAGCGAATCGGACATTACAAGCCGAAATGGAAGAGCGCCAGCGAGCAGAAGCGGCACGGCGGGCATCAGAAGAGAGATTCTTTAAAGCCTTCCGTTCCACTCCTGACGCAATCACTATCAGTACGCTGGCAGAGGGACGCCTTGTTGAAGTCAACGATAGCTTGCTAAACATTACTGGTTATACCCGCGAAGAAATCATCGGTCGCACCACAGTTGAGCTGAAGATTTGGGCAAATCAGGAGCAGCGCGATCGCATGAAGCAGATATTGCTGGAGGAAGGGTCTGTTCGCAACATAGAATTTACCTTCCTTACAAAATCAGGTGAGGCGCGTGTGGCATTACTATCAGCAGAGATTATTGACTTTGACAATCAGCAATGTCTCCTCGCTGTGAGCCGAGATATTACCAGCCGCAAGCAAGCGGAAGAAGCACTTAGAGTACAACAAGAGTTTCTTCGCAATGTGATTGACTCCACCCCAAATTTAATTTTTGTCAAAGACTGGGACGGAAAATTTACTCTGGTTAACAAAGCATTAGCAAGTATTTATGGAACAACCGTTGAAAATTTGCTTGGCAAAACCGATGCAGATTTCAATCCGAATTTTGAGGAAGTAGAACGGTTTCTCTCTGATGACAGAGAAGTGATAATAGGAGAAACGGAAAAAATCATTTCTGAGGAGACCCTCACCGACTCTACAGGCAACGTGCGTTGGTTTCAAACCACCAAGAAATCTCTAGTCTCACCAGATGGGAAAGCCCGACAAGTGCTGGGTGTTGCCACAGATATTAGCGATCGCAAACTGGTAGAGGATCTATTAATCCACGATGCCTTTCACGATAAGCTGACAGGTTTAGCCAACCGCGCTCTATTCATGGAGCGACTCGGACATTTGGTTGAGCTGACAAAACGGCGTCAAGATTACTTGTTTGCTGTACTGTTTCTGGATCTCGATCGCTTTAAGGTGATCAATGACAGCCTTGGACATACAACCGGCGATCAACTACTTGTCGAAATCGCTTACAGGCTCCAGAGGTGTCTGCGTCCTGGAGATATGGTTGCCCGTCTTGGGGGAGATGAGTTCACGATTCTTCTAGAAGATATTCAAGATGTGAGTGACGCCACCCGCGTTGCGAACCAAATTCAAAATGAACTCGCTTTACCTTTTAACCTAAACGGGCAGGAAGTCTTTACCAGTGCCAGTATTGGCATTGCCTTTAACACTACAGATTCTCACCAGCCGCAAGACCTCTTACGCGATGCCGACATTGCCATGTATCGTGCTAAGGCATTGGGTAGAGCGCGTCATGAGGTCTTCGACATGACGATGCACACTCGCGCTGTGGAACTTTTGCAGTTAGTAACTGACTTGAGGCAGGCTGTTAATCGCCAAGAGTTTCTACTTCACTACCAGCCCATTGTTTCGCTCTCCACAGGTCAAATTACTGGATTTGAAGCTCTAGCGCGCTGGCAGCATCCAGAACGCGGTTTGATTTCTCCAGCTGAGTTTATTCCAGTAGCAGAAGAAACTGGACTAATCGTTCCTATCGGTTGGTGGGTATTACAGGAAGCGTGCCGTCAGATGTATGTATGGCAAAAACAACTTGTTAATGATTCATCATCCGGTGTTCCTGGCAACAAACCATTAACCATCAACCATCAACCATTAACTATTAGCGTAAATCTATCGAGCAAACAGTTTACGCAACCTCATCTCGCTCAAGCAATCCATCAGATTTTAGAAGAAACAGGTTTAGATCCTGGCTGTTTGCGGTTAGAAATCACTGAAAGCGCCGTGATGGAAAATGCTGAATCTGCGATCGCGACCCTCTTACAATTGAAAAAACTAGGCGTCCAACTCTATATTGATGACTTCGGCACGGGTTATTCATCTTTAAGTTATCTGCACCGATTTCCGATTGATACGTTGAAAATTGACCGCTCTTTCGTCGGTAGAATGAGCAGTGATAGCGAGAATTGGGAGATTGTCCGTACCATTATCACACTGGCTCACAACTTGGGTTTGGATGTGGTGGCAGAAGGAGTAGAAACAGCAGAGCAACTTGCCCAACTCAGAACCCTGCAATGCGAGTATGGACAAGGTTACTTTTTCTCCCGACCTCTGGATGTTGCATCTGTCGAGACATTCATGGCGGCAGAGCATCAGTGGTGAGGAAAATCGGCTGTTTTGTTCTGAGAATGTGGATTTTCCTAACACCCTACAGAGACAGTAACGGGAGCATCCCCTGAATTGCGTTCCGGGTCTTGGCGTTGGCGTTCTCTTTGCTGCTCGTTTTGCTCACAAATTTAATAATTTTTTGGGTTCAAATCAGAAAAAATAAATACAATAAGTATAAATACATATTCAACCGAAAAAGGTTGGAGTTAGCCATGAACAATGTGCAGTACGCTTTTGTACTTCGACGACTGGCTACTATTTTGGCTGTAGCAATTTTGTCTTTGAGCCTGACAGCAGCCGTCACCGGAATTCTTCTATCTTTCTATTACGAACCGACCGCAGGTGGAGCCTATAATTCCTTGAGGGAAATCAAATCAGAGATTCCCAATGGTTGGCTAATTCAGCGTCTCCATGAGATTGCTGGAAATGGATTAATTGGGGCTTCTCTGATAGCGATTGTTGTGATGTTTCTCGGTGAAAAATTTCGCCGAAGCTGGCTGACCGCTTGGATTAGCGGAATTTTATTAACTTTGGTAGCGATCGCGCTTGGTTGGACTGCCATGCTTCTCGATTGGACACAGTTAGGGTACTGGCGTTTCACCATCGAATTAGGCACAGTAGAAGCCGTCCCTGGAATTGGTTCCCTACTCCGAGAAATCCTCACGGGGGGTGGAGCCATCAATACGGTAACAGTTGCCCATTTGTACACGTTGCATAGTTACATTCTTTCCATTGGGGCGCTGATTCTGGCAGTGATTCATCTCGGAGGACTATTGCTACAAGAAAAAGAAGAGAAGCAGACGCTGATAGAATCAGAAGCAAAATTAAGCTGACATACATCTAAATCACCCAAAAAAACTCAAACGTCTATGTCCGTCCCTCACCAACTGGCGGTTGGCAGCAATAGACAAGCCATTGTCATCGGTGGCAGTATGGCTGGGCTACTGGCAGCGCGAGTGCTTGCCGAACGCTTTAACCAAGTGACGATTATTGAACGCGATCGCATCGCAGACAAACCGGAGACGCGCCGAGGCGTACTCCAAGCCCACCAAGCTCACGTTCTGCTGTTGCGGGGGCAGCAGATTTTAGAGCAACTGTTTCCTGGGTTAGGTACTGAATTAGCGGCTGCTGGCGCTACTGCTTTGGACTGGACGTTAGACTGTCCCATGCTAGATTTTGGCGGCTGGGCACCCCGCTTTCCCTCCGGTCTGGTGACTCGTGCCTGTAGTCGGAACCTGCTGGAGTGGATGATTCGCCGCCGACTGGCTGCTTACAGCAATGTACGCATTCTGGAAGAAAGCCAAGCAACCGAGTTGTTGTCCGACACCAGCAAAACTAAGGTAACGGGCGTACAGGTGCAATTTCACAACCACGGGCAAAACACTAGCGCCGCAGATGTAGAGACGCAAAATTCCGCGTCTCTACCAGCCGATCTGGTCGTGGATGCAACTGGACGGAATTCCAAAACCCCTGAGTGGATAAAGGCATTAGGTTACACACCGCCTCAAGAGACAGTCATTAACTCCTTTTTAGGCTACGCCAGCCGTTGGTATCAACGTCCAGCGGATTTCCAAAGCGATTGGAAATCCATCGTGGTGTGGTCTAAACCAGGGGAAAACTCTCGCGGTGGGCTGCTTTATCCCTGTGAGGGTGACGCTTTTGTGATCACCCTGGCTGGTTTGGGTCGAGACTATCCACCCAGCGACGAAGCTGGCTTTTTGGAATTTGCCCGCAGCTTGCGATCGCCCATTCTCTACGAAGTGGTCAAACAAGCCCAACCGATTTCACCCATCTACTGTCATCGCGGCACAGAAAACCGCCTGCGTCACTACGAACAATCCAGATTGCCAGAAAACTTTGTCGTCTTAGGTGATGCCGTCTGTTCCTTCAATCCTATCTATGGTCAAGGTATGACCGCGGCGGCGATGGCTGCATTAACCCTGGAGGAGTGCTTAAAAGAGCAATTTCAGCGTCACTCTCAGGACGATTTAACAGGTTTAACGCGGCGCTTTCAAAAGCAACTGGCAAAAGTGAATCATATCCCTTGGCTGATGGCGACAGGCGAGGATTTCCGCTGGCCTACGACCGAGGGCGGTCAACCCGATCTGAAGACCCGATTGATGCAACGGTATCTGGATCGTGTGAGGTTAATCACGATTGAGAGTCCCGTAGCGTTCCAAGTTTTCATAGAAGTTTTGCACCTGCTGAAACCACCCACGGCGTTGTTTCAGCCTCGTATCTTAGTGCAAGTGCTAAAGCAGTTCATCAATCGGCGTCAGCAAGATCAACCGAATGCTGATGAACTATCTCTTCCGAAGCTGCCGTCTTCTGCTGTTGATTCGTTAATCTGAATAGTGTCCGCATCGGCGATGAATTGCCGCCATGACTACAACAGCAAAGGAGGTATCTATGTCTGTGCTAGAGGGTTCTTGGAAGCACGAATATATCACCAGCAACAGAATTAAGCTGCACTACGTCACTCAGGGAGAAGGCCCTTTAATGCTAATGCTGCATGGGTTCCCGGAATTTTGGTACTCCTGGCGGCATCTAATCCCCGAATTTGCCAAAGATTATAAAGTCGTCGCCCTTGACTTGCGCGGCTATAACGACAGCGATAAGCCAGCAGCTCAATCGGCTTATGTGATGGATGAATTTATTAAAGATGTTGAAGGGGTAATTCAGGGACTCGGATACTCTAGCTGCGTGCTGGTGGGTCATGACTGGGGGGGCGCGATCGCTTGGAATTTTGCCTACTCATACCCCACGATGGTGGACAAGTTGATTGTGCTAAATCTGCCTCACCCTGCCAAATTTGCCGAAAATATGCGTAATCCCCAACAACTGTTACGCAGTTCCTATATCTTCTTTTTTCAGCTACCGTGGCTACCAGAATTTCTCTTACAATCCTTCGATTACCAATCGATTGAAACGGCTATCACGGGTATGGCTGTTGATAAGAATGCCTTCACCAAAGCCGATCTGGATGCCTATAAACAAGCTGCTGCAAAACCCGGTGCCCTGACCGCCAGCCTGAACTATTATCGCAATCTTTTTCAGCAGAGAATGCTCAGTCAAGATTGGAGTATTCTCCAGGTTCCTACGCTAATGATTTGGGGAGAGCAAGATACTGCACTTGGTAAAGAACTGACTTACGGAACTGAAGCCTATGTCAAAGACTTTACGATTAAATACATCCCCGATTCTAGCCATTGGGTGCAGCAAGAGAAACCGCAACTGGTCACTCAATATATGCGGGAGTTTCTTGGAGCTACGAGCATCTGAGCGATAGCTTATTTTGTAACTTTTCAGATTGGCTCACTTTGTTGTTGAGATTAACTTTCAAGCTGCCAATCAAGAGGCTGAAGCTGCTTTTTAAATATCTAAGCAGCTCCAGCCTCAAAGCGACAGATTGCCAATCTATTAATAATATTACCTTAGTCTTCATCTAACAGCGATCGCGCTTTCCTGGCGATGTGGGGAAAATGCGATCGCATCTGTTTCCACTTCACTTATCTTGCTCTTTTTGCCGAAACCTTTAAAAGACAAAAGCTAACATATCATTACCGCCATAGTACAGTAGCGACGGCTATTCTAGCTTTGAAAAAGCTCTGTCCTAACACAACCTAGCTCCTCTGACAGCTCACGAGGGAATACTAGCCCATGTCCAACCAGATCACCCAAGAAAAAATCCCCGCTGGTTTCACACTCCGCTATCAACTTACGCAGCAACAGGGCTTAATCACTGACATTGCGTGGTCTCCAGACGGTTGGATGCTTGCCATTGCTGACAGTAACAACACTGTCCGAATCTGTGATGCAGATAATGGGAACACGATCTGGAAGCTGAACCGAGATTCCAGCATAAGTAGTATGGCTTGGTCACCAGATGCGCAGACTCTTGCAGTGGGCTGCGGCGATACAACTATTCGGCTTTTGAACACGAAGAGTGGGAAATTTCGTCGTCGGATACTTAGAGGACACTCCGATCAAGTCTGGAAGGTGGAATGGTCCCCAGATGGACGATTCCTTGCTTCAAATTCTCGCGATTCAACCATTCGGATCTGGGATACAAACACTGGAAAGCTTCGCCAAAAACTTGAAACTGATTTGGGAGCACTACGCCATAGTATGGTGTGGTCACCAGACGGACGTAGCCTTGTATCAGCATCCTGTGGAATCGTCTCATTTTGGGACTCAGTCACGGGAGAACTGCGCGGAATACTTAAAGGCGAAATTGGTTTAGTTTATAGCATGGCATTGTCTCCAGACAAGCAACATCTTGCCATAGCATCTAACAGCATCGTCCAAATTTGGGAGCTTAGAACTGGAAAACTAATAGGTATCCTTGAAGGTCACGCTGACCAGATCAATTGCATTTCCTTTTCCTGCGATGGTTGTCTTCTCTCATCAAAGTCTATTGATGGGACTATTCGGCTCTGGCGTTGTGACATCTGGGAAAAGGTAGAAGTTTTCCCTAATCAGGCTGATTCTATTTATGCTCGTGGTGTAGCCTTTTATCCTACAGCACCTGTCTTAGCAACTATCAGCGAATCGGGAGCAAAGCTCCGCGTCTGGAACCTCAACATCAACCGACTGCTTAACATTTCTCTGGGCTTTGAATCAATCCGCTATCGCAATGCCAAGGTTGTTTTGGTTGGAGATCAGACAGTTGGGAAAACTGCGCTGGGGATGGTCTTGGCAGGAGAAGAATACAAGGCGACTGACTCAACTCACGGTCGTCATGTATGGAGCTTGGGGGTTACCCGTCACAAGTCGAAAGAAGGTATTGAGGAAACTCGTGAAATCTTACTTTGGGATTTAGCTGGGCAGGAAGAATTTCATCTTATTCATCAGTTATCTCTTGACCAAACTAACGTGGCGTTCGTCCTCTTTAATGGTTCTAGTCGTACTGACCCCTACCATCGAGTTGACTTTTGGAACAAAGCACTACGACAAGCTAAAGGCAGTGAGCATTTAGTGAAATACCTTGTAGCAGCACGAACCGACACCTGCATACTCACTGTCACTGATGAGCGGATGAATGCTGATGCATTGGAAAAAGGTTTTCAAGGAGCCTTTCGTACATCTGCTAAAACTGGCGAGGGAGTTAAGGAACTACGGCAACAGATTAATAAGGCTATTGATTGGGATAATTTGCCATTCACTCTTTGTGGACATCTGCTCAAGCAGATGAAAGATTTTATTGTTAATCAGAAACAGAATGGTCATATTTTAAAAACAGCTACGGATATTATGCAACAGTTTCGGATAGTCTCCAAAGCAAACTTTGAAGGTAAAGACTTTCGGAATGCCATTGAACGAGTAGAAGCCCACGACTTGGTGAAGATACTATCATTTGGCGACTATGTTTTACTACAACCTGAACTGTTAGATAATTATGCTTCGGCAATGGCAATTGCTGCCCGGAAACAACCTGATGGTCTCGGATGCCTAGAGGAGCAGGCAGCACGAGAAGGAAAATTCAATTTTGGTTCGCTACAACGAGAGGCAGAGAACGAAGAACGTATTATCCTTCAATCAGTTGTCGAACTTTTTATCACAAAGGAACTTGCCATTCTAGATGAAGGAAAGTTGGTATTTCCGTCTCAGTTTAACCGAGAGCTGCCTAAATATCCCGATGTGGAAGGTTCCACTGTTACTTACCAATTTGAGGGCGCACTATTGAATGTCTATGCAACACTGGTTGTACGCCTGTACTACAGTGAAGCCTTCAAGAAGGAATCACTATGGAAGAATGCAGCAATATTTTTGCCTTACGGTTTAGAAGGCGAGGTGAATAGGTGTGGTTTTATCCTGAAGGAACTTGCTGAAGGAACTGGACAGATTACAGTGTTCTTTGGGGTAGATGTGCCCGATGCTACCAAAATTTTGTTTCTTAAGTACGTCCACGAACATCTACGCCGCAGAGCGCTCGATGGCAGTGTTAAAAGAGAACGAATCTATCGCTGCCCAAAGTGCCAAGAAGAAGTTTTAGACAGGAAAGCAGTTAAGGTTCGTCTCGATAGGGGACTTACGACGATAACTTGTAGCTACTGCGATGCAGCGATCACTCTGTCTGATTTAATCGAAGAAACCTTCGCCAAGGATGACAGATTCATCACCGAAGTTCGCCAAATGGATAGGCAGATTGATGCTAACCTCGATAACGCCAGCAAGAGAATCATCCTTGAGGGCGAATTTATGTCTCTTGTCGGTAAAGCTAATCAAATTCCTCGCTTAATAACCAACGATGATAACGGTATTGATGGAGAAATAGAATTTAGGAATCACAAAGGTGAGGCTTCCGGCGAAAAAATTTATATACAGCTAAAATCCGGCAATTCTTACTTGAAGAAACGCAAAAAAGATGGAGTATATACTTTTCAAATTGAAAAGGAGCGACATATAGAGTATTGGCAGTCACATCGATATGACGTATACCTTATAGTTCGCGATAGTGACGAAAAGCTTTATTGGATGAACGTTACACAATATCTCAAAAAAATGGAAGATAAAAAAACACGCACTATCGTCTTCAATCGAGAGGAACTAACAGTGAACGCGCTCAGAGACCTCAGAGGAGCTAAACTTGCTCAAGCTCCCAAGGCATTGAAACCAGCTACTATGAGGCAGGAAGAGACGGCAGAAAACTCAGCCGAAAGCACTAACAAAATAGACAAGTAGCTAATTCACCATGAGCTTTTCTAAGTGCCATCCTCCTCAAGCGCCTCTCTTCCCGTCACCACCGCAAAAACAAGACACAATAGTTAACAGACTCGCCCAGAGCATCCTAAAATCAAAGATTGCCCCTAAAAGTTCCTTACCATGTCCTCAGATGATATCCGCGCCACGCGGTTAGAGAAAGTCGAACAGCTAAAGCAACTGGGAATGAATCCCTACGCTTACCAGTGGGAATCCAGCCACCATGCGGCGCAATTGCAGGAAAAATACGCAGATTTGCCAAGCGGTGAAGAAGTTGAAGTAGAAGTCGCCATTGCTGGACGCATTATGGCGCGTCGCGTCTTCGGCAAACTTGCCTTCTTTACCTTGCAAGACGAAACTGGCTCGATTCAGCTGTATCTGGAGAAGAAAAGAATCGATGAAGGGATGGCGGATGTCCCGGATGCCTTTAAACACCTAAAGGATCTAACGGATGCCGGGGATATTCTGGGAGCCAAGGGGACAGTTAAACGCACGGAAAAGGGTGAGCTATCGGTTTACGTCAAGCAGTACGCGATTCTCACCAAGTCGCTGCTGCCTTTACCGGATAAGTGGCATGGATTGACGGATGTCGCCAAGCGCTATCGTCAGCGTTACGTGGATTTGATTGTTAATCCGGAAGTGCGGGAAACCTTCCGCCGCCGCGCTCTCATTACCGCCGGAATTCGCCGCTATTTGGATAAACTGGGCTTTATTGAAATTGAAACGCCAGTGTTACAAGGAGAAGCTGGCGGTGCGGATGCGCGTCCCTTCATCACCTATCACAACACGCTGGATATGGAGTTGTATCTGCGGATTGCCACAGAACTCCATCTAAAGCGGCTAATTGTAGGTGGATTTGAGAAGGTGTTTGAACTGGGGCGGATTTTCCGGAATGAGGGGATTTCTACCCGCCACAACCCCGAATTCACCACGATTGAGGTTTATCAAGCCTACGCCGACTATCAGGACATGATGGCGCTGACGGAGGGAATTATTACCACTGTGGCGCAAGAGGTGCTGGCGACGCTGGAAATTACTTATCAAGGCGAACCGATTAACTTAACACCGCCTTGGCGTCGCGTTACCATGCACGACTTAGTGAAGGAGCAAACTGGCTTAGATTTTGCCGCTTTCCCAACGCTGGAAGCTGCAATCGCAGCAGCAAGTGAGGCAGGTATCGGAGGCGCAGAAGAATGCGAATCGATTGGCAAAATTCTTAACGAAGCCTTTGAGCAAAAATGCGAACCGAATCTGATTCAGCCGACGTTTGTGCTGGATTATCCGGTGGAAATTTCTCCCCTGGCTAAGCCGCACCGCTCGAAACCAGGATTGGTAGAGCGATTTGAGCTATTTATCGTCGGACGGGAGACGGCAAATAGTTTCTCAGAATTAACCGATCCTATCGATCAGCGGCAACGACTGGAAGCGCAAGCGGCGCGAAAGGCGGCGGGAGATTTGGAAGCGCAAGGCGTGGATGAAGATTTCCTGACAGCGCTGGAGTATGGAATGCCGCCGACAGGTGGTTTAGGGATTGGAATTGACCGCTTAGTGATGCTGCTAACCGATTGTGCCAGCATTCGGGATGCGATCGCTTTCCCTCTCCTCAAACCCGAAAAATCCGACGCTATCCCAGAATCAACCTAACCCCTGCCCCTTCCCGACTATGGAAGGGGAGAATTAAAAAGAACCAAAAAATCCAAAAATTTCTTCCTGTTCTTTTCCACTAACAAACATTTCTCCCGAACCCTCCTCTACAAGGGGAGGGTTCGGGAGAAATAGGGAGGAGTTAAGGAAAGGTCAAGATCGCTAATTCGATACTTCTGCCATTTCAATCACGCGACCATCCAAATCTTTTACCAAAAAATTCAATGGTTTGTCGCGGCGAATTTTGTGCTTGACGCCCCGCATTTGCACCCGCATCAGCACCATCTCTAGGCAATCGTGGTCAAAACAAACGTGGCGCTGCTGGTTTTTCTTCCCCAAACTGGCTCCAGAAATTACGTGCAGTTGGGTGTTCTTCTTGAGCTGATACCATAAACCTTCCGTACCATTCAGCTTTTGGGTAGCAGTGCTTCCTCCCAACGTGGGTGAGAGATAAAGCGGATCGATGGCAGTAGCTCCCAACGTTTGCTCGTAGTTGTAGTAGTAGTGCAGCGGCACTTCTGCGACTGGCAAATCTAGCAAGCCTTCATAAAACTGTCGCGCCGTGTCTAAATCGGACACCATGACGGTATGGACTTTTGGGGCGCTGGTGAGAAACATCCACATAGCACCAGCGTAGGCTGCCAAGAGCATCACCATGATGCCTTGAGTAGACAAGAGACCATCTAGAGGTAATTCAGGGAAAAAAGCACCTAAATGAACGAGCTGAGGCAGAAGAGAAATCGTATCAATTGCTGCTAGAACCATGAACCTACAAGGCTTGAAGAACTCTATTGAAAACTAAACTTACGGTTGCACATAACACTTTGACTGTAAAGCAGTCAAGAGTGCTATTTAATTCTATCAAGCTTAAACGAGTCTCTAAAATACTCCGCAAGTCTGCCGAAGTTAAATAAAACTGACGCAGCAAGTCATCTAGCTCGATGCTGAGACAAGGCGATCGCTACGATTTCAGATACCCGATTTCTCTATGAAGTCGGGTATCTTGCCTTTACAAAATGAGAAAGATAATCAGAAGGATGGGAGTTTGTTGAGCGCGATCGCTACTCCATTCATCGCACTGAAGCGATCAAAGCAGCTAAAAAAATAAAGGGCGATTGGCACTCTTCCCACGGGCTAAAAATACAAGTATCATTTCCATTCCTGAAAACACTAGATATATTAGGGATCGTTCCTGGATAGAATGACTCCAGTAAGTGATTCAAAATCGTGCAAATTCCTCATTTCCCTGAAAGCAATCATCCGATTGTCAAATCGCTGTTTCATTACAGCGATCAGGAATTACTGACTTTGTTTCAGCGCCATCCGGAGCAGGGGCGCTTCTTCGTAGCGCTTTTCAGTCGCTATAGTCCGATTGTTTATACCCTGATTCAGCATTTGGCGCGATCGCCTGTACAAGCAGACTACCTCTTCGCCCTCACCTGGCGGCACATCTACTTTGAGCTAGGCGGACTGGATTTGCGCGATGTTAGCGGGACTGGGATGCTAACGTTCCAGAACTGGCTGATCAACATTACTGCTGTATGTATCAACCAGGCAGAATTGCCACCCGTGGAGTCAATTCATTACAACCTACAAGCGGCTTCCCCGCCCCTGTGGTGTTATGTCGAACAAGCGTTGGAGCGATTCCCGCCGATGCTGCGATTGATGGTGCTGATGGCGCAGACCTTTAACTGGAGTCATACGCGGATTGCCGCTTATCTCCAGGCAGAGGGAGAAACAATTTCTCCCGCACAGGTTCAAGTCAAGCTCCAAGAAGGGTATCAACTGTTAGAAGCTTCTTTACCAGAGGATATTCGCACAATTTATCTGGTAGGAGCAGCTAAGCAACAAAAAGGTGAGAAGCAAGAGGCAAGTGGAGCGATTAGCTATGAGTTATGAGGAGCGAGGGTGGTTGTTTGCAGCATTCGCTAAACTAGGCAAAAATAGGGCACAAAAAATAAAAGAGAACAATGCTAATAAATTGAGATTCTTTTCTGTTTCTTTTATCTTTTTACTGTTTACTTTTTACTTGCCGAGCAGTGCCAAAGCCGTTAGTATTGACCAACAACTCAGTATCCCCTTGAACAATGGCACCCAAGGATATGCGAGGGAAGATGCTGACCGACTGCTGCGATTGGGCGCACAGGAGGAACAGAGAGGAAACCTAGCAAAAGCAATTCCTTACTGGATACAAGCACTGGATATTTACCAACAAATAGGCGATCGGCGGGCAATCGGTCAGACATACGATTATTTAGGCCTTACTTACGCCCGCTTGGGACGCTACTTTGAGGCGGAAGATGCCCTGCGACGCCGGTTGGCGGTTGCCCGCGACGAACCAGACTTCCAGGGGCAGATTTATGGCTTAAATAACGTCGGCACCGTTTTGCTGCAACGAGGTGCCATGCAGGCGGCTTCAGCAAGCTTTTCTGAAGCACTGGCAATTGCCCAAAGCATCAACAGCCAAGCCGGGGAAGGACTGTCGCTAAGTAATCTAGGATTGGCGGCGGCAAATAGCGGCGATTATTTGCAAGCGATTAAACGTTACGAAGAAGCCTTGATTTTTCGGCGTCGGGGGAAAGACCCGCTGGGCGAGGCGAATACAGTGAATAATTTGGGAGATGCTTATCTGGCACTCAATCAATATCGGGATGCCCAGATTTCATACCGTGGGGCACTGAGATTGGGTCGGCAAACACGCGATCGCTCAACTCAATATCGAGCAATTGATGGTCTGCTGGTCGTCTACAGCAAGCTTAGGCAGTATCAGGAGGGTTTTGAACTGCTCGATCGCCGCTTAACCTTGGCTCAGGAATCGCAAAACTTGCGGCAAGAACTAGAATCACTCAGGTTATTTGCTCAACTTTATCAGGTGAGCGGCAACCCAGTAACGGCACGTACTTTCTACCAAAGAGCGATCGTTTTGGCGCGTACCCTTGGGGATGAGCAGGAAGAAGCACTTTTGCTCAACAATTTGGCTCAAATTCGGATTAGATAAAGCGTTTGAATCAAAAGAGAAATGTAGGGATGCAAAGCTTTGCATCCCTACATTTCTAATTATGGAAATATTAAAACGGTTAGTTCAGCAAGACATTCCCGTTTTCCTGGATAGTCATGGCATTTTTGTCAACACTGAGATCCGTTGTTTCTTCCAAAACCACCTCTAACATTCCTTGTTCGCCTGATGTTTGGGGAACGACTCTCAACAGTGCCCCATTCGGACGTTGAAAGGTCAGATTTACAGGGGTTTTCAAGCCTTGGAGCGTAATATTATCTCTACCCGGTAGTCTTCGCTGATTGGTATCGCCCAGCACCTGGTAAGTAATGGGATCGCCGGTTTGGTTGATCAGCCTGACATTCACCATCCCATTCATGGGCATCACGTTAGAAGCGGGAGATTGTAGCTGTTCCGGGGCTGGTGCTTGAATCACAGCACCCGGTTGTGTCGGCGGTGCCGTCTCAGCGCCCGGTCTTGGCGGCGCTGGGGATGTTGTCTCAGTCGCAGAACCTGGCTGGAGTGGCGGAGCGGCTGGGCAACCTGCGGGAGGACGAATGCCCGCTTGAATGTATCTAGATTCGTAGAAAATGCTAGGACAAGGATTTAGCGGCGAAGCACCCTGAGCGTTATTCTGCAATTGGTTGACATTGTTAGGAGTGGAGTTATTTTGCATGATGCGATCGCCACTCGCGGGTGATTGCATCATCTGCTCACCACTTGCCGGTGGTTGCATCATCTGCTCGCCACTTGCCGGTGGTTGCATCAGGCGATCGCGAGTATCGCGCGGTTGGTCGATCTCCCCTGGAGCCGAGTTCATCTGAGCCAGCGCTGGTAAGCCAAAGAGCAAACTCCCACAAATCGCGCCTGCTAACGCTAGTGTTTTTTTGATTGGCTGATGTTTGTGAATCATTATTGATTCTCCTTTAATTCAGTTTTTTAAAAGCATTTATACTGCCCGACTTCAGCAATTTGGTACTCGTCGGGCAGCAAAAAAAAATTTAAATTCTAGTCAGTAAAAGGCGAAAGTAAAGAATTTGCTCTTTTTACTTTTGCCTTTTTCAAAAAGTTAGGCTTGCTCCCAGAGTTCTCTAATTTTGTCGGGTAAGAAGCCAGCAATTTCCTGAATCCGTTCTTCGGACAATTCATCTTTTGTCGCCGAGAACACAGCCTTAATTGCCATTTCTGGTTCTACCCCTTGCGGCAAACCTGCTTCTTGGCGAATCCGGAATAGAAAAGTATCAGCCTTAATGATCAGGGGAGGACGAATCCGGCTAAGGAAATGGACAATTGGATTGGTATCCTGCCACAAGTCAGCAATTTCGTTTTGCAGCGCCTTATCTTCTGTCGGTTCTACTGGTTCATGCAGTTCAGAAGTCACCCGATCGGCGGCTTCATTCGTCATCATATCCCGCATGGTACGGAACACAACCTCACTAATATCTCTAGCATCAAAGATATCTTCCAGTTCGCCCCTGAACATCACTTTCTCTAGGAAGGGCATATCTTTTGTGGCAATGGGAACCACAGGACCTTCCTTAAGGGCTGCTGGCGGGTTTTCCTCCATTTTTTCCAACAGGCGTTGCCCTTTTTCGGTCAGTCTGGCACTTTTAAATTTAATTAGATGAGGTGCTAAACCATCAGAGGGATCGTAGGAATTGGCAATGCGGAAGTCGAACTCTTTCGGATTAACGACATCCGTGGTATCTTCCTGATTAGCGTAAGCATTGCCAGTAAATTCAGCATCGATATACTGCTTTTGATTTAAATAATCTAAGTGCCCCATCAGGTCGGTTTCTGTGACTTGTCTACCAGCGAAGTCTGCCGCCGTGAAGGCTACTTCATGCTTACCCGGTTCGCTGTCACCTTCGTGAATTTTTTTGAGTAAAATGTAAGCAACATCTTCTCTTAAGGGTATTGTCATCAGAATCTCCTTATATTTTGAATGTCGGATTTAGTAAACGCGGCGCTTTGCCCTAAACTTTCCATAAGAAAGCGCTCGTATATAACGAGTAGAGCAATTGAAACTCAAAGAGAGTCTCAAAACCACTTTTGGGTCTAAATTTGGCTAAATTGCCTTAGCCGCTATTCAAGAAATTAGTAGGTCAAGCTTGATCCCTGCATCTGCCAGGGGAAGCATTTCTAAAGTAGAGTCTTCGGAAGGATGAGGAAGGGGATGAAAGATGAATGAATTTGTCCTTCCTAATATTCTTCTGTGGCTGCCGGTAAAGTGACGGTAACGGTTGTACCTTGATGGAGAATACTTTCAATCTGGATATGACCTTGGTGAGTTTCAACAATTGCCTGCGCGATCGCTAACCCTAATCCAGATCCCGTTACCGTTGTATTTCCTGCGATATGAGTTCTAGCTGGATCGACTCGATAGAATCGGTCGAAAATGTGGGGCAGTGCCGACTCTGGAATGCCGATGCCAGTGTCGCTGACTCCGACTTGCAGATGGGGCATCCCGTGGCGTTTCGTGGCGAGGCGATTCATGGTATCGACCCATTGCAATATCACATCAACTTTACCCCCTGCTGGAGTGTATTGCAGGGCGTTACTAACCAGATTTGTGAATAGACGCGCCAGTTGATCCCAATCTCCCTCAATCGCAAAGGCATCCTCTTCAAATTTGGGATTTGGGATTTGGGAGGGGAGATTTTCTTGCTCAATCATTCCCATATTTAAAATTGGCAATCCAAAATCGAGAGATAGCTTGACACCTTTCTCCGCAGCGACTAGCTGTTGTTCTTCAATCACCTCCATCAACAAGGCATCAAGGTGAACTTGAACCCAAGTGCGTTGTTTCATGCCACTATCCTGCCGCGCCAGAAATAGCAGATCGTCCACCAAACGCCCTAAACGCCTAGTAAGCCGTTCTACAACCTTCAGCTGTTGTCGGTAATGGATGGGTGCCTCCCCAGATGCTTCTACAAGATCGGGATCGTCCAGCGCCACCTGCACATTCGTTTGAATCATGGCAATCGGGTTCCGCAGTTCGTGGGAGGCGTCAGCGGTGAATTGTTTAAGCCGTTGGTAAGACTCTCGCACGGGTTCCATCGCCAACCCGGAAAGCCACCAGCCGCTAGTCGCCACAGAAATCAACATTAGTCCGGTGCCAAAAATCAAATCGACCATCAACAAACGAGTCGGTTTGGCAACCTCAAACCAAGGATGGCTGACGCGCAGATATCCCAGCACCTGACGCCCCATTTGCACTCGTTGTGTTACCTGTCGCAAAAGCAGCTTGGAGTCCTTCGTTGCCTCCCTGGTCGAAGACCAAAATTCCGAGTCTAATATCCCTTGCCAGGAAGCCCGAACGACCGGCACGGTTTCACCAGTGCGGTTGAGATGAATGGGAATATCTAAAGGTTCGGAGAGAGTTGACCAGAGTAATTCACCTGTGGGGCTAAACCACTCTAGGTCGATGTGGTCGTCTTCAGCGGCTTCTGCATCGTTGCGAAAACTGGCTTCAACATTGACGGATGAACTGCCATTCGGGGCGGTTTCAATCACGAGCGATCGCTGCACCACTTCCACTACATGATTGAGGGTGTCATCCACGCGCTCAATCAGCGTGTTGCGGACATACAAATAAACCCCAGTGGCAAATAGCAGTAGCAGTACCGCTGTAACAGCCGTGTACCAAATAGCTAATCGCCGACGAGTAGCTTGAAACATAAATTAACTCAATCTTTTGCCAATGCTATTCTGGCAACTCACCCAAACGTTGCTAGTCGGTAAGCGTAGCTAGGGGGAAAATTTTACTATAATCGCTATCCTCTTAAGCGCCTGCCTTTCCCAACTTCGATGATATTAAATTAGCGAAAAAATTAAGCATATAACTTCAACGCTAATATCTACTTTTTACACAAAGATACGGAGAGAAATCAATCTAACTTCGCGTACCTTTGCGTTTTCCTTAGCGTACCTTTGCGTTTCAAATATTCAATCTAAGCAACTTTAAGCAGCACTGCGTTGCCCAAATTGAGTCAGGAAGCGGAACGCCTTGACAATAGAAGCCGCACAATCTCTGGGAGAAGTGCCGTAAAAGGCACGCCATGCGGCGGCTTTATACTCGTCATAGCGGTCTGCTCTTTCTGGAAATTTGTCCAACCAAGCCAAGCGCACGGCATGACCAATTAGCACATCTAGCACAATATATTCTTCTACTTGTAACTCTGGATTCGCTTGAGCGATCGCTGCCAATTCCATTAATGCCTCAATATTTACCTTTCGGTATTCCGGTGCCTGTATTTTATTGAGTAAATGCTCGATTCGCAGGGCAAAATTCTTTTCCCCTGGCGTCATTTCTGACAAAATCAAATGGCTATCCAAACGATTGCGACGCTCTAGCTTATCCCCAATCACTACACCTTTGCAGTGTTTCAGCAATCTCCAAACGCTGGGATAAAAATCTTTCGGGACTCGATTGAGTGCCCCATCTAGTTGTCGCTGTCGCAACCAACCCCCAGCAGTGGGTGCCTCTTCCTCATCGGGTTCCACTGGCACCACCCACTCAATCTCCTGTTCCTGTTGTTTGACGTGTAAAGATTCTTGCTGGCGCAGCACTTGGTTCATCCCCTCATACCCAGCCAATACTTGGCGCAGTCGCATTCTCACTTCAAAAGGACTTAACTGCATCAAGTGTTCATAAGCTTCATCCTGAGTCAGCCGCAACTCGTGCGCTAATTCGCTAGTCAATAGCAGGATCAAATATCCCACCCGCAGCGTCAGCAAACCGTCAAATAGCTGAGGTTCCCCCTTGATCAGCAGACCCAGGTAAATTAGGATTTCTTGAGTGAAGACGCGATCGCGAATATCCTCCCCACAGAACTCGCGGATCTTGTCCATAATTTCTGTATAAGACATCGGGCGTGCCATCAGCGACGCCTCAGTATACGCCTTGCCCACCGTAATCTGCTTGCCCCGCACCAGGATATCCGTCACCGCATCCGACAAGCCAATATCAACCTTATTCAGTAACCCAGCCGCATGACGTACCACCGTCCAGTGGGGGGACGCTTCGCTGGTGCCTGCCTTGGTGTAAACTTCATCCAGCAAATCCGCCACTGTCACTCGCTGTTCCGGCCCTCCAAAGCCGGTATCAAAATCCAATCCCTGCAACCGCACTAAGGTATGCAACAACTCGATTTGTTCGTAGATGTTTTCCGACTCCCGCAGGCTAGAGAGCAATAACCCCAAATTGGTTTCGCACTCCAGCATAAATTCTTGAGTATTACCCAGCGGCCAATTTTTATCGGGATGGCTGGTCAGGTAGTACCGCCGCGTCGCGGCATCTTGAACCGGCGATTGGGTAAACTCAAAGTCGTGTAGAAAATCAATTCGTTGTGTCCCAGATGTCAGCATCAGCTGATTCAGCCGCCCCAATTTCACTCGAACCCCATTGCATAAACCATCTTTTAGCTCCTGCATCAGTTCCAGAAGCGCCTCTGAGCCGGTTTCCAGCATTGCGTGGGTCAGCAACAACGTCATGGTAGGACGTCCTAGCTCAAACCAATTGCGCTGAATATAAGCGAGTTCGCTCTGAATTTCAGCAACTAAGAAATGGTAGTCAAGGGTCAGGTAAAACTGCTGTTGATCCAAAAATGACGGTAAGAAGACAATCGTCTCGCTCCGGATGCGAAAAATCCTCGATGTTGTTAAAGTCCGCAACCGGCGCACGGGTCTGCCCGTGAGTCCCAGCTTATCGTTCCGCCCAATTTGGGTATAAACCGCCGAAAGTTCTGTTGCTTGACGCACCTGAATCGGCTCCAGTTGTTGCGGCGTCTGCGTTGCAATGCCGTGAACTGCTAATTCAGCCTGTAACTTTTCATCTTCTGCCAGCAGCGCAATTTGTACCATCGGGTTTCCTTCCCGACCGACACTAAGGTGCCGTCCCAGCGGGTCAATATCTCCCACCGCGATTAACTTTTCACTCAGCATTTCTCCTAGCAGGTACAAGCTTTGCGCCCACACCAAGGGGATATTTTCATTCGGCAGGCGCGTTTGGGTGTGGGGGTTCAGTCTCTCCGCCTCAATCTTTTCCGCCGGGACATAATAAAGCTCCGGTAGCAGCCGCAAACCGTCCTGCTCAATCAGCAGAAACTCCAGACACTCTTGGTAGTCCTTAACTTGTTCGACATCTCCTCGAAACAAGCCATCCAGAACCAGGTAGGTAAAAAATAAAGGCCATTCGCACTCAATATGCTCAAATTGCTGCAACTCCCAAGGTTCGTAGTGCAAGCGGCTGGTATCTTCCAAAACAGTTTGGTGTCCATCTCGCAAAAAGCGTTTGCAGCCGTAGCGTCCCTCCAATTTGTCGATGATTTTCTGTCGAGTGCGTTCCATCAGCTCCATATTTTCCACCGCAAAGGCTGGGAAACTAATGACGCTCAAGCTAGCCGCATCCACTTCTTTGGAGCTAGATTCCCTTGGTAGCAGGGATTTCAGGGTCATACGAGCGCGAGCAATTTCATCCGGCAGCACATGAATTACAGAAGCCTGAGAACCGCGCACTCCGAATAAATCCAGTCCGCTAATTGCTTCTAAAGCGGCTTTTGCCATCCCGACCGAACTGGCATTTAGTTCTGGATTCCCCCGGTTTATCTTATTTCCTCGCTCCCAAATGCCATAATCGGGGGTTCTGTAAGTTCTGCCAATGTAATAGACCAGATTTTGGACAAAGTTGACTTCGTCAATGGCGTAGATGATATGTAACCCCGATGCCGTCATCTGAGCCAGCATCAGCAGAAATAGCGAGGTGGCATCTAACTGCAAGTGTCCCCAAGCATCATCGCCGACTACGACATCACCCGTGCTGGTGTTGTACTTGGCGTGCAGGCAGTCTAGGAGGGATTGGCTTTGTTTGAAACCCTCGACTTTGTGGCTTTGTCGCATCATACAGAACAACAGCCCCCGCATCAGCTTGACGACGCTTTGTTCTAGCTCGTAGGTGCGCCCTTTGTCTTCATCGACTTTGCGGTAAGCTAGCGCCAATCCCCAAACGGCGAGAATGCTGTAAACGTTGTCGCGTACCCAGGCATCGGTGTAGTCGCCGTGGGCGTTAATTGCAGTACTGGCGGGCAACAGACCCGTAATCGGATTTTGACGGTTGAGAATGACAGCCTTGATCTGGTGGTAGTAATCGTCTAGGCGATCGCTTAGCGGTTGTGAGGCGTTTAGCAACATATCATTCTCCTAAAGAGAGGGGTGCTGGGGGTCGTCCCCGGCAAAACGAAGAGAGTGTCAGAAATCCAGCCCAAGTGCTTTTTATTTTCGCACCAAAGCTAAAATTCATCTGCCTCGCGAAGCAGATTGCTGCGCGTTTACAATTCTTTAGTTACATTCTTGTACAGATGGTAACAAAAGTTTATTTTATGGAGTTAAGACTATGCAAACTCAAGACCGCAACGATGCAACCAAGATTGGCTTTACGCCCCAAGCTGAAAATTGGAATGGGCGTTTTGCCACGATCGGCTTTTTCATTGCCATGATGATTGAACTCACCACAGGTCAAGGCGTGCTTCACTTCTGGGGTCTGATGTAATATATTTCAATTTTATAAATTTGGTCAATTTCAAAAGCTCGCTGGGAGTTTATCTAGGAACTCCCAGTTTTTTGTTTCCCAAATAATAGTAGGGGCAGGTAAAGAAACCCGCCCCTACTATTATTTATCTCGCTAAAAAGGATTGTCTAGCGAATGTATTCTTTGAGAATACTGTTGCGATTGGGATGCCGCAACTTGCGGAGAGCTTTCGCTTCAATTTGACGAATCCGTTCGCGGGTAACGTTGAAGATTTGACCGATTTCTTCAAGAGTTTTCATGCGTCCATCATCCAAACCGTAGCGCAGACGCAGCACATCCCGTTCGCGGGGGCTGAGGGTGTCGAGGACGCTTTCTAGATCTTCCCGGAGGAGGTTTTTAGAAACTTGATCTTCGGGGGTTTCACCATCTGCTTCGATGAAGTCACCCAGACGGGAGTCTTCTTCTTTACCGATGGGAGTTTCTAGAGAAATGGGTAACTGAGCTGATTTAGCAATGAATCGCAGTTTCTCGATGGTCATTTCCATACGAGTAGCGATTTCTTCTTCAGTGGGTTTGCGACCCATTTCTTGAGATAGAAGCTTCGTTGTTTTCTTGATCCGAGAAATGGTTTCGTACAGGTGAACGGGTAGTCGAATGGTGCGAGATTGATCTGCGATCGCTCTCGTAATTGCCTGACGAATCCACCACGTTGCATAGGTGGAGAATTTGTAACCTTTTTCGTGGTCAAATTTTTCAGCGGCTCGAATCAAGCCTAGACTGCCTTCCTGAATCAAGTCTTGGAAGGATAAGCCGCGATTCATATATTTTTTGGCAATCGAAACCACCAAACGCAGGTTTGACTGCACCATTTTGTCTTTAGCGCGGCGACCTACATAGAGGCGATGTCGGAACGCTGGTAGGCGCTTCTTCACCTCTTTAGACCACTCTTCTTGTTGGGGTTCTCGCCCTAGCTGAGTAGCGAGTTGTTCCCAGACTCGCTCAGATTTCAGCACTCCCTCAGCCCACTCTATATCCTGCGGTTCCCGCTCCAGATTTTCGATCAGTTGCTCGCGCAAACGCTCTAATTCTAGTAAGTCGGCTATCTTGCGTGCGAGTTCAATTTCTTCATCGGCTCTTAAGAGACGAATCCGACCAATTTCTTGTAAATAGAGACGAATCGAATCCTCAGTGTAGTGTTTCTTTTTCGTTTGCACCCGACGACGGGATCTACTGACCTTACCAGGCTTACCTTCGTCTTCATCGGGCGTTACGTCTACAAAGTCGTCTTGATCCGCGTCTTCATCAATTAAGAGATCCAACTCGCTCTCAGGCGGAGTGATGATTTCGAGTACGTCGTTGGCCTGGGTCATGCCGAATTCCTCATGCTCCTTCAGTTAAAGACCAGAAGATGGTGTTAGTTAATCTACAAAACAAGTTAGCCAGTCGTTTACCTTGCCAGCTTTCAACGCTTGCTGACTGGCTCAATGAGAGAAAAGAGAGAATGCGCTTGCGTGCAACGCCAGCGTTCGATAACCGCGTTGAAATAGGTGTTAATGCTGGTAGTGTTCAAAACCTTTCCGATTGTAGCCTTTCTCACAAAACTTGCACGCTTTTGGTTTATTTAAACCTTCAAATATGAAGTTAATGTCAAGGCGGCTTTTCCCAATGGATAATCCGATTGGAATTGATACACCCACTCCGATCTCATCTCCTTCAACTAGCTTGTACAGGATTTACCAGCAACACTCGCTGGTTGATTTGGTGATGCCTCCAGCCAGTTGAGCGCTGTCTTTCTATAAATAGCCTATAGTTAAGCGTCAAAGGTTTGGGGAGAGTAGCACTAAGCAGTAATGAACGTTTAGGCAAAACTAGAGAAAATATTGCTTGATTTCGCATTTTGCTTAAATGCAACTCTATCCTACTGACGCTTGATGGGCGATGGGTTGCGACAAATGGCTGAATTCTATTCCGTCATTCTAATCAACAAGAGCCAAAATGTGACAGAGAAAACATCAATATATTTCGTATTTAGGTTAAAGAGGTCAACTGACTTTGCTGCCACAGCGCATCGATGGTAACAAATTGATATCCTTGCTGCAATAGTTTAGGCACTAACTGGGCGGTCGTTTCAGCCACATCTTGACCTCCATAATAGCCATCATGCAAAACAATGACCGAACCATTTTGGACTTGCCGCAAAACTCGCTGTACGACGACGCTAACCCCAGGCTGTACCCAGTCTTCCGGCACCACGCTCCACATGACAGGTCGATAGTTCCACTGCTGCAATAAATCTAAGGTCTGGGGTGTAAACAAACCATTGGGAGGTCGAACGTCACGAATAAATCGTGGATCGAGTTGACAGGCGTGTTGGATCGCCTGCTGTGTCTGTTCCATACTTTGTTTGAGGTCAGCTGGACTCAGCTTGGGAAAAGCGCGATGATCGTACCCATGTAGCCCAAGCCAGTGACCCCGCCGGTAGACTTCTTTGGCAGTCGCTGGTGCGCGGTTAACGCAAACACCCAGCCAAAAAAAACTGGCGGGTATGCCGTAGTGGTCTAGCACTTTCAAGAGTTCGGGAGTGTATTGGGGATGGGGGCCATCATCAAACGTGAGAGCGATCGCTCGTGAATTTCCAGTACCCGACCACAGACAACGGGGAAAGGCAGGCTGAAGAATTCGGTACACAATAGGAAATAGCGGAGCTAGCTGCATTTGCTCTTTGATGTCGTTTTTCTAATGGGTGTCAACAGACGGTGAGTCTCAAAGGTCAATTTAAACAACAAAGACCATGTTTTGCCATACTGGCGGGAGCTTCTCTTTTATTTGCTCTCTCTGGGTGCAGCACCGTAACCACTAACCAGTATGAAGCAACCGCCCGGACAACTTTAACCTGGAAAGTCGGTTACTCGACTAATCCGGGTCGCAATCAAGAGCGAATCGAAACTTTTGGCTCTACTTCCTTACTCAACCGCAATGGGGAGAAGCCAGAAGGCGCGGTAATTGGCCCCGACGAATGGGAACTTTGGTGGTCTGCACTGCCACCACGACCCACGCTTGATGAAATTGAACAGCGGCTGCAACCTGCCGAAAAGGCAAGCCAGCCAGAGATTTTGCGAGATGTGAATTACCAAATTACTTATCGCAGCAACGGGCAGAGTGTTGCCTTGCCGACGAATTACGATGTTTATCGAGAGGTTGTCAAGGCATATCCTTCCCAAACGCCTTTAGAGCTGACGCTAGGAGTCAATGATTCCTCTGTGGAGAAAGCGGAACCCAAGTTTGAGAATTAAAAAGAGATATTAAAAAGCAAAAATTAAGCGGGGGCGATCGCTTCTTCCCTGTCTCTCGGCTCCTCTGCCCCCCTGCTTAATTCTTCCTGCGGACTTTAGCCACAGAGCGCTTCAAAACAACAGGCGTCTTTAACGGTTGACTACCCTTAATTAACGGCTGGTTACTCTCCAATGCTTGCAGACCATCGAGAACCGCATCTCGGATCGCTGCTTCCGGTTCTTGATTCAGCATCAGCCGAAAGTATTCGGCAACACTACGTCGATGCTCCCGCTCTAACCGAGCCTCTGTGACTAAGGCACAAAGTCGGCGAACCGCAATCAGACGCTTCAGGGGGTCTACCTGCGTCAGCTCCGTTAACCAATGGTTCAGGTTAGCTTCATCCCGATTCAGTTGACGGCTAATAATTTGCCAGACCAACAGGATTAGGGTTGCCAGAGTGCCCAGACCTTGAAGAATTGCACCAGCAGCAATCCAGGGACTGTCAGAGTCTACCCAGATGGAAACTGCCATATAGGTGCTGAGGCTGGCAATGCCGCCACTGCCAACGGCAAGCGTTAATTGCCGGTTGGAACCACTAAAAAACCGTTGCAGGCTCGACCAGTGTACTTGCCAGTCCCACTCCTGCATCAGGTAAACCAGCAACATTACCAACACACCAGCGCCGGTAGCCAGTAGGAGCTTCCAGTTCCAGAACAGCATCACCACCACAACGGCGCTCACCACCAGCCAGCTGCCCGATCCCTGATCTGGGTGCCGGGGAAACAGCTTGAGGACTGGCATTTTTAATTGTTTCTGCGACAGAGCCAATTGGATCTGGTTTACGAGTTGTTGTCGCCAAGACGACGCCTGTGCCACGAAAGTTTCCTGCTTAAGTCAGATAGATTATACCTAACGAGTTAACTATCGTAATACCTTTTAGTCCTAAGCTCGTAGCCCGTAGTCATTCGTCCTTTGTTTTACCAAGTTGACCAATGACTACGAACCAATGACCGATGACCGCTCACAAACCAAAGCTCAAGTCATCGACGGTCAGACAGCCATCAAAAGCGTAGAAGGTGATCCGATAGATATTTGGTACTGCGACGCTCAGCTGACTGTTCGGAGGAATATTGGAATTCGTTCCGGCTAGATTTGGCTCTGTTAACTCCGAGCGTCCCAGGAGTTGGTTTTGCTGGTCGTAGGCAGATAAAATTGTTCGCTGAGAACTGGTGACAAAGCCGCTGACAAAGCGAACCGGAAACTCAAAGGAAATTTCTATCAAGCCGTTTTTAGGGGCACCCATGAGGACGGTGGTGCCAGATCGAGGGGGGAAAGCGGGGTTGGAGGGATGGAGAGCGATCGCATTTCTAAACGTGAGACCCCATTGCTGAAACTGGCGCTCCACCACGTCAAAGCATTTCAAGTCTTCCATGTTGAGGCGAACGCAGGTTCCCTTATGTAAGGGGAAGCCGGAGTCAGCGCTAGCCGGCTCCTCGCTAGGAGAAGCGACAACGGTGGACCCACTGAGCGACTCAATTGTTGGTGCGGATGCGGATGCGTTAAAGTCGCTGATTTCATCCCACGGAAGACTGCATTGCTTTGCCATAACATTCTGTGAATGTACTTTTTCAAGAACTGGATCGCCGTTTATTACTCCGACGCAGATATCTCCAGACTTGACGGAGCTATCACTTGGGAGTGACGACCTGAAGCTACTAATCCCCCCTCTGTTCATTCAGCCTCCTTGACTTATGGGGCGTCTTTTACGATCTGATTCCGAGTAATGCTTCTTCCCTCAGGCAAAAAATTCCGCATTTTTAATTTCTTGTGAGGGAAGTTTTAGAAGAAATGTTCCAGTCATCAACATTGGCTGATGACCGATTGCCATCGCGATCGCACACACCCTGTTACTTAAATACGCAAAAACCCGGTGAGGGGTTTCACCCCCTACCGTTTGGATTATCTCTGATTTTTTCTAATTTGGCGGAAAAAAACCAGCGGCTGGATTGGCATAGCGGAAAGTCTTATCAACCGGCTGATGTATTTTTACCTTAATTTACATCTGCCTTTAGGGATAACTATTTGCAAAATCTTTAATTTCAAGACGGTTGTTTTATCGTTCCTTTAAATTGCGGATAAATTACAGGATCGTTGCTCCAGGTAGGCTGGGCGCATTTGCTGCTAGATCGTTTGGTCTGACGCTACCCGATGAGAAATTCTGAAACCACCTATATGCAAGCGTTTCATCGTTCAAAGTCTAAAGCAAAAATCTAAAATAGTATCAGTCACCAGCTCAACTGAGCATCGCCGATTGAAACTGGGTGTTAGGAATCAACCAGTAGTCAGACGTTCTAACACTCAACAATTCGCGACAATGAGCGCTCGTGGCGATAACAATGAGGTTTATTCATGATTCAGCCACCCGGCTTTGAGATGCAATCGATTGTCACTTCCTTGGGAAGAGTGGTGTACTACACCCCCAAGGGGGCACCTTGGCGCTCGGCGGATGCAGCCATGTCAGAGAATCTGCCCACGTTGGTTTTCCTACATGGCTTTGGTGGTGGGTCATCCGCCTACGAATGGTCGAAAGTCTATCCAGCTTTTGCAACCGATTATCGAGTGATTGCACCCGACCTAATTGGTTGGGGTCGGTCTGACCACCCCGCACGCAATTACCAGATAGATGACTACATCAACACAATTATTGAGTTCATCGAGCAGACTTGTAACGAGCCAGTACCCGTCGTGGCATCTTCTCTCACGGCTGCTTTTACAATTCGAGCTGCGATCGCTCGCCCCGATCTCTTTAAGTCCCTGATTCTCACCACACCGGCGGGTCTGTCTGACTTTGGGGAAAATTACACCCGTAGCTTTTTTGCCCAACTCGTTGCTACGCCCATTCTGGATCGCTTGCTCTATAGCACGGGCGTTGCTACGGAGGGTGGCATCCGTAGTTTCCTAGAACAGCGACAATTTGCTCGTAGCCGCCGCGTCTACCAGGAAATCGTAGACGCTTATCTGCAATCTGCCCAACAACCCAATGCGGAATATGCAGCGCTCTCTTTTGTTCGGGGAGATTTATGCTTCGATCTATCCCTGTACATCACTCAGCTAAACGTGCCTACTGCCATAATGTGGGGGGAAAAGTCCGAGTTTACGGGTCCGGAAGTTGGCAGGCGGCTAGCAGCTTTAAATCCGCAAGCTGTCCGAGTTTTTCAGGCGCTTGATGATGTGGGATTGACGCCCCAACTGGAACTGCCTGCGGTGACAATCGGCTTCATCCGGCGATTTTTAGACTTACTGAAGTAGAACTGAAGTAGAAATGTCAGAGAAACCCATTATTTTAAAAGATAGCGGGTTTCTCTAGCGCAAGATTAGCCTTGTAACCGGATATCAATGACTGTGGAATTGAAGTTATAACCTGAGCCGTCTAGTTCTACTGGAATGCCAATTTTGAGTTTGGTACCGCCCACAACCGGCCCATCTTTTGTGATTTGGGCTTTAGTACCGAAAGTCATCAGCATATCGGTGCTGAAAGAATCAGGTCTAGGATCGGGGAGCGCTTTGACAGAACCATCCGGTTGCGGGACGGTCACGCTTCGGGGCAGGATCTTGATGGATTTAATCTCCATCTGTCCGGCAGGTTGATTGCGGATAATAATATTCGTTTTTTTGTCCTTCTGGAACTGGTCGATTAAAGCCTGGGGATCTCGCACATTTAAACCCCGGACAATCAAATCCATTTCTACGGGTTTTGTGGTAACGCCGACTTGGGCAACCGAACCGGAAGTGCCGGGAAAAAAGAAGATTCCCACAATAACGGAGAGAATCACTAAGGCAGCACCCACATCTAAGATGCTCACCTTGCCGAATAAGCGACCTTGAGAATCCAAAATCTTCATGTAGAATTGTCCTGGCTCTAGCTAAAAAACTGGGGAGATTCAGTAACCTCTAACTCTACAAATCACAAGGTAGATGATACTTAATCCGGCAGTCTTTTGTCAGAGTACCATGAGTGTCGCCTAGAGAGTGCTGGCAGATGGCTGGTTGTAAAGCCTTCCTGAAAAGACTGCCTAACTTAGTCTACGACACGGATGTAGCCTTGTTTCAGGCTGTCAAATACTCGGTTGACTTGGATCTGCTCTTCGGAGCTGAGAGCCGTCTTCGATAACAGCGCCGCCATCAGCCGTTGTTGGTCATGGCGAGTAATTCTGCGCGTAGTTAATAATTGCTCGACTAATTGAGCGATCGTTAGGGAGAGGCTTTGAGCTTGCATCTGGTTATCGGGGCACAGGATTCTATTTAAATTTTCGGTAAACTTGCCCTCCAGTTCATCAGGACATTCACCGAATCTGGTGATGAAAAATGGCTAAATTTTCAGGAGTACCGAATCAGTATTGTACGGGGGAGCGATCTTAGTTGGAGGCTCTGCCCAGGCTTGAGCGATCGCAAAATATCTCGATTACGGTTGAAGCTGCAACTTAGAATTCTCAAATCACGTCTGTTTGTTTCAGACTAATGAAAGTTGTTGTCACATTTACGGGGAGATGCGATCGCATTCTATAAGATTCTCTTTCTCTGGGCTGATGCTTGGGAAGAAGAACAAGAACCCGAAATTGTGACTTAAAAAATGTGGTGTTGCCTCGCCTGCTTTCAGGGTAGGGAGTGTTGAAATTGTCAAGACTGGTCGCCGATCGCAACTGTCGATTTGATTATTACTCGTATTCGCTATGAAGTTGAACCCCTTGTCATTTTTTTCCCGTCGTTCCTCCCGCCGCTGGTTCTATCCGTTCCTCTCATCTGTGGTGGCGCTGTTTATTTGTGTCGGTTTGCCTCAGTCTGGGCAAGCAATCTCGTTGTTTGACTTGATTTTGCGCGGCGTTCAGGTAATTCAGCTGTCGAGTATTTCTGATAAACAGGAAGTCCAAATTGGTCGGGCAATTAATAACCAGCTAGTCAGTCGGGAGATTCGGCTGTATCGCAATCCCCAAATTGTTCGCTACGTTGAAGAGATTGGTCAGCGGTTGGTGGCGAAGAGCGATCGCCCTGATATTCCTTATACGTTTCAAGTCGTTAACGATAAGGGTCTCAATGCCTTTGCGACAATGGGAGGCTTTGTCTACGTCAACACTGGCTTGCTCACAGCAGCAGATAATGAAGCTCAGCTAGCGAGTGTCATGAGTCACGAAATCGGTCATATTGCCGGTCGTCATGCAATTGAGCAGATGCGAAAAAGTGCGCTAGCTCGCGGCGTAGCGGCAGCAGCGGGGTTGGATCGTAACCTAGCCGTTCAAATTGGCGTGGATTTGGCTCTACGGCGTCCGAACAGTCGGCAAGATGAATTCGAGGCGGATCAAAAGGGACTGCAAACCATGATTAGGGCAGGCTATGCTCCCTCTGGAATGGTGGCTTTCATGGAAAAGCTGCTCAGGGCAAATTCGGTGCCTACTTTCTTAAGTACCCATCCGGCAACCTCGGATAGGATTAAGGCTTTGGAACGTGCCATTGACCCGGAAGATGCCAACGTCGGTGATGGGTTGGATAAGCAGGCTTATAAAGCGAAAATTCGCGCCCTGACTTAAGGTTTGAGCATTTGGCGGCGCATCCGACTTACCTGGGATGGATCGATTTGCGTCACTGCTTCTTTCAGGGGTAGTTTACGAACGCGACGCCGCGCCACATTGACTTGATAAACCAAGTTGTTCGTGAGATCCAAGCCTGTCAACCAGCCACTTTTCTGGTGATAGGCACCCGTATCGATGTCAAGCCAGCCGTTGCCTTGGGCAAGTTTCCCTGGTGCTACTCCAGGCAGGGTAAAAGTGATGGTGTGACCTGTAACGATCAGTTTATCTGGGAAGTACGGCTGGGGAATGCTGTGAAATTCTTCGCGAATCCAGCAAAATTCCTCAGCGGTTTGCTTCTCGAAGGGAATTTGCGGATGGACGCCTGCATGAACCAACCAGACATCGCCTAAGTCTAAATATGTGGGTAGCGATCGCATCCACTCGATATCCTCTGTTGGAATACCCGCTTCCCCATAACTGTTCACGGTTGCATGACCGCCACTGTAGAGCCATCCTTGCAGCGCTGGGCCGTAAATTTGTCCATCGCCCAACACGTCTAATAACATTTGCTCGTGGTTGCCCAACAAACAATGGTAGGAATTTTGCTTAACAAATTTAACAACCTGAGCGCTGTGAGGCCCTCGATCGATTAAATCCCCCAAAAAATAAACCGAGTCATTTGAGGAAGGAGCGATCGCTTCCAATAAGGTCATCAGGCCTTCGTAGTGGCCATGTACATCACCAATCACAATGCGACGGGGGGTCATTTTGCTCATCCTCAATCCGATTACTCACAACCTTAGATAGCGCCTCAAAGTAAGACACCGAATCACTGTCGATCAAAACTTATACACTCATGGACATCCCTAGTCATGTCGCCCAGGTTATAGCGCGGGTGGGGAAGTGACTTTCAAACGCGGCACAGTATCATCAAATTCCATGTCTTACCAATAAACCATTGGTAATATGTTTGTTGCGTCTGCTCCGTTACAGCTAGATGCAACTTATAGCCCGTTAAAACTGATAACCACGCTAAAACTGGGTTGATTAGTAAGTCAATCAAGTAGGAGAATGTCAAAAAAGGGAATGTCCTTGTATTAAGAGTTTCACGGAGCGGATGCACAGCCTGAATAGGGAACACCAAAAAAGCACTGGGAAAACCAACTAGAAATGGGAAGTTAAAAGTCAAAGGTATATTTTTAAAGCTGACTTTTAAGTTCTAAATTCTCTTCTAAGTGGCGGGATGTATCAAATTGTAAGTATGGTAGACTACATTATTAATCATATCTCGCCTAGCTTGAGTAGAACCTTCTGGGATCGGGAATCTCTCTGAAGGCAGTCGAGTGTTGGGTAAAACAGAGCGAGACAATCAACCGGAAAATTCTCTCGCTATCGTTAAATGTCAGGATTTTTTCCCTTAAAGTTCCTTGCCTCCTGTGTCTTCTACTGTGTCTTCTGCTACGCTGCCAGTTATTATTGCCCTGAAACAAGCTAGTAGTATCGCTTGGGTAAATCAGGCGATCGCTAACGTGGATACTATTCTGCTCGATCATTCCCACTGCGAACGGAAAGCAGCCGGAGTTGCCTTGAATTTGATGTTTCGCTACCCTTCTTATACTCAGTTAGTGCGGCAGCTTACCAGGATCGCCTGCGAAGAACTGGAACACTTTGAGCTGGTTAATCAGTGGCTGGAACGTTGTGGCATCCCCCTTGCTGCCCTCTCTGCGCCTCCCTACGGTGCCGGGATGAAGGCGCAAATCCGCGCCAAGGAGCCAGAGCGGTTATTGGATTCTTTGCTAGTTTCTGGGTTGATTGAGGCTCGAAGTCACGAACGGCTGGGATTACTCGCCACCCATTTACCCGATCCAGAGTTAGCCCAATTTTATGGCAGCTTGATGGCATCTGAAGCACGTCACTATGGCGTTTATTGGGTGCTTGCCGATACTTACTTTGAGCGTGCTGTTGTCAACCAACGGCTGGAGGAATTAGCCGTCGTTGAGAGTCAGTTGCTGGAAACGCTGCATCCAGAACCGCGAATTCACAGCTAAAGGCAAGAAGCAGATGAAAGCTCAATATCGGGATTTTGTGATTCGTGGCTGGGAAAAGCGCGATCGCACTTTTGCAGCTGATGTCATCCATTCGGTGTTAACCGAGTATGGCTTGCCTTGGCAACCAGAGGAGGCAGATCGGGATGTTCTAGAGGTAGAAAAATTTTATCAGGATACTGGGGGTGAGTTTTGGGTAATTGAAAAACAAGGGCAAGTAGTAGGGACTGGCGCGTATTATCCAGTGAAGCGCGGGGACAGAGCGGTAGAATTACGCAAAATGTATCTATTGCCAGCTGTGAGAGGGCAAGGACTAGGTAAGTATTTGTTAGAACAACTCGAAAATGCGATCGCTTCTCGTGGTTTTCAGGAAATTTGGATTGAAACCGCCAGCGTTCTCAAAGAAGCAGTCAAATTGTATGAAAGGAGTGGGTATGAACCAGCAACAGGTGTAGAGACGGCAAGATGCGATCGCGTCTACGTTAAATTCCTGTAACCCTCACGACTGATTTAGACCATTTACATTTCCGTTTGCTACTAAAAAAAACAAAACATTCTCCAGCCCTTTCTCAAATCGCAATGTTTTGGCAAGATTGTCTCGCTTTGAAAGGATTGAATCGATGATAATCATATCGGGCTTGGCTGAGATTGCCTTTTCGATACATTCCTGACCGTTAGAAGCTTCAACAACGCTGTAGCCTTTTGCCTGTAACACATCAGTAAGTATCTTGATTGTTGATTCATCTTCATCTACTACCAAAACTTTTTTCTTTGAGGTTTCTTGAGCCAGAAGCGATTCGATAGCATTTAGAAGTTCTTCCTGGTTAATTGGCTTTGCCAAATACCTGTCAATTCCTAAACAATAGCCTCTATCTTTGTCTTCTATAATTGATAAAATGATTATCGGTATGGTTGTAGTTCCAGGGTCATTTTTCAGTACTGCTGCCACATCAAATCCATTCATGGCAGGCATCATCACATCCAGAATAATCAAATCAGGATGTTCTTTTTTAACCTGTGTAATGGCATCCATACCGTCTTTAGCTTGCCTAACAATATAACCTTCTGCTTCTAATTGCTGTGTGAGAAGTTCTCTAATAGATGCTTCATCATCTACTACCAGAATTGTTTTCTTTTGTTTATTGGAAGAGGCTTTAGAAGTGATTACATGACCTTTTAGTTGTTTTAAAAGGGTGTCCAAATCAACTTTTTCAAACTCAAAATTTCCGCCTGTACTGATAGGTAAGGTGAATGAAAAGTTGCTTTCTTTACCCAATTTACTTTCTACCCAGATTCTACCCTGATGATGTTCTACGATTTGCTTGCAAATGGGCAGTCCTAAACCAGTTCCTTTAGGTTTGTCTGTTAATGTATCACCTACCTGCTTAAATTTTTCAAATACTTGCTCTTGGTCAGCCTCGGCGATGCCTATACCACTATCAATAACGCTGATAATAACCTCGTTGTTGATTTTTTTTGCTCTGCAAGTTATGCAGCCTTCTGGCGTGAATTTGACAGCATTGGAAATTAAATTAATCACAACCTGAACGAGTCTATCCTTATCACCCACTAGCTCAGGTAGTTCATTTTCGATATCCTTAATTAACTTTAGCGGCTTCGTTTCAAATAAGGCGGATGTAGCCGCTGTTGCCTGTTCAATTATTTCAGATATATAAATTGGTTCTGTTTTCCACTCAATCTTTCCTGCTTCTAACTTTGCCAAATCAAGGACACTATTGATTAAATTTGTTAGTCTTTCCCCTTCAGACACAATGATGTCCAGGTTTTCTTCTACTTGCTTGATGGTTTTCCGAACTTTCTTATCTTCACTTTGAACTTCAGGAAATATAACGGAATCTAGTTTTTTCTTGATAATTTTTGCGAATCCCAAGACGGAGGTAAGAGGTGTTCTTAACTCATGGGAAACAAGAGATAAGAAATCTGACTTGGCACAATTAGCAACTTCAGCGGCTTCTTTAGCTTGTTGTAACTCTTGTTGCGTCCGCTGGCGCTCGGCAATCTCGCTTTGCAAATTCTGAATAGTATGATTCAATTCAAGAGTACGTTCCTCTACTCGAATTTTTAACTCTTCCTCAGACTTTTTCAGGGTTTCTTCTACCAACTTTTTATCAGTGATGTCTTCATAGGTACCTAGAATACCTACAACATTCCCTGCATCATCATGGAGTGGAATCTTATTCGTTTCTGCCCAAGACTGTTTGCCATCTGCTTGAAATTGAGTTTCAACGATATGATATTGGGGCGTATCTGCCTCCATGATGCGATTGTCACACTCGCGGTACCAGTCCGCCTCCTCCTTATTCCAAGCCAAGTCGTAGTCTGTTTTGCCAACAATGCCTTCTGGCGTATTAACCCCTGCTACTCGCGCAAAGTTGTAATTGCAACCCAGATAAACAGACTTTCTATCTTTCCAAAAAATTAACTGCGGGATGTTGTTCATCACTAGCTGTAACATTTGCTTACTCTCTCGTAGTGATGCCTCTGCCTCTTTAGTAGGAGTAATGTCTTCTACTGTTCCCACAAAACCGATGAGTTCGCCTTTATTGGAAAGCAAAGGAGATGACCGAATGTAAGCCCAACGTACAATTCCCTCTCGTGTTTGAAAGCGACATTCGTGCGAATATTCCTTCCGCTGACGAGTGTAGGTATACCATTGTGCGATGACGCGATCGCTATCTTCGGGATAAACTGACCGCAACCAACCATCTCCCAAGCTTTCCTCAAGTGTAAAGCCACAAATTGCTTGACAGCGCGGGTTTGTATAAGTGCATTTACCTTCAATATCTGTCATAAAAATGCCGACTGGCAAACAAGCACTGAAAGAACGAAATTGCTGTTCGTTTTTCTTAAGTTCTGCATTGATGGCTTCCAAGTCCAATGCTTGTTGTTTTACCTGTGCTGTATTCTTAAACAGGTCAACAAACATCGATACTTTTGAGAGTAATATTTCCGGTTCAATCGGCTTAACCAGGTAATCTATCGCGCCTAAGGAATAACCTGTGAATATATTCGTGTCGCTTGTGCCGTATGCGGTTTGGAAAATAATCGGAGTCTGGCGCGATCGCTCTCTAGCTCGAATCAGCCTTGCTGTCTCAAATCCATCCAGTTCTGGCATCTGGACATCGAGCAAAATCACAGCAAAATCCTCATTTAGCAAACATCTTAAGGCTTCCATCCCCGAATTTGCTTTTACTAGATTCTGCTCTAAGCTACTCAATACTGCCTCTAACGCCAGCAGATTTTCTGGATGGTCGTCAACCAAAAGGATGTTTGCTTTCGGTTCTGACTGCATATTTTACCCTCAACGTTTGGTGACAAAAATTGATTAAAAAATTAATATTGCTAAATATTTTTACGATTGATCTTACAGGCGCTTGAGCTAGCTCTGTAGGCATTCAACGCCGTTTTGATTTTTGCAAAAATCTTGATTACAGTTACTACTGTGCTATAGCAATCCTACATCTTTTTCTTTTCCTAAGCCCAAAGTACGGGCTACATCGAGGCGATACGATAGCGCGATCGCTAACGCCCAGGCTACACCTACCTACACTTACATAGTTCAATCACATCTATTCACAAAATTAAGCTTTCTCCATTTCTAGAATATTCGATGCTTTTGCCACTACCTCATCTGGATCGAAAGGCTTTGTCATATACATATCCGCCCCTACTTCATTTCCCTTCTGCTTATCAAATTCTTGCCCCTTAGCAGTCAGCATGATAATGTAAACGTCCTTAATCTCTAGTTCATTTTTAACCGCATTACATACATCAAATCCATTCATTTTAGGCATCATTACGTCGAGAAAAACAAGAGCTGGCTTTTCTGTTTTAATTGTCTCCAATGCTTCTTCACCATTGGTTGCCGTTAGTAATTCCACGCCCTCATCTTCAAGATCCTCAAGGGTTTGTTCTAACAAAAGTCGAATGTGAGGCTCATCATCAACAATTAATATCTTCTGATTCATTCTTTTTCTTGCTATTTAATAAAGAACTTCAAAAACTTCTACAGCTTCTTTTTTTCCTTTTACTTGAACGCTCCCAATCTCCTTAAATTCAAATAGATGTTTTGTACTCTCATAGATAGAACGACTAACTAGGATCTGCTCACCCTTCGCCATAGATTGCAGCCTAGACGCTATATTAACTTTATCTCCTATTGCTGTATAGTCCATGTGTTGTGGAGATCCAACGTTGCCAACAACTACCTCTCCCGAACTTATTCCAATTCCGGTAAGAAAATTATCCCTAATCCAAGCAACGGGGATTGTTTTTATGCGTTTTTGCATCTCAATAGCTGTTTCAATAGCTCGTCGTTCGCTATCAACAAGAGTTGAAGGTGCGCCAAACATGGCAACAATCATATCTCCAACAAACTTGTTTACAGTACCGCCGTGGCTAAATATCACCTCTACCATGTGAGTAAAATACTCATTCAGATATTCTACAATTGCTTCTGGTGCTAACTCCTCGCATTTAGTGGTAAAGTTTCTAATATCAGAAAAGAGAATGGAAATGTCTTTTTTAGCAGGAACTAAGGAAATATCTTCTTGAGGATCTAAAATAGCTTCAACAACTTGTGCAGGGACATATCTTTCCAAGTTACTTTTAATCCGCGCTTCTCTAAGTTTATTTTCATGGAGCAGAGCGTTTTCGATAGCTGCTGCGGCTTGGGATGCTAAAGCAGTGAAAAGTTTTAAATCTTGTGCTGTATAATTGACTAATTCATCGCTACTCAAATTAAGCACGCCAAGAACTACGTTTTGTGTCTTAAGTGGGGCGCAAATTAGAGATTTTATCTTATTATTACCTGTAATAAATCTAGAATCCGACTCTACATCATTGACTATCTCTGCGTTTCCTAGATGAAACACGCTGCCAGCGATACCTTCACCTGGAAACAGGGTGGTTTTATGCTGATATTCTTGACCAAAAGCAGCAATGATTTCAAGCTTTCCTGTCTTTTCATTCAGTAGCATTGCTGAAGCATTGGTTGTTTTTATAAGTCTCCTAGCTTCATCAATCACTAATTTGGCAATCTCTTTAAGATCCAGGCAAGCTGATAGTTTTCCGGAAATATTATAGAGAAGGTTTATTTCTTTATATCTATCCAGTACTTCGCGGGCAAGCGTCTTTTTTTCAACCTCCTTTCCAGCTATATAGGTAAGCAACGATGCAAGACTGGATGCTTTGTCTCCGCCAAATACCCATCCAATTACTTCCTCTGAAAGCTGTATAGGAAATTTATTTGGTGAAGAGAAAATACCATCACCGATTAGTAGACTACCGTTGACATCTATAATACTTACAGAGCTATCCACTGTCTCGATTAAGTTAGCGATGAGCGAAGAAATTTCTTTTTTGGAAATCAGTTTTTTTAAACTAATTAGAGTCATAAGATTTTTTGTCTGCCAATGCTAGGAATAATATAGCAACATTAAATGATTTATGAGGGCTAAATTCTCGATTTAGCGAAGAATCGGAGAGCTGAATCCCTGATTTAAGAATAAAATAACATTGCCATTCCCTAGCGAAAAAAATTTAAATCACAAGGTTTTAAGAAACATAGCTAGTGTTTCTAATGCCGATTTGTCACCCTAAGCTTAGAATACCCATCAAGACTATGAAAATTCAAAAGAGTATTTTTTTACATTCGTGTTCAGAAAAGTGCCTCCCTTGATACATCCGCCGTTTGCACTAACCGTTGAATCACGATCGCCTATGGGATCGCTTCTTCAAGAACGCCGCTACGAGGAAGCCAGCAGCGCTAGGAAAAAAATCTGCATCCAATGGCTAACCCAAGCGATCGCATCCATCAAGCCGCCTCAACTTCAAATTTCAGCCGCCGCTCAGCGAAAGATTAATAACATTTTATGTTTTCTTTAACGATCCTTGGGGCGGATGTGTAAACCTATGGTATGGCATCATTTGCTCAGGGGATCGCTTGGCTACTGTTCTTGTGGAGAGGGGTATTTTTGCGCCAATGGTATTAGGAGTGTAGGAAATGAACCCTCATCAATTAGTACCCTGGGATGACAGTTCTCAGGCAACAACTCCTCGCGGACAGTTAGAGCATTTTGAAGAGCTAGTTGCAGCATTAATAGATCAACCGATCCAGACGAAGGAACAACTCCAAAAAGAGATTCTCTCACGACAAAGGTTTGAAACAGCGTTAAGCGAAAGTGAGAGACGATTCCACGCTATTTTTAATCAAACATCCCAATTTATCGCGCTACTGCAATCAGACGGGATTGTCCTAGAAGCCAATCAGACGGCGCTAAACTTTGGTGGAATCACTGCAAGTGATGTAATAGGTTGTTTTTTTTGGGAAGCGCCGTGGTGGAGCGTTTCGCCAGAGATCCAGGAACGTTTAAAATGCGCGGTCGCTCAAGCAGCAGCCGGAGAAATCGTGAGTTACGAAGTTGAGGTGCGAGGTGTTGGAAATACTGTCGCTACCTTTGACTTTTCGTTGAAGATTTTGAAGGTAGAAACAGAGTTTGTTGAGGCACAGCATACGCTACCTTTATTGATTGCCGAAGCTCAGAATATTACCGATTGCAAGCACTCAGAAAATCAGCTCACCCTGTGTAATCTAGAACGGCTAACGCTATACAAAATTTCAGAAATCGCGCAGGGGACTCAATCTCTTTACACTGCATTTCAAGAGATTGTTGAAGAAATTAGCATTGATACTGGTTTTCCGATTATCACCATCGAACTTTATGACGAAGCAAGGCAAATGATGGTATTTGCAGGGCTAAAAGGAGTTCCCTTGCCTGCGGACACAACTGTTCTTGAGGTGCCGGTAGACCAGACACTTTCGGGGAGTGTGGTTCGCACGGGTCAACCTGTCGTGAAGACGGAGCTTTCGCAGTCAGCCAAGAATAGTAACTTTAATAAAATATTCTCGCAGTCAGAGATTAAAACTTTCATTTGTATGCCGATGAGCGTCAACCAACGGTCGATCGGAGTTTTAAGTTTAGCCCATTGGGAAATCGTTCAATGCAATGATTCATTCCTGAAATGGATTGGAAGTTTGGCTAATTCTATTGCTTCCCTAACCGAGCGCAAGCAGGCAGAGCAAGCACTACGGGAAAACGAAGCGAGGTATCGTCGAATTGTCGAAACCACCGTTGAAGGGATCTGGGTTCTCGATCCAGAGGGGAATACAGCTTTTGTGAATAACCAGATGGCACAAATGCTAGGACTAACAGCCGCTCAAATGTTAGGCAAGCCTTTGTTTGCTTTTATGGATGACGAAGGTTGCGCGATCGCAGAAGCTTTAATAGAACGTCGCCGCCAAGGAATTAAAGAACAACATGACTTTAAATTCTGCCGTCAGGATGGCTCCGCGCTCTGGGCAATTGTTTCTACCAATCCCATCTTCGATCAAGCGGGGAAATATGCGGGAGTCCTGGGAATGGTCACGGATATCACCCAGCGAAAAGCTACTGAAGAGGCATTGTTGCAGCAGGCAAAGCGGGAGTCGTTGATTCGGGTAATTACTCACCAAATCCGTCAATCTCTGAAGCTGGAGGAGATTCTCAACACGACGGTGACAGAAGTGCGACAATTTCTTGCCTGCGACCGGGTAGTCATTTTCCGCTTTCATCCAGACTGGAGTGGCGTTATCGCAGTTGAGTCGGTCGATTCTCGGTGGACGCCAATTTTAGGCTCGACGATGACAGACCATTGCTTTGCACAAACTTATGTGGAGCCTTACAAAAACGGTCGGATTCTAGCGATTGAAGATATTTATACGGCAAAGATAAGTCCGTGTCACATTGATTTACTGGCTCAGTTTCAGGTGAGAGCAAACTTGGTGGTTCCCATCCTCCAAGGCGAGGATTTGTGGGGATTATTGATTGCTCATCATTGTTCGCAACCGCGACAGTGGCAGCAGCTAGAGATTAATTTACTCCAAGAATTAGCAACACAGGCGGGAATCGCGATTAAACAAGCCCAACTTTATCAACAGTTGGAGGAAGCGAATCAGGAGTTGCAGCGCCTTGCCGTTTTAGATGGCTTGACTCAGGTAGCGAATCGCCGTTGCTTTGACCAGTACCTGAATAGTGAGTGGCAACGGCTGGTGCGAGAGCAAGCACCCTTATCATTAATTTTGGGCGATATCGATTTTTTTAAACTCTATAACGATACTTACGGTCATCAAGCGGGAGATGAATGTTTAAAGGCAGTGGCGAGTGCGATTCGGCGTGCAGTGAAGCGTTCGACGGATTTAGTGGCTCGTTACGGCGGAGAAGAATTTGCGATAATTTTGCCGTATACCGTAGTTGAGGGAGCAATCCGAGTTGCTGAGCAAATCCGCGCTGAAGTGAAGGCGTTAGCGATCGCGCACGTTAATTCTCAAGCTAGTCAGCAGATATCGCTCAGTTTAGGCATTGCTAGTGTAGTTCCGACTTTAGAATCCTCACCAGCAATGCTGATTTCCGCAGCAGATACCGCCCTCTATCAGGCAAAAGCCGCAGGGCGCGATCGCTATTACGCACACAATTAACGGCTCAGGGTACGAATGAACCGTTGTAAATTGGTGAACAATCCAGGTTTTTTCGGCGCTGGGGTTTCGCTGCTGCGGTTGCTGGGATTGGCGGCGTCCTTAGCCTGAGTTGTTCCTGCCAGGATGTTGTCAAGTTCTTCGCCCACTGGTTTTGTAGAAACTTCGGCAATCAGCTGATAGTTGTCGTTTGTTTCCTGCCAAACTTGCCAGGGGGAAGGGTAGCAGCGAAGCACCGCAGCACCGTCGAGGGGTCTGAGATAGTAACTAGATTCCAGGGTAGTCAGGAAGCGATCGCGCAATTGTCGTCCCGCGTAGCCAATGCCAATAATGGCGGCGTCTTCTAGATTAGGGTTGAGGAGAACCACCGGGCGATCGCCTGCTGCTTCGCACAGTTTTTCCACTTGCAAGACTTCTACTGCGGAAGGTTCAACGAACAAGAAAACACGATCTTCTGGGTGAATTTTCTCATCTACGGACGCTCGGCTACTGCCAATATCTGTAATTTTAAAGGGTACTTGTCCCCAGTCGCGGCGGGCAAGGGCAGCTGCCCCGGCGTCGGGAAAGAAAACTTTCAACTCCGATGCCATCTCCTCAAAGGCTTCGATAAATTGCAAGGCGACGGGCATCGGTTTGAGTTCTGGGAAGACTAACTCGACCTTGATGCGGGTGTAACCATTGGCGATCGCAGCTTGGGTTGCTTCGCGGGATTGCGCGATCGCTTCTTCTAGTGATTTGGGAAGTTCTGCCATCTCGAAAATTGTTGAATTTAAGTGGATTCAGCCAAAATGTCAAATTGATTAAAAAACCTCTTTCTAACCCTCTTCTAAGAGGAGAAGGGACAAGAGAAAGAATGTTTTAATTATGTCGGGATTGCTGCTTGCCTCCGTTAGGAACGCGCAGTACGGGAAGAAGGTTAGGGATTCGGTTTAATGTTGTCGTTGATGATTCCCACCTACTGATTACTGTGAGTCGTTAGCATTCAAAATTCTAAACTCAAAACTCGCTCCGGCTGAAAGCTATTCTTGGAAACAGGCATCAATCGTTCTAAAACTTGCTTCAGCACCATTGCCGCCCAGTCTACATCAGCTTCCTCTGTGTCCCGTCCCAGAGTGAAGCGAATGCCTCCCAAGGCAACTGCATCGCTGTATCCCATTGCCAGCAAGATGGGGCTGGGGCTGAGTTTGCCGCTGTGACAGGCGGAACCCGCACTGATGGCAATTCCAGCCAGGTTCATCTGCCGCACCAAGGTTTTTCCGGTGACTTTTTCACTCTCACCGATGACGCTGAAACTGACGTGGTGGGGTAGCCGATGCTGCCTGTCGCCAGTAGGGATGAGGTGGGGAACATCCGCTAAATGGGAAAATAAGCGATCGCGCAATTTTATCAATCTCGGTGTCTCTGTTCCCAATTCTTGCGCCGCCAACTCAGCCGCCACGCCAAAACCAGCAATCACCGGAACCGCCTGAGTCCCGGAACGCAGTTTTATTTCTTGCCCTCCCCCGCACAATAAAGGCGCTAACTCTACACCAGGGCGGACATAAACCGCACCCGCGCCCTGAATACCATAGATTTTGTGGCTGGAAAGAGAAAGCATATCCACCGGCAGCTGCTGCACGTCAATCGGCAAGCGCCCAGCCACTTGGACGGCATCAGTGTGAAACAACACCCCGTGGGAGTGGGCAATCTTGCCCAATTCCTCAATCGGTTGTAGCGTGCCGACTTCGCTTTGCCCGTAAATAATCGAAACTAAGACTGTATTCGGTTGCAGCGCCTTTTCTAAATCGGTGGGATTCACCCATCCTTTAGTATCTACCGGCAACCGCGTTACCTGCCAACCCCACAACTCTAATAAACGCGCCGGTTCTGACACGGCTGAATGCTCGACGCTGGAGATAATGATATGCTGGGGCGTCCTGTAGCTGCGGGCAACCCCCATAATCGCCAGATTGTCTGCCTCGGTGCCGCCAGAAGTGAAGATAATCGACTCAGCCGGTGCGTTAATGAGTCCAGCGACCTGAATTCTTGCCAGTTCCAGAACCGTTGCTGCCCGTTGCCCCCACTCGTGCAAGCTGGAAGGATTCCCCCACTGCTGGGTGAGGACAGTTTGCATGGTTGCGATCGCTTCTGGGCGAGTGGGCGTAGTAGCACTATAATCCAGATAAATTTGCATGGTTGATTAAGCGACAGGCTGTCTCTTCTTTCAGCATATAGCGCCTCTCGCTAGAGCGTCTCTCACCTAACTACCCGGTTTACAGACGTTATATTCTTCGTGAGACATGACTTCTTCTGGCACCAGCTTTGTCCCGCAGTCGCGGCAAATCATCCGGTAGTCGCGGCTCAAAGGGATACTAATAATCAAGCGGTTGTGGCGCATCCGCTTGCCCCTAAATTCGATATAGTTCCGGCTACCCTCCAATCTAGCGATGATGGCACGCGCCTTCACTACCAAATGAGCGGGAAGATGTCTTAAATTAATCGGATCGAGTGAAAAAGATTCTTCCCACTCCTGTTTTTCCTGTTTTCTTTGAATCCAGGTGGCGCGTTCTTGAACGCAGCGATGGCAGGTTTGACCATGACCTTTGTGACCGCACGAAAACGTTTTTTTTCTGGTTGGCATAAAAAATAGTGGTGTGGCTTGGTGCCTCCCACCCCCACAAAGCTTTTATCCTGTGGAAACCGCCGTGGGCGGTTGGACAAGATCGAATATTTTGTCCGCTTGCAGTTTATGTTAATGCAAGAGGGGCAAGTCTTTGAGAATCGTTTTCGCTTGCTGACGAAAAATCGGTGATGACACCACGAATCCGTCAGGTTATCGTGTGGGTGATGAAAGAAATTTATGCTTCGATGACGTAAAAAAGGGATGGCGAGTTCGCCTATCCTCTCTTATCTATCAGCGAATCCAACTTCCCGTGCATCTTCTTTTTTCCCCGCCGACAATCCGTCTGGGCTTCACGTTACTGCTGGCGCTAACTCTCGGCGCGTGTCAGCGAGTGCAGTCGCAGAATTCCCGTCTCACGCCTCTGCCGCAAGATCCTTTTGTTCAGGTATATTTCAACCACGCCCAAACGGCAGAATATACTGAGCCGTATCGCCAGCAACGACGACAGGGAGATGATTTAGAGCAACAGATTGTCGATGCGATCGCGTCTGCGAAATCCAGCGTTGATGTGGCGGTGCAGGAGTTGCGCTTACCGAAGATTGCACAGGCGCTGGTAGATCGCAAGAAAGCTGGGGTAAAAGTCCGGGTAATCTTAGAAAATACCTACAGTCGTCCTCTGAGTGCGATCGCTCCAGCAGAGTTAGCGAAACTGCCAAAAAGAGAACAGCAACGCTATCAAGAATTTCTCAAATTAGTAGACCGCAACGGCGATAATCAGCTCAGTCCAGCGGAAATTAACCAAGGAGATGCCTTGGTCATGTTACGCAATGCGGGTATTCCGACAATTGACGATACCGCTGACGGTTCCAAAGGCAGCAGCCTGATGCATCACAAATTTGTGATTGTCGATAACGCAAAACTTATCGTGACTTCCGCTAACTTTACAACGTCGGATATTCACGGTGATTTTGCCAAGCCTAGCAGTTTGGGCAATGCCAATAACTTGCTAAAAATCGATAGTCCGGAGTTGGCAACCCTTTTCACCCAAGAGTTTAACGTGATGTGGGGCGATGGGCCAGGAGGCAACCCGGATAGTAAATTTGGCATCAAAAAGCCCTATCGATCCCCACAGCAAGTCAAGTTGGTCAATACCACCGTCACCGTCCAGTTTTCTCCAACTTCGACCACTCAACCCTGGAATCAAACCAGTAACGGCTTAATTGGCAAAACCTTAAGTACCGCTGTCCAATCTGTTGATATGGCGTTGTTTGTCTTCTCCGATCAGCATTTAGCGAATATTCTAGAAACCGACCATCAAAATGGGGTGCAGGTGCGGGCTTTAATCGACCCCGATTTTGTCTATCGCCCCTACAGTGAAGCTTTGGACATGATGGGCGTCGCCTTGAGCAATCAATGCAAGTCTGAAGCTGATAACCGCCCCTGGCAAGAACCGATTACCACGGTTGGCGTGCCTCTGCTGCCAAAGGGCGATTTATTACATCATAAATTTGGGGTGGTGGATAAAAAAAACGTCATCACTGGCTCCCACAACTGGTCAGAAGCCGCCAATAGCGGCAATGATGAGACGGTGTTAGTCATTGAAAGTCCGACTGTTGCTGCCCATTATCAGCGCGAATTTGACCGCCTTTATGAGAATGCTGTATTAGGTGTCCCTGATGGGATTGGGCAGAAAATACAAGCACAACAGAAACAATGTTCCCAGCAAACAACAGCTTCTCAACCCTCCCAAACCACTCCAGATGCCAATCCAAAAGCCAAACTTCCGATCCAAAAGGCGCAACCACCGAAAAGTCTCTCTAATTCTCCTCAATCCTCTGTCCCTAGCCCTAAGCCCGATCCCTATCTGGTCAACCTCAATACTGCAACTCAAGAAGAAATCGAGGCATTGCCTGGAGTCGGGCCAAAATTAGCGCAACGCATTATTGAGGCGCGTCAGCAGAAATCTTTTACCTCGTTACAAGACCTTGACAAAGTGCCAGGAGTTGGCCGCAGCTTGCTCGAAAAATTAAGCGATCGCGTGACTTGGTAGCAACTACTCCTTCTTTCCGGATCGGGACAATTTGCTGACGCTAACGACAAGTGGACTAGCATCTGACAGGATAGTGCTGGTCTTAATGTACTGGGGTGTTGTTCCATGAAGCTAATCCGCCTTCTCCTCAGAAATTCTTGGGTAACAGTCATTTTGGCTGCATTGACGGGTCTTCTCAGTGGTGGGAGTAGTGCAGGTCTAATAGCCCTGATTAACCTCACCTTAAGAGATATTCAACTACCAACAACGACCCTGGCTTGGAGCTTTGTTAGTTTGTGCTTTCTTCTGTTTGTGACGATGACTGCGTCCCAAGTCCTGATTGCCCGATTAGCTGAGGAGGTCATCTTCAATCTGCGAATGCTCTTAAATCAACGCATTCTGGCTTGTCCCTTGCGTCACTTAGAAGAAATTGGTTCCTCCCGGCTTCTCGCGACCCTCACAGAAGATATTGAGGTAATTTCTAGTGCCTCTATTTCCGTTTCCGGACTATTTGTAAATCTCGCCATTTTAGTGGGGTGCCTGCTCTATTTGAGCTGGCTATCTGTACCTCTATTCTTTTTCATCCTAGGTTTCATGGCGTTAGGAATCTTGAGTCATACTCTACTGGTGACGAAGGGTAGGGATTCTTTCAAGCTTTCCCGCGAAGTGCGAGATAGGTTATACGAGCATTTTCGAACTACCACGGAGGGGACGAAGGAACTCAAGCTGCACCACTCTAGACGCCAAGCGTTTCTCTCTCAAGACCTCCAGGCTGCCGCTGCATCTTCGCGCCATTACCGAGTTGCGGCAATGAGTATTTTCGCTTTTGCTGGAAGTTGGGGGCTACTGTTGTTCTTCGTTCCCATTGGGTTGCTGATTTTTGGTTTACCTTTACTAAGAAATATTCCTGTTTCTGTTCTATCCGGCTACGCCTTAACAATCGTATTTATGATTACTCCGTTGCGGGGGATTTTAAACACTCTTCCCGATTTAAGTAGAGCGAATGTTGCTTTAGATAAGATTGAATCGCTTGGCTTATCGTTGGTAGCCCAGAGAACTGAGGAGCATCTGACAACGACGCTAGATTCACAGATTGAGTGGAGTTCTTTAAAATTAGTGGGAGTGACTCATGCTTACCGTGGCGAACGGGAAGAACATCGCTTCATTTTGGGACCACTCGACGTAACTTTTCATCGTGGAGAATTAGTGTTTATTGTGGGTGGGAACGGGAGTGGCAAATCTACTCTTGTGAAGCTGCTAGTTGGACTCTATATTCCGGAATCAGGAGAAATTCAATTTGACGGTAAAGCGATTACAGATAAAAATCGCGAGTGGTATCGCCAACAGTTTTCAGTTGTTTTCTCTGACTTCTATCTCTTCAACCGTCTTCTAGGATTAGACACTCCATCACTAACTAACCAAACCCAAAAGTATTTAGAAAAGCTGGAATTAGATCGTAAAGTGCAGGTAAAAGACGGTATCCTTTCCACTACTGCCTTATCCCAAGGACAGCGCAAGCGTCTTGCTTTATTAACTGCGTATTTGGAAGATCGTCCTATTTATATATTTGACGAATGGGCGTCAGATCAAGACCCTGTATTCAAAGAAGTTTTTTACACTCAACTGTTGCCAGAGTTAAAAAGTAGAGGCAAGACGGTTTTAGTTGTTAGTCACGATGACCGGTACTTTGAAGTTGCCGATAGGATTGTGAAGTTAGATTATGGGAAGGTGCAATATGATAAAAACTTACATTGTTAATGATATGTTTTCTTGAATTCTTACTTATAATTCGGAACCCCACCCCAGCCCTCCCCGTTCACGGGGAGGAGGAAATATGCTTCTTTCTCGTTTATGAGAGAATTGAAAGAATTTTCGTAAGTAAAGATGAGGGTAAATTTTTTTATCCTTTATAATTACTGATTAACAATTCCTCTTTGTTTGATAGTGTTCTCTGTGTTCTGAGATAAATCAGGCCAAGGTAAAAAATTCAGCCGGAGAATACGTTTATTCGGAACGTTGTCCCAAGCGCTAAAAACGCGCTTCCAATCATCAAGAAATTCGGGTTGAACTTGCCCTAAGGTTTTTACTAAAGAGTAATAGACGCGATCGCTTACTGCTTCATCGGATGTGACGCCTTGCCGAACTTCCAAATCGAACTCTAGATACTGTTGATCTTCTTCGTAAACAATTCGGGCGCGGTATAGTCCGGTGAGAATATCGTTGAGTTCTTCGCATTTTACCGCTGCATCCAACATATATTCGGTCAGATTAGTACCTAAAAGAATTAAACAACTATCTGAGCGACCCGTGACTGCTAAAATATTTGGAAGCCAAGGGCTAGATTTTGCAATAATCTTAACTAAAGCTTCATCCTGAGAATCTAGCTTGTCCGAAGTAAGAATTGTTTTTCTTAATTTGCTCCAACTATATAAGGCAACACGGTCGTAGAGAATGTAGCGCACTAGCGGAATTCCTTGCCAACGAGTTACGCAAAAGTGACCATCAACAAGTTCCACAAAAGTGTCAGAAGCAATGAAATGAAAGAAGTGAGGAATGGGAGATTCTAGACCTAGCGAATTAGCAAGTTTCTGGTTACGATACAGTAGTTTTCGCAAAGCGATCGAAGCGAGAGATTCAGTTCCCAGTCCCCCAGTATCGGCGCTGGCGTACATGGAAAACATAAATGGAATATCTTCTGCTATCCCCGCCCGATTTTGCAAAGAAGTGCGGATACTTTCTGGAAAAGGTTCACCAATTACGATGTATCTTAATTTTTCTAATGGAAGCGATTGCTTTTGCTCACTTGCCTTTAGATGAAGATGCGCGATCGCAGATGGTACAATCAATAGAATAATCTGATCTACCAATTGGTTCATCTTGCAGATCATTTCAATAATATCATCTTGCTGGATACCTGGGCAGAATACCCAGAAAGGATAAGGCGTATTCGCTGCCATATTATTTAACGCCCAGGAAAACGATACTCCTCCGAGAGAACTTCCTAAGCTAAGTCCAACAATTGCCAGCGTTTTTTTCTTGTGTACAGCAAAGGTTCGTTCCAGAAATATCCGGGTTTTAAGACCGACAAAACGGCTATTTGATTTTAGAATAGGCCAATAAAATGAGTTTCCGGATGATCCGGAAGAACGAGCGATCGCATAAATTTTATCAGCATTATCTGCTAGCAATTCCTCAAATGGATAAGCTAAAGCATAATATTTTTTATCTAACAAAGGTAGTTGGTTAAATGGAACTCGTGCTTTAATTCCTTGAGTTCCTAAAAACTGTTTGTAAGCGGGTACGCCTCGTTGGGCACGTTGATACACTCTTTCGGCTAATCTTTCCGACCCTAAAGAGTTTTTTATGAATGGTTTAAATTTCATGGAGTAGTGCTAAAGAAGTTGGAAAGTTTTCTTTTTTTACGAACCGCGAAGGCACGAAGGACACGAAGGAAACAGAGGGAAGACAAGAAGAGTCTATAAATAAGTCTTAAATTTCTAACGCTAAACGCAGAGTACTATAAGACAAACTAAAAATTGAACAATTTTTAGATATTGCTTAATGAAATATTGAACGGATTAAATTATCTTGAAACAAAAATTTACTGAATTAAGTCATGGATTCCAGAGCTTCGCAAATTCTTAGTGTAATAAAGAAATAGGAACCCAAAGCTGATTTTAGGGTTGGATGGATGAGGTAAATTTCCCTATGTCAAGCTTTCTGAATCGGCACATTCACGCAGGCATGAAGTTTTGAACGTTATTACTATATAGATTATGGTGAATTTTAATTTGCAAGCGTCCAATTCTCTTCGCAAAACCAAAACTTTTAACAATCCCGATTGTTTCATTGAGGGATGGTACTGGGCGATTCCCTCTCACAATCTCAAAGTGGGTGAGGTAAAGCCTGTAACCCTTTTGGGGAGGGAACTGGCGATATATCGGGGCGAGGACGGGAAAGCGATCGCTCTCGATGCATATTGCCCGCACATGGGCGCACACCTTGCCGAGGGAAAAGTTGAAGGCAATGGGATTCGCTGTTTTTTCCACAATTGGAAGTATGACCAAGTGGGGAAGTGTATCGATATTCCGTGTTTGGAAAAGCCGCTTCCAGCAAAGGTGCAAAGTTGGCCTACGGCGGAAAAGTACGGGATGGTATGGGTTTGGACTGGAGAAGCGCCACGACAGCCTTTGCCGTGTCCTCCAGAACTCAAAGACGAAGAATGCGATGCGGCGATCGCGTCTCGCTTTGTGAAGAACTGTCACCCCAACGTGGTGATGATCAACGCTATCGACGCCCAACACTTCAATACCGTTCACAACCTGCCACTGAAAATAGTGTTCGAGAAGCAGGAAGACGGAAACGCGATCGCCTTCGGTAACACCACGCGGGGAGGGGACGAATCTCTGTTTGTAAAACTAATCCGCCCCTTATATAAAAATGAAGTTACTTATAGTATGTGCTACTGGTACGGCAGCACTGGCACTGTGACACTTGGGCCAGACTTCCTCCATTTCTACATCATGTTTGCCCTTCGCCTCACCGAAGCCGGAAAAACTGAAGGACAGACTTTATTAATTACTAAGAAGCGTCCGGGTGTACTCGGCTGGATGTTTAACCGAATCGTGCTTTGGCTGACGAAAATGGTGGGGAATTACTTTGCCAAAGGAGACACCCAAGTTTTCCAAACGATTAAGTTTGACTTTCAGACTCCGACGAAAGAGGATAAGTCGATTATCCAGTTCATCCAGCACGTCGAGAAACAGAGAGCGATCGCGTGGGGAACTTGGGAGGCGGCTTTGCCGGAGGAGGAGCATCGGCAATATGATTTGAATAAGGCAGACCTAACCTCCCAACCCCATTCCCTGCAAGGGAAGGAGGTGCAAGACTCCCCTGTTCTCGCAGCAGAAGGTCCGGGAAGCCGAGAGGTAAAGGAGAATTCTTCCTCAGTCCTCAGTCCTCCCTCCTCAACACCCAGTCCTCAGCCCTCAGTCCTCAGTCCTCCCTCCTCAGCACTCAGTCCTCAGTCCTCAGTCCTTCCTCCTCTCTCCCTAACCACGGAGGCGAGATGAGTTCTGTATTGATTACAGGCTGTTCGTCCGGCTTTGGTCGGGCTATGGTTGATGAGTTTCTTCGGCGGGGTTGGCACGTCATTGGTACGATGCGGAACGCACCGCAGCGACGGGAAATCCTCACGGAATCCCTAGAAAAATATAGCGATCGCTTGACGATTCTCAGCCTGGAAATCACCGAATCCAGCCAACGAGATGCCGTAGTTGAGGCAGTTCGCCAAATAGGTCGCCTGGATTGTTTGGTAAATAATGCAGGCTACAGGTTCTACGGCGCTTTGGAGGATTTGAGCGAGGAGCAAATCCGCCGTCAATTTGAGGTAAATTTCTTCGGTGGCGTGTTCCTGACTCGCGCTTTGCTTCCGTTGATTCGGGAAGCACAGGGAACCCTGATTTTTATCTCCTCCACCTTCGGCTTTACGGGCTTTCCCTTAACCTCGGCTCATTGCGCCAGCAAGTATGCTCTGGAAGGCTTAGCAGAGAGTCTTTATTACGAGCTTGAGTCCCACGGGGTTCGTGTCGCCTTGGTAGAACCTGGAGCCAGCAAGACGACGAATAATGGCAAGAATATGAGTTGGGGGGAAGGAAACGCTGAAACTTATCGAATCCAGACGGAAAACTACCGGAGGTTGAATCAGCGAGTTATCTCAACGGCTCAGGATAATACGCATCTGGTCGCCAAACGGGTTGCTGATATTGCCGAAGGAAGCGATCGCCAACTCCGCCGTCGAGTCGGCTGGGATGCCAATTTTACCCATATTTATCAACAAATCTTGCCAGATAGGGTGCGCCTACCGTTATCAAAAATGATTTATCGACGGCTATTTATGGGGAGACAAAGCCGATGAATCAATACCAAAAAACAGCAGGCTTCGATTTGCCCCATATCTCCTTTGACGACAAGCTGCGTCGCGTACTCTCCTCAGCCTTGAGGAGTCGGCTGGGTGCCGATCCGATTTCCCCAGAATTTATGAGCAATTCCTACTGGGACGCCGCTCACTTTGGTCTTGAGAAAGTCCAGATTTTCCAAGATTCCAGCCAAAAAGAGCAATCAGAAATCCTGCGGCGATGTAGTGGCGGGCTTCTAGAAGAAGCCTATTTCATCGAAAAAGCCGGAGTCGGTTACATGGCAAAAATGGTGCTGCTGGCAGAAACCACCGAGGAGCGAATGCTCTACGCACTCTTCAGCTCCGACGAAGTGACTCACCTTGCCCAGATTAGTCGCTTTTTGCCGGAAAAAGACCTCGTGGGGACAGACGACCCCTTCTTACGCTTCCTGGCAGATTTGGTGGAAACCCCGGATAAAACAGTCCTGCTATTTGTGCTTCAGGTAGTGCTGGAGGGGTGGGGTTTGAGCCATTACAGAAGCCTCGCCAAAGACTGTGTAAATCCTCAAATGGCTGCAATACTTGAGGGATTTTTGCAAGACGAGAGCCGTCACCACGGCACCGGAGTCACTCTGTTCAACCAGATATCCGTCTCCCAAGCAAGTCGAGCAACCATCATCGAAACCCTAGCCCTATTTTTGCAGATGGTTCGGGTAGGGCCTCAAAGCGTCGTCACTGCCATTGAGCAAGTGAAGGGTCATTTGTCCCGCCAACAAAAGCTGAATATCTTCCAGGAACTCGACACAGAGACTCATAGCGGAATCCGTCTCAATCTCCTGCGTTCCCTGATGCGGGGAGAAGAGGCGGGAATTATCGTTCAAGAACTAGAGGATCGGGGGGCGTTCCAGCCTTTCCCCGCAGAAAAATGCGTATGAATAAAACACTAAACGAACCCAAAGACAACATGCTTCTAGAAGACCCAAAGGTTGACCAGCAACTTCAGATTAACGAAACCAAAGGGAACACCCTTCTAGAGAACTCAAAAGTCTATCGCAAGCTTCAGATCAACCACACGCGCAATAAACAGCAGGATCATACCCAACTGCTCGACGAAGCCGCAGCATCTTTCCGATATGAAGACTGCAAAAATGAGTATTGGAATCCGGAAGAATTTTCCTTACTCTACGGAACTCCGCTGTGGGAACAAGCGAGCGTAAGCCAAAGAGTAATCTTAAACCAACTTTATTGGGTGGCTTACTATTCGCAGATCGTTTCCGCAGAAATTGCCACGATTTACTTTAATCAGACTAGCGCCGCCGGACTTTACGCCCAGGAGGACTTCCGCCTAGTTTGCGATACCCTCGACTTAGAATCTGCTCAGGAAAGAGCACATATCAGCGCCTTCAGAAAAATCTCTAGCGAGGTAGAAGCACAGCTTTTTGGCAAGCGTGTCTTCAGCTATCCTATGCGCGGGCCATTTGCAGAGACAATGATTTTTGCGGACACCAACGCTCTGAAGACGTGGTGGAAAAAGCTCCAGTTGCAAAGCTTTGGAATGCTGTCAGCAGGGAATACTTTCCTCGCTTGCCAATACTTCACCGTTCGGGGTCTGCGAACGCTAAACGGTAAGCTGGTACAGCATAAGCTCAGCAACTACTATCAAAAACATCCCAACTCAGAAAACGCTCCCATTCCCTCGAAAATTTCCTTTTATCACTTCATGGATGAGAGTTTTCACTTTAACAGCTCTACGATTCTTTCCCATGACGTGGTGAAGTGTCTTAAGCCGCCAACTGCTTTCGAGAAGTTAGTGGCAAACTTGGGGATACGCGGCTGTCAGAGAGATCACTATCATTTTTCAGTCGCGATTAACGGTATCTTTTGGTACGACCCCGCCCTCTATTCGGCGATTTACGAGGTATTGCGATCGCCTATTTTTGGAATGAGCGACCCAGAAGCCAAAGAAATGATGCGATTGTGCTTCACAGAGGAATCTGAAGGGCTGCACCTCAGCTACAAAACCCGTACAGAAGCGATGGATTCCTACAAAGTTTACCTCGAAAAAGTTGACTACGCTTGGGCAAGTAACCGGGAGATGTCCATCATGGCTGCTAATTCTATTCCCCAGTACCTCGCTATTCAAAAGAAGGCAATTGGTAATTGGTAATTGGTAATTGGTAATTGGTAATTGGTAATTGGGCTTAGGAAAAATTTTACCCATTACCGACTTGACAAATAACCGTGCATATTTCCTACTTTTTTATATGGACGAGTCTCAAAATCTAAACACGCAACCCCTTTTGAAAATGAAAATATTTAACAATTGGGATGTTGTTGCTAAAGGCTGGTATATTGCTTGCCCTAGCCGAGAACTTCATCCAGGCAAGGCAAAATCCTTGGAAATATGCGGACAAAAAATTGTTGTCTTTCGCGGACAAGATGGAAAAGTTCGTGCTTTAGATGCCTATTGTCCTCACCTGGGAACCGATTTAGGAATTGGGCGGGTTGATGGAAATTCGATTCGTTGTTTTTTCCATCATTGGGCATTTGATGGAGAAGGAAAGTGTCAAGATATCCCCTGCCAATCGGCGATTCCTGAAAAAGCTTTCCTTCAATCTTATGCTACTGATGAAAAATACGGTTTGATTTGGGTGTATCCAGATTCAAAAGCACCAGAAGGTGTGGCAGAATTTGATGAACTTAAAGGCAAATCAATTGTAACAGTACACGACAAAGCATTTGAGCGGAGTTGTCATCATCACATTTGTATGATGAATGGAATTGATGCTCAACATTTACAAACTGTTCACAAAGTAGACATCAATATGAATCTATCCTTGCGTCAGAATCAATCTGGCAATGTGATAGATTTTACTCTTCAAGGGGAGTTTCCTAAAACTACTCGAAGAGAACGCCTGGGGCGAAAAATTCTCGGCGATACTTATGAGTATTCTATGAGATATGCCGATGGCTGCATCGGACTTTTAACGATGATGAAGAATGTTCGGCTTTTTCCTTCGCTGCACATGATTTATGCCTATACTCCAGTTGCACCTGGAAGAACTCGTATTCAACCGATTTATGTGGCAGAGAAAAGAACAGGATTGTTTGGTTGGTTGGTGACGCAACTATTACTCTTGTTTACCCGTCTGGGATACTATGCTTTGAAAGGGGAAGATGGACAAATTTATGACAATATTCGTTATAATCCCAACGCACTTCTGAGTCTTGATACGCCATTGGTTAAGTATATGCATTATGTGAATCAACTTAAAGTTTCTATATGGTCTAAAGATTTTAATATTACAAAATAAACGGTTTTAAATATAGTAACTTTGTTAGCTACAACAACATTTTGTTTGCGAACCGCCAAGGACGCGAAGTACGCGAAGGAAGAAGAAGAGAAAGAAGAGGTTAGTTATTATTTTTATTGTTAGCAAATTAAGTTTTAATTCCAAATTTTGAATTAAATATGAATGAGCAATGCTGTATCATCCGCTTTCCAGGGACAGATTATTCTCCCCTAACCTTGGAGAAGCACTCTAATCTTTCGGAGCATCTGACGGTGCAAAATTCTCCGGTACTCTTTGGATGTCGTACCGGGATTTGTGGGACGTGTCTTGTAGTTATAAAAGGGAAGATTCCTGCTCCAAGTGAAGATGAAAAGGAGGTGTTGGAAACTCTAGCGCCAGGAAATAATCAAGTAAGGTTGGCTTGTCAGTTGGATCTCAGCAGTGACCTTGAAATCTTTGCTTTTGATAATAAAGAATGAAGCCAAAAAATCTTCTATTTCTTATTGTTAATTTTTAATTTATTGTGGAGGATTAGTGAAATTTGAAGATTTCTGGTATGTTGTGGCACTCAGCGAACAACTAAAGCCGAATACTGTGCTAGAACGCACGGTTTTGGGGGAATGGCTGGCAGTTTTTCGAGGAGATGACGGAAAGCCGGTGGCGTTGCGCGATCGCTGTATGCACAGAAATAGCCGTCTCTCTAAAGGAAAAGTCTGTCAGGGAATGCTCCAATGTCCCTACCACGGCTGGGTTTACGACAAAACTGGGAAGGTAGTCGCTGTCCCCGCAGAGGGAGAAGATTTTAAGGTGACTCATGCTCGTCGCACTCAGCATTATGACACTAGAGAGCAGGATGGATACGTCTATGTGAGGCTGGCACAAAAGCCGAGTGAGGAGTTTGAGCCTTTTCAAATGCCTTACTACGGAAAGCCTGGATGGGAGACGGTACGGGTTATTAACCGTTTTCGGAACAACGTTACCAACTGTGCGGAAAATTTTATCGATATTCCTCACACCGCCTCGGTTCACCCTGGGGTATTTCGCACCTCTCGCAAGCAAAAGCTGGAAATGATGGTAGAGAGGCGAGACGGCTCAGTTTTCGCAGAATACCGCAACGAAACGACAAATCTCGGCTGGTATACCCGCTTTCTAAATCGGAAAGGTTACGAGATCCGGCACACAGATAGCTTTCATATGCCAAACGTTACCAGCGTGGAATACGATATGGCACCGAAAAGAAGGCTTTTTATTACTAGCCAATCGATTCCGGAAGCGGAGGACTCTACTCTCGTCTATACCGACGTCACTTTTAACTACGGCATTTGGAACAAGATTGCGCGTCCGTTTGTTCGCTGGACTGCCCAATATATTATCCGTCAGGATGTGGAAGCGCTTGGTATTCAGCAAGAGGTAATCGAAAAGTACGGCACCCAGTTTGCCAATACGCCAGCTGACACAATCCACGTCCTAGTTGAATCGATTCGGAGCAAGATTGAAGCAGGAGAAGATCCTAGAACTCTCTTGGATAAGTCTGTTCAAGTAACCTTCTGGGTTTAATTCGGTGGAAGTATATCAATGCTTGTAAAAACATCACTTGGCATCCGGAACCCCACCCCAACCCACCCCGTTAACGGGAAGGGAGAGATCGTACTTCCCTCCGTTAATGGGAGATAAGGGGGGTTCTGTGCAAATTTTCACAATTGAGATGCTCCCAATCCGATTTTGAATTTTGGATTGGGAACTATAAGAGAGCGATCGCGTTTTTTCGGAAGTCATCTCAAATTCGTCGAAGAACCTCACCCCGCCTCCGGCACCCCTCTCCGTTAACGGAAAGGGGTTGGGGGTGAGGTTCCAAATGATGACGATTCAAACGAATTCAATATCAGGCAACATTCCCTAAATTGAGCGATTAGCGATGGGAGTATTCTTTACTTTTGCGATCTTAATGACGCTGACTGTGGCGAATCAGCGCAGTTTTACCGCCTTGCGAATGAGAACCTATGAGGACTGGATTTTAGATGCTGTTGGTCTGTTTTTTCAGGGTGTTCTCATCCCAATTCTTCAGCTGACAGTAGTTTACCATCTGTACCACTATCTTCTACCCAGCGATCGCGCCTTGCTTGCTCTGCCTCCAGTCGCGGCATTCTTGCTGAGCTTCGTGTTTGTGGATTACATCTACTACTGGAACCATCGCTTGCTCCATAGTCGGTGGCTCTGGTCTCTCCACGCGGTTCATCATACCAGCACCGAAATGAATGTCTTGTCTACTTCTAGAAATACTCTGTGGACGAGCTTTTTGATCGTCTACTTATGGGTTCACGCTCTATTTATTTATCTGCTGCAAGATCCCACATGGTACATCGCCGGTGTCAGTCTTAGCTCAGCTTTAGACTTGTGGCGTCACAGCACCATAACTCCAACACCAAACTCTTCGCTGTATCGCTGGCTATCGGCTTGGCTGATAGTACCCCAAGATCATGCTTGGCACCACGCCAGCAGCTCAGTTTGTGGCAATTACGGAGCCAACTTTAAGCTTTGGGATTGGATGCACGGAACGTATTACAAAAGCGATCGCGTACCGGATTCTTTGGGGGTCAAAATCAACCTCACCTTAACTCAGAAGCTACTGTGGCCTTGGAAGAATTAGCAACTAAAAATTAAAAAATTGGCTTCTTCATTTTTAATGCAAGCATTTTTAATTTCACTATGACTTTCCTCGGAACAATACTCTCCTGTTTTCCCGCCTTAGTTATCCTAATTGCGATCGCGTCTTTTCTGGGGATCTGCTTCTTTCCAGGAATCTTCAGCATCTCAGCTTTTTTCCTTTCTCTGTATGGGTTTCCCCTGTTGGTGTATCGCCTCCACGAGCGTTTTTACCCAGTTAAGGAAGGGATCAGCTATCTCGGCAGCAAAGAGTATTCACCTTGGTGGGGAAGTCATCAGATTCAACTTATCTACATTGCGTTTCCAGCGCTGGAAACGTTGATACGCCTAATTCCCGGTGCTTTTTCTTTATGGCTGAGATTGTGGGGAGCCAAGGTTGGGAAAGGCGTTTACTGGACACCGCAGTTAGAAATTGCCGATCGCGGACTGATTGAGGTAGGCAATCGCGCAGTTTTCGGTCACGGAGTTGGCATCTACTCCCACATCATCAAACCTAGAAAACAGGACTTGATGCTGTATGTCAAGAAGGTGAAAATCGGCAGCAACGTCTTCCTAGGAGCCTGGAATCACATTGGCCCCGGAGTTGTAGTTGAGGAAGGAACCTACGTTCCGGTTGCTACCCACATTTATCCCAACAAAAAATTCAAATAATCTTCAACTGAAGACAGCTAATACCCCGCTTCCGGCTCCCCTCTCCGCCAGCGGAGAGGGGTTGGGGGTGAGGTTCCAAATAATCGAAACAAATTTGATATGATGCGCCCTATTGTCAAGCTTTTCGGACAACTTCTTTCCCCCTACGCCAAGGGCTTCTTGCAAGCACTAGAAAATCCCCAAAGAACCCAGCAATCCGTTCAAGAGGAAATTGTAGACAATCTTGCCAAGAGTGAATATGGCAAATTTTTAGGTATCCGATCGGTTGCAGATTGGCATCGCATTCCGATTGTTAACTACGACGATCTCAAAGAGTGGATCGAGCGGCAAAAAACAACCCAGCAGCCAATCTTGACACCAGAATCGATTCTCTTTTACGAAAAGACTTCCGGAAGTAGTGGCTCGGCAAAATCCATTCCTTACACCAAATCTCTTCGAGCTACCTTTAACCAGATGTTCTGTGTTTGGGCACATGATCTGATTCAGCATGGCCCAGGATTTTCTACGGGTAAGATATACTTCTGCATCTCTCCCCGGCTTGATACGGCAAGCCCAAATAGCATTCCCGTCGCATTGGAGGATGATTCGGAATATCTGGACGAATGGTTAATGTTATTTCTTCGTCCTTTTCTGGTTTCTCCTCCCGGATTGAATCGCCTTCGCAACGCAGAGGAATTCAAGGAGAAACTTGCCCACGCACTCCTACTCGAAGAAAATCTGGAAGTTATCTCGATTTGGAGTCCAAGTTTCCTTCGCGTACAACTCGACTACATCCAGACGCATCGAGTACGACTGTGGAAAGAACTCAAAAACAAAATGTCAGCAAAGCGCTCTAAACTCCTCTTGGAGCCAGAGATTCCGTGGAAGCTGCTTTGGCAAGAATTGAAGCTTATTTCCTGCTGGGATAGCGCGAATGCTGCGGATGGTGCAGGGTTTTTGCGATCGCTGTTTCCGGGTGTCATGGTGCAGGGAAAAGGACTCCTCGCCACCGAAGCACCGATGACGATTCCCCTAATTGAGGCAAAGGGATGCGTCCCGATGCTCGATCAGGTATTCTTTGAGTTTGAGGATGAAGAGGGGAAAATCCACCGACTCCACGAGATTGTGGCGGGGATTGACTACGAGATAATTATTTCTCAGAAAGGGGGATTATACCGCTACCGAATTGGCGATCGCGTGCGCGTCAGCCACTTTTATCAAGGAACGCCGTGTCTGGAATTTTTGGGGAGAAATCAAGCAACAAGCGATCTCGTGGGTGAGAAGCTGCATTCTGAATTCGTGCGTTCTGTCATTGAGGATTTGGCGCTAGAAGGAACGTTTTTCAAGAGTTTGGTGCCTTCTAGAAAGCCAGTAGATCGTTATATTCTTTTGCTCGACACTACCAAAGAGTTACCCGATACGATCGCTCAACGGTTAGATGATGCTTTGATGCGATCGCACCAGTATCGACAAGCTCGACTTTTAGGACAGCTGGCTCCAGCGCGGGTGCTGGTCTCAAGACAAATCCCGGAAATTCTCACCCTGTATGGGATGCGAGCTGGCAAGAAATGGGGAGACTTGAAACATCCTCTGTTAGCGATCGCACCCCTTGAGGAAGAATTACTCGTCGAACTAGAAAAAGCCTCTCAGAACAATTGTTTTCGCTGACATCTTCTCTAGAGATTTTGAGTCAGGAGTTGCATACAAAGAAAGGAAAAACCGAGTGCTTACACTCGCGCTACGCGATCGCGCCCCTCTTTTTTGGCTGCATAAAGTGCCGCATCAGCCGCATTAATTATATGTTGCGGCAACAGTTCTAAATTGGGTACACTACTCGCCACGCCTAAACTGACGGTTACATAGCCGCACACTTTAGACTGACTGTGGGGAAGCGCCAAGTTACTGACTGCCTGTCGAATCGCCTCTGCTACGAAAACCGCTCCTTCAATATCAGTATTGGGAAGAATTACGGCAAATTCTTCTCCACCATATCGCGCCACTAAATCCGCTGGACGACGGACAACACTTTTAATCGCACCAGCCACCTGCCGCAAACAATCATCCCCTGCCAGATGACCGTAAGCATCGTTGTAGCGTTTGAAAAAATCCACATCTAACAAAATCAAAGACAGCGGTGCTTGTTCGCGTCTTAGTCGCTTCCAGTCAGTATTCAGACACTCATCAAATCGGCGACGATTCGCAATCTGAGTTAAGCCGTCTAGGTTAGCGAGTTGCCGGAGTTCCCGGTTGGCAGACTGCACATATTGGTAGAGTTGGGATTGATGAATTGCGATCGCTACCTGATTTGCCAACTGAGACAACAAATCCACTTCAAATGGCTGCCAGTCACGAGGAGCAGCACACTGGTGAGCAATCAGTAACCCCCACAGACGTTCTTCTTTCAAAACCGGCATTGCTACAACAGCTTTGACCTGATAGCGTTGGAAAAACTCAATCCCATCACCTGTAAAATTAAACTTTTCAATATTGTCCAAAACGATTGGGAATCCCTGAAAAAAAGTGCTAAAACCTTCTTGAATCCAGGATGGATTCACAGTCTGTCCTAACATGTGAGGGTAGTTTTTACCAACTGATTCTGCTACAAAGGTGCCGTTATTGTTAGCGGCGAACTGGTAGATAGCTACCCGATCCGAAAGCAAACACTGTCGAATGCTGTTGACTGTCGCATCCAGAATCTCGTCTAAATTCAGCGATTGGCGAATTTGTTGGGTAACTTCAGCAATTAGCCGTTCCCGTGCTGCTTGTTGTCGCAACACTTCCTCTGCTTTCTTGCGCTGAATCATCGAGCCTAATTGGGTCGCGACTGCATTGACGAGTTGGAGCGATCGCTCATCCGGCGTGATTTCCTGCTCATGAAAAAATATCAAAACTGCCAGCACTTGATGGTCGAAGGCGATTGGAATTCCTAAGACTCCTTTAAGTCCCGCTTGCTTGGCAATTTGACTCCGCAGAAAAAGGGTCGAGTTCTCCTGCGTTATGTCTGCGATCCATTCCACTTGTTGGGACAGCCACACTCGTCCTGGCAATCCCTCCCCAAGAGAAAAACGAAACGCCTCACTCTGGCGTCGAAATTCATCAAAACGGATATCCTGGTACCAACATCGACAATATTCAAGTACAGTCCTCTTCGAGGAAGGCATCCATACTTCCCCAATATCCCACCCGAGATTTTGACAAAGATTGATTAAAATGACTTCTAATGCTTCTTCTACATCAGCAGCAGAACTAATTGCTTGAGTTGTAGTCAGTAAAAGTTGTAATTGTGTATTCTGAGTTTGCATCTGTAACTGAAACCGCCGCAGCCGTAATTGATGTTCAATTCGTACTAAAACCTCAATCGGCTCAATCGGTTTGGTGACGTAATCTACTGCCCCTAATGTAAAAGCATTCACCTTATCAAAGGTTGCATCTAAAGCACTGATGAAAATAACTGGGATACTACAGGTTTGCTCTGAGGCTTTCAACTGTCGGCAAACTTCATACCCATCCATATCCGGCATTTTGATATCGAGCAAAATCAAATCGGCAGGGCTTGCCTGAACTGATTGCAGCGCTAGCTTACCACTCAGAGCAACACGCACTTTATATCCATGATTTGACAAAATTTTAGTTAACAAACTAACATTTGCTGGAGTATCGTCTACTACCAGTATTTTCTCTTTTAATTTTAAATCTTGACCCTGATCCATAAAGTGTTTTTATCGTTATTTTTGACCAATCAACAGATAAGTCATCATCTCACCCTTCCCTTTTATTGAAATAGTCCCTCGTTCTTGGAAAAGGAACTGTTCTTTTAAGCGTTCGTAAACGGCAGCCGTTACCTGAGTTTGACCAGGAATCCCACTTGACTCCATCCGGGAAGCCACATTCACCGTATCTCCCCATAAGTCATAGCTGAATTTTGTTAAACCAATTACTCCAGCAACTACAGGTCCAATATTAATTCCTATACGAAGACTGAACTTTTCATTAATTTGGGTATTGAATCTAGCAATAAAACTTTGCATATCTAGCGCTATTTTGGCAATTGATGAAGCATGATCCGCTTTTGGTATTGGTAGTCCTCCTACTACCATATATGCATCTCCAATTGTTTTTATCTTTTCTAATCCATGTCGATTAGACAACAAATCAAATTCAATAAAAATTTGATTGAGAATTTCTACGAGTTCAGTTGGAGTCTTTGTAGATGCAAAGTTAGTAAACCCTACTAAATCAGCAAATAAAACACTAACATCAGAAAAACTATCGGCAATAACTTGCTGCTTTTGTTGTAACCGCTCGGCAATTGGTTTAGGTAGTATATTTAATAAAAGTTTTTCTGTTTGCTTTTGAGCAAATTTTCGCTCTGTGATATCAGAAACCGTTCCCTCATAATAGAGAAGTTTTTCTTTTGAATCACAGACTGAACGCGCGTTTTCAGAAATCCAAATAATTGTCCCATCTCGGCGGTAAACTTGAGACTCAAATCCCCTGACAGCATGATTAGAATTCATTTCTTCTATAAATTCACGCCGTCGATTCGAGTTAACATAAAGTTGTTCTTCAACATTTTGACTACTGTTTATTAATTCTTCTGGAGATTCATACCCATAAATTTTCGCCAGTGCTAAGTTAGCGCTCAAATAACGCCCGCAAGGTGTTGTTTGATAAATTCCTTCTACTGCATTTTCAACAATACTGTGATAGCGTTCTTGAGTAATCCTGAGAATTTCTTCAGTTTGCTTGTGATAGATTAAAGGACTTAATTGTGTAGCTACTGCGGTTACTAAATTAATGGTATGTAAATTAATCGGAACCGAACCTTTTTTATAGAAAACCAAAATAGCTAATACTCGTTCGTTTAGTATAATAGGAACTCCAAAAGCAGATGCTAAACTAGCATTTCCTATTTCCTCGCCCAAAATCGGCAAATCTCCGGAATTTAGAATCTTTTCTACCCATTCTGGTTTTTTAGAAACAAATATTTTACCTGGTAACCCTAGATTAGGAGCCAAGGTAACTGTTCTATTTTGTTTTTTAAAATCCCAGAAACTAGCGTGGCTAGAATACCAATTTTGACTGCATTCTAAAATATTATTATCTTCGGTGGGCAACCAAGCTTCGCCATAATCCCATTGAATTGTTATCCCAACTAAGCGCAGTACAGCTTGTAACACGGAAGGAACATTATTTTTACGACTAATCGCTTGAGTCGTTGCCAGTAAAAGACGAAGTTCAACTTCTGCTTTTCGCCGTGAGTCCAGGTGTTCTTGCAATAACTTATTTTGCTCTATTAGTTGCATTTTTAGCTCTCGAATGCGTAGCTGATTCTCGATTCTGGCTAATACTTCTAAACGTTTAAAAGGTTTTGTTATATAGTCAATACCACCAACTGTAAAGGCGTTCACTTTGTTATTCGTATCATCTAAAGCACTAATGAAAATAACTGGAATGTCGCGAGTTTTCTCAGAAGCTTTTAGACGTTGACAAACTTCATATCCATTCATTTCTGGCATATTGATATCAAGCAAAATCAAATCAGGAGGATTTGAATTGCAAGCGTTGAGTGCGAGTTGACCGCTAGGTGCAACTCGCACTTTGTAAGACTTTTCAGATAAGATGTCGAAGAGAAGTTTTAAATTTGCGGGATTATCATCAACTACTAGGATATTAGGTCTGGCGATAGGTGCTTCCATCGGATTATAAGTCTTTCACAGATTGAATCAATATCAACAATTGCTCAAACTGGTATTGATTAACTAATGTCATTAAAGTTTTTGACAACACATCATTTTTGGGGTGCAATTCCTCAATCAGTGTAGCGATAATTTCTAAATCTCCCTCAACAAGAGCCTGATATAAATCTTCTAACCAACTTTTAGGTAAATCAGCCAACTCGGCAGTATTTAAGGCTGGCAGTTCTAGTATTTCTTTCTCAGATGTAGCGGCCATTTCCTCATAAGTAAAAGAGACATCTAAATGCTTGTGGATAGCATTAAAAATATCTTCTTCTCGGAAAGGTTTGCGTATAAAATCATCACAGCCAGCTTCAATAACAGATGCTTGATCTTCATTTAAGGCGCTGGCAGTCAGGGCAATAATCGCGGTACGAAAATTGGTTAATGTCTTTTGAACTGAAGGTTTCTGATTCTCTCGCTTTCTAATCTGTTTAGTGGCTTCATAGCCATCCATTATCGGCATTCGTATATCCATCCAAATTAGATGAGGTGAACTACGTTCCCAGATTTCTAATGCTTCTTTGCCATTAGAGGCTTCTAGTAATTCAAAGCCAAGAGGCTGGAGGAGTTTAAGCAGCAGTTGGCGATTAAAATCGCTATCATCTGCGATTAGTATTTGATAGCGAGGTTGCTGGGGTGCGAGTGCAATAACGCGGCGGTTTTGGAGGGGGATTGCAATCTCGCTGGCAGCGATAATATTTGCTTGAATGTTAAACTTAAACGTTGTTCCTTTTGCAAATAAAGCACTCGCATCGTCATTAAATTCCCTGATAGGGGTTCCAGGAGTGAAAACTTTGCCACCACTAATGAGGGTGATTTCACCTCCCATTAAATGGATAAATTGACGGCTAATTGTCAATCCTAAACCAGTTCCTTCTTGTACTTGTTGACCAGCGGCTGTTTGCTCGAAAGGTTTGAATACTTTGTCAAGTTCTTCGGAAGAAATACCGGCTCCCGTATCGGAAACTTCAAAAATAATTGAGGAAAGGGGAGAGAAAGAAGGAAATTCGGAATTCGTTGTCCCTAATTTCACTTTAACTAAGACTGTTCCGGAATCGGTAAATTTAACGGCGTTACTTAGTAAGTTAATCAACACTTGACGCAACTTAACTTCATCTGTGCGGAGGTATCGGGGAACATCAACATCACAATCAAATTTTAGGTTTAAGCTCTTTTCTGTAGCTTTCAAAGAAAACATCGCTTCGACATCATTTAGCAAGCTGTAAAGATCGAAGTTATTTTCACTCAGCGTCATGCGTCCAGCTTCAATTTTGGACAGGTCAAGGACTTGGTTAATCAGTGTCAGCAGGTGTTCTCCACTGCGACGAATGATCGTGAGATTTTCTTGCTGTTCTGTTGAAAGATTGGGGGCACGACTCATGAGGTGGGAAAAGCCTAAAATGGCATTGAGGGGGGTTCGGAGTTCGTGACTCATGTTGGCGAGAAAGATGCTTTTGGCGCGGTTAGCAGCCTCAGCAGCTTCTTTGGCTCGTTCAAGTTCAGCTTCTACTATTTTACGAGTGGTAATATCGACTCCGATTCCTAAAACGCAGACTTTATCGCTTGCAGGTGGATGCAGAGGAATCTTTTGCCACTGAAACCATTTATCTTGGTTATTTGCGCCTGTCACTTTTTCTTCGGGAATAAATAAGGCTTGACCCGTTTCAATGATAGAGCGGGTTTCTTGGAGGAAATGCTCAACATCCTCTAAGAATGGATGGAAGTCTACATCCCGTTTACCCACCAGTTCTTCGACAGTCGTGTTGTAGAGCTTGGCAGCAGCTTTGTTAAGCAGCACAAAGCGTCCTTCCCAGTCTTTTACAAAAATGGTGTTGGGGTCATTATCAATTACCTTTCGCAGGAACTCTTGTTGCTGCCGAAGAGCTTCTTCAGCAATTTTGCGATCGCTAATATCTAGAAGTACCCCCCGCCAAATTATGCTGCCATCAGCTTGGGATTCCGGACGAGAGCTAGCTGCCAGCCAACGAGCGCTCCCATCTGGGTGGAGATACCGCCACTCATAATAGAAAGGCATTAAATTGTCGAGGCTGATTTTTAAAGCGGCGTTATAACCAGGGAGGTCTTCTGAGTGATATCGAGCTAATATGGCAGAGAAATTTTCCATCGCCTCGTGAGCGGAAATCCCTAAAAGTTCGCCACACCCTTCACTGATGTAGTCTAGAAAATGTCTGCCGTCAGCACAGTAAGTGTAGGTGAAAACCGCACCGGGAAGGTTATCGGCAAGGCTTCGCAAGCGAGCTTCGTTCTCCCGTAAAGCTTCTTCTATTCGTTTGCGATCGCTAATATCGATAGCATGACCGACAACTCGAAGTGCCTGTCCGTCTGCGCCTCGCACAACCACCCCATAATCCACCATGTGAGTGTAGCGATCTTCTCGGTGACGGAACCGATATTCAAGCATATACTCATTTTGATGAGCGATCGCCTGGGAAAACGTTCGCGAAACCTGCGGCAAATCCTCCGGATGGACGCGATCAACCCACCACTGACCTGTGAGTCCGGCTTCTTCGGGACGATATCCACTCGTTTCATAGAGTCCCTGCGTCCGCAGAACAATATTCTGCTTCAGATCCCAGTCGTAAACATATCCTTTAATTGCCGATGCCGCTAGCTGAAAACGTTCGTTGCTCTCTTTGAGCGCTTGCTCTGCCCGTTTGCGCTCGGTGATGTCAATCGCCACACCTCCAACAAGGCGTTCTCCAGAGAGGTTCGCCAGCGGAAACTTGTATACCAGAAAATCCCCGATTGTGCCGTCCGTTCTGGGAGCTTGTTCGATCGCCTCTACTGACTGATTCGTTTGGATGACTTTCCGAATGTTTTCCAGATACTGTTGCGCGAATTCATCGCTATAAAGCTCTGTAACAGTTTTTCCAACTACATAGCCTTCTGGGATTTGGAGTATCTGGCGGTAGGTTTTGCTAGAGAAAACAATTCGCCCATTTTCATCCGTGATCCAAGAAGCCGCCGGACTGTTATCCATGAACCCATGAAAACGGGCTTCGCTTTCTTTTAATGCCAGTTCTGCCTGTTTGCGAGCCGTAATATTCGCGAATGAAGATACCACTGCATACGGCAGAGATTCGCCAGCCCGAAATAGAGGTTGGGCGTTAATAGAAATCCAGGTTAAGCTACCATCTGGCTTGTAAACTCCCATTACTACATCAGAGCAAGGTTCGCCAGTTCGTAGCGTCACCATTGCTGGATGTTCCTCCCCTGGAAAGGGCGAACCATCTTCACGAATGGCTCGCCAGCTGGGATCGAGGGAAGTTCGTTCCATCATTTGCTCGCGAGACAAGCCGAGAATTCTGTTAGCACTGGCGTTACAGGTATGGATAACACCGTTGGCATCCTGCAAAACAATGCCTTCTGCCATCGTTGTCACGACTGAACGATAGCGTTCTTCGCTTTCCTCTAAAGCAGCCGTGAAACGTTGGCGTTCTGTGATATCTCGCACGATACAAACCACTTCATCAGCACCACTTTTGACGATGCGTGTCTCGTAGTTGTGAATGCCATCGGGTTTTTCCACCTCGTGTTCGTAGGTTTGTCGCTCTCCGGTTTCAACTGCTACCCGAAAATACTCTAGCAGGTCATTTTTAACCTGTTCGGGCAACGGTAAATCCCATAAGTTTCTGCCAATTAAAGCTTCAGGCAGCATCTGAAAGGCTTCTTCGCCTGCTTTTACGTCTAAATAAGTGCCGTCTATCCGGTGCCGGAACATTGCATCGGGAATCGCGCTCAAAAGCGCCTGCATTCGTTCTTCATTCTGATGCAAGGCTGCTTCTACCTGCTTTCGTTCGGCAATCTCCTGCTCTAGCTGGGCATTGGTTTGGGCTAGTTTAGCAGTGCGCTCTTGTACTTGGCTTTCTAAAGTACGGTTGTAGTCGGCAAGCAGATGTTCTGCTTGCTTGCGCCAGGTGATGTCAACGAGCAAGCCATCCCAAATAATGTCACCATTGGCTTGCTGTTCCGGGCGGGAAGTGGCTTGCACCCATTTCAAGTCACCAGAAAGCGAGGTAATGCGACCTTCCCAGTACCAAGGCTGCAAGTCTCTAGCAGAAACTAGGATGGTTTCATTTAGCAAAAGCAGGTCATCGGGATGCACCGCATTCCAGGCAATCTGAGGATTTTGGACGATCGCTTCTGGTTCATATCCATAGATATCACGAGCGCCAGAACTCATGTAAGTAAACTCATGGCTGCCGTTTGGATGGAGGATGTACCGGAAAATTACGCCCGGTACATTTTCCGCGAGATGGCGAAACTTCGCTTCGCTTTCCCGCAGCGCGGCTTCTGCTTGTTTGCGCTCCAGGTTTGCTATGTGCTGGTCTTCCAGACTCCGATAAGCGATCAGCGCAACCGCAGAGCCAGTCATGCCGATTAGCGGGGCAACGACAGGGAGCCACCAGCTGGCTAAAAAAGCTAGGTAACTGCCACTTGTCAGAATTCCCCCGATTAAGCAAATGCTAACCCCAGAGACGATCCATCTGGCAGCAACATTCTGTTTCAAGGGGTTGAAGCGAAGTAACGTCCAACTCACTCCACCACCAATCAAACACCAGACCAAAATCCATAAGGCTTCTTTTGGTTGAGACCAAACCTGGATCAAAGGACGACCCTCTAAAGCACCACTCAAAATTTGACTGATTAAATTGGCATGAATGACGACGCCCGGTAATCGTTTGGGAGTCGCAAAGAGACTACTACTATAAGGGGTGAAGGAAAGGTCATTGAAGCTAGAGCCGATTGCGCCGATTAAGACAATGCGATCGCGTAAAAGATTGGGCGGGATGCGGTTCTCTAGAACATCCGTCATCGATACCGTGGAGAAATTTTCTAACATCCCCCGGTAGTTCAACAAAATCTGGTACCCACCAGAATTGGCACGAACGTAACCGCCTTCATCTCCCGTAAATGGGGTAAATACAGCGTTCCCTAATCGCAATTTATTAGCACCAATGCTCTGGAGGCTAATCTTTTCTTTTTCCAGATACATTAAAGCCAGCTTTGCGCCTAAGCTCAGATGAGTTTTACCATCAGATGTTCTAATAGACAGCAACCCTCGACGGACTTTGCCATCTGCATCTAACACCAAATCCGCGAGTCCCACTTGGTTCAGACGATTCAACGCTGGGGGTGGAGCAACCGGATTTCCTACCGCTTTTTCGACACCCACTAGATTAGGCGTAGATTCAAATACTTTCACCAGTGCTTGATGACCAGGAGGGACTGGCAAATCTCGATAAATATCCAAGCCAATGGCTCTGGGTTGCTGAACTTTCAGTTTTGCGATCGCTTCAGCTAACAGAGCATCAGAAATAGGCCATCGTCCGACCTTTTCAATATCTGATTCATCAATAGTAATAATTACAATACGGGGATCGATTGGTTCACGAGGTCGCCAGCGAAAAAATTGATCCAATATCGCCAAGTCAAATATTTGCAGTACGCCTAAAGAACTTGTAGCGATGACTGTGCAAGCCACAATCGGAGCTGTAATCAGTAGCCCGCGCCATTGCCGAACTTGGTTTTTAAGTTTTTGTACCATTAATTTATGAGCATCAAAAATAAGAGGAAGGGGAAAAGGAAAATGCTTCTTCTTTCCCTATTCCCCTTATCGATTTTGGCAATTGATTGATGCTTGAATTTGATTTGGCAGCATCCGACTCAACTCGCCTGCTTTCCGTCCTAAGTATATTTACTGAAATAATTCAATCCTTTTCTGCCCTACTCTTAAATCCTCAAAACTTTAGATTTTCTCATAGCCTAGTTTAAGAATGGCTTTGTAGCGATCGCTTGTAGCCCAATCGAGTTTAACAATTCCTGCCATGTTGAAGCCAAAGTTGCTTCACTCGGCTCTAAGCGTCTAGCTTCAGCTAAACTTGCTACGGTATCGAACCAAATCCCGTGTTTTCCATACAGAGCAGCACGCTCTAGTAGAGGTTGATTCTGAAGCTGGCTCATTACCTCGGAAGTGAGTTTAACTCGTCGAATTTCTCCTTGTACCCCAGGGCTACCGGGTCTGAGTCCTTGTTCGCCAATGATGATAAAAGTCCACCGATACTTCTTGTCAATTTCTAGAGGTGGCGCATTATCTGGAAGTTTGAAACTAAGAATGCCTTCTTGACTCGAAATCGGAATTTTTGCTTGGTAATGAAAATTGTTATTTTCGTCTACTAATCCAAAAAATATTTCCTTAGCAGAAGTTGGAGGTACATAAACCAAGAATGTTGGATGCTCTGCTACTGTCAACTTGCTTGTAGCTATTGGCACCAGCGGAGTCACGCACTCGCCTGTAGCGATTACTGCTTGAGGACATTCATCACCACGAGATGCACCTCCTGCGGTGTCATCTGGTTGTCCACTTCCTGGAGGTTCAAAGGTTACGCGACCTATCGAAGTACCGGCTAGAGTTTGAGATTGGTTAACCGACTCGGATTGGGCGATCGCTTTAGTCAAAAAGCTAGGAGCAATAATCAGTCCTAGTGATAAAAAAAATGCAACTAGCGTTTGAGTGGTAAAAGATTTGTGCTGTACCATTTTCTTACCTCAAAAGAAATATTGTACTGAATTTACACCTAATTATTACTGTAATAACACGTAGATTTCTTCAGTAGAAATACTTGGTTGTTGTAAGAAGTTCCCCAGCGAACAGTAATCATGTTTATGGACTTTTAGAGTTTCTATCGAAAGTTAAGGCTAAAAATAGGCAGATAAAGGGTTCGTGAATGCGAGATTCCCGACTTGGTTAAGAAGTTCGGAATCTGAACCGCTAGCTCATAACTCCAATAGGATTGCCATCAATACGGTTCAATTAGTAGAAATATGCAATAATTTTCGCCGCCTAGGAACAAGGGCTATCGAGGCTTTTTAATCTATTGCTGTTTAAGGAATCATCTTATCCGAACCGTTTTGCGATTGCTATGTTACCTGGGGGTAACTCTCTGTTAGCCTCCTAGAAACAGAACCTCCAAAAATTGCGAAGTAAGTGGACTGAAAACTCCTACCTATTCAAAGCCAACTTCCTACTAAAATAAAAGATGACCAGTAAAAAGGATGAGCATATTTTGGCTGTTTTAGCAGAGCTATCTGTGCCTGACGAAGGGCTTTAACTTTGCTTTCTCCTTGTAAGAGTTGCTGATAAAATTCGCCCATAAGCTTAGCAGTGGATTCATCTTGCACTGACCAGAGAGTTGCTAAAGTACTGCGTGCGCCAGACCGCACGGCTACTCCTGCTAATCCTAATACCGCTCGCTTATCACCAGTTGCAGTTTGGCAAGCACTCAGAACTAATAGTTCAATCGGATTAAAAGTACTCGGATCTCTAGAACGTAATAAATTCTCGAATTCTTTGACATTTATCCTACCATTCCACGTCAGAATAAATGTAGAATCTGAGCTAGAGCTAAACTGCCCGTGAGTAGCTAAATGAACAACCGTAAAAGAATTTTTATTCAGATAGTTTTGTAAGTTTACTTCGGTAAAATCCTCATTTATAAATACTTTGGAAGGAACTTCAGACGCGATTTGGCTGACTTCAGCTCCTACTCCTGGCAATGCTGGAAAACCTTGTCGAGCTTCGGTAATTCCGCCTGCTAAAATTTTGTTTCGCTTTTGGGCAAGTAACTGGCTTAACGACGCACTTCCCACTCGTGGTGCAACCAACTGTAAACCCGGAGCTACTACTATATTGTATTTTTCAATGAGATATTGTTTACCGTCGTACAGCGCTGCCATTGGTAAACTTCGCAACGAACCGTCTAGCACAAATACTAAAGTGGCGATATTACTTTTGGTTAATTCTGTTTCAACAGGTTGGATTAACCAGCGATAAACTTGCTGAGACAGACGCAAACGAGCTTCACTTGAAAAAAATGGATTAAGAGATTCTAATAACTGCTCCAGGGTTTCTTCAATATCATTTTTCACTAGCCTAGTCGAGTAATGGCTGAGAGGTTTTCCGGGTAAAGATAAGATTACCTCTAAACGATTTGACAAAATAATGGGGTAGATGACTGCTGCTTGAGGATCGAGTTGATCGATTTGCTGGGGTTGAACATCTAAACAAGCTTCTCGAAAAAAGTTATCTAATTCTGCTAGATGTAGCGCTTCAATGACTTCGCGAGCTTGTTTAATATTGGTTTGGCTGGGATTGGATTCTAACAGTAACTCTACTAACTCACGATAAATGGGTTCGACGTTTTCGCGAAAGGAAAGTTGAACGTCGGGATTCAGCGCGATCAAGTCGCTGCGGAGGGATTGTAAGGTATTAACAGCTTTGGTGTAAGCCGCGATCGCATTCGGAATATCGCCTTGCTGTTTGAGAAGTTTGCCGAGTTGTCCTTCCCAACGAGCCACAATACTAAAAGCATTAATTTCTTGCGCGATCGCGAGTGCTTGTCTCGTCAGCTCCTCCGCTGGTTTCCATTGCTGCGTTTGTTCGTACAGGTATCCGAGTTGACCCAGCGCGTAAGATTCAGCACGCGAGTCTTTAAGCATTCGCGCTTGTTCGACAGCTTTTGCTAATATCTGGGCAATCTCTTGAGAATTGACAATCTGCGATCGCTCTCCCCGATTTCCCAATTTTATGAGAGTTCTAGCCAAGTTCACTCGACTGTAAACAGCAGCGCGACTAGGTAAGATACTCTCTAATTGAGACTGGATTTGGGGTAATAATGCTTGGGCTGCGGCTGGTTGTCCAGTTTCTACTAAAAGGCTTAATCGGTTCAGTTGGACTTCTAAAACTAAAGAATTGGGAGAACTCTCTACTATCTTTCGGTAGATTTCCAGCGCTTCCCTCGGTTTTTGTAAAGCTCTAAGAGTATTTCCCAAACTAAATAAACTGGCATTAATTTCTAAGGGAAAGTTTAGCCTTTGGGCGAGTGACAAACTTTGTTCTAAAACCTGCTGGGACTGAGTTAAATCTCCGACTACTTGTAAGGTAACTCCCAGACTTCGCAATCCTGATACTTTCAGCGAGGAATCTGGCAAGTTTTGCAACTGAGTATTTAATTGTTCTAAGTTTGTTTTAGCTTGTCGGTAGAGTCCTAATGCTTGCAAAGCTTGAGCTTGGTTTATCAAACTGCCTAATTTCCCAACGTCGTCGCCTGCTGAACCGTAAGCTTTTTCAGCTTGTTTCCATGTATCTAAAGCCGCTTCCGTTTGTCCTAATGCTAGCTGGAGGCTGCCTTGAGTATTCAAAACTTGGGCAAGAGTGGCTGCATCGGGTTGGGTTTGCAATAAGTTGAGACTTTGAGCGATCGCGTTTTTCGCTTGCTCCCATTGACCCAATTCTTGATAAGCGTTCGACAGATAGCTTAAAACGAGGGCAGCGTGGAGGCGATTGCCCTGCGCCTCCAGGTTTTCGAGCGCTTGTTGCCAGAATGCGATCGCTTCATCAAATCGTCCTGCTTCATACAGGGTTCTGCCTTGTTCTAGTACAAAGGCATCATTCTGTTTAGATTCTGAAGGAGCATCAGAATCCGGAATATTTTTAACAATTGATACCAATTGTGAATCAAAATAAGAAAATTTAAGATTAGTCTGCGCTAGTGCCGGTAAAAATGCTGTCACCAAAAAAAGTGTCAACAAGCTTAGCAAAATCCGATAATGAATACTTTTTATAAGCCACCTTGTTTTTAGCATAAAAGTTTTTGCAAAATTAAAAGGTTATTCATATTTCTCTGTTTTTATCTGCGGTTCAAAAGATAAAAATTCTTTTGCAATAAGTCTCTAGCAATCTAAAGTTAGTTTTAAAATTTAATAAACCGCAAAGGACACTAAAGAAAAGAGACGGAAGATTCCATGAATAATTGAAGATTGTTATATTATTTAGAAACACTGCAACTAGCAATTTCATCCCAGGAACTTTGAGCCACACCATTGATAGATTTGGAAACCAACTCTACCTCACCATTAGAATTTTTTACCCATCCAGTTGCCTCCACCATTGGAGTACGTGCAGAGGCAGTCTTGGAAACGGGGACAGGTAAGGAGGTATTACCCCTAGGGAGGCGCAAATCCCGCCATACTGTACTTCCTAACAAAGTTTCATTGGGATCTGCTGGCAAACCGCCGCGTCCAGTGACAACAAAACTATTCCCCCTAGAAGCCAAACAACCTTGGGAAATTTGTTTGCTAATGTCAGTAAAATTTTCTGGTAGTGCAACTAAGCCAGAAGAAGGGTTCACATCAGCAGTATTAATTTGGACAATCCCACTGAACTGAGTTCCTCGACTAGAAGTGGCGGTGATATCGCTATTTGAAGTTTTAAAGATGCCGCTAGCATTGATTCTTACTTGACCCCCAAAGCTTTGTTGAGCATTGGCAGTAATATCGCTATTTTCTAACGCGACTAACGTTTTTGTATTAATAATGATGTTGCCACCATTGGTACTGATATCATTATTTGCAATTGTCTGACCCGTATCAAACAGGATGATGTTACTGGCATCAGTCGTAATTAGGCTGTTGCGCCACAATCGCAAATCTTGAGATTCAATCGTAATATTTCCCTGTTCCGCCTGTCGCTGAGTCGCTCTAATAATCGAGTTATTATCTAGCTCAACTATGGCAGCGCGAATATTAATATTACCAGCATTGCCTTTCCCAAAATTAGCAACATTAATTGTTGCCCGCTCCCGAAAGCTCAATCTGTTAGCAATTACTGTTACGTTGCCCGAATTTCCCGTCAACGGCGGTGGAGAACTCGCAATATTGCTTAAGCTAGTCCTAGCATAAAAACCGCTACCAATTCCCCCAGTTGCAGAAGTTCCTCGTATTTGTACGTCATTGGCTCGAACTGTTATGTTGCCACTTTGACCTGCGCCAAAGGTAGACACAGAGATCACCGCTCCATTTTCAAGAGATAGTTGTTTAGCATCAATAATGACATCACCGCCAACTCCAGTTGAGGCAAAAGTAGGATTAGAAAAAATACCCGTCAGACGCGATCCATTTGCTGAAAGACCACCCAAGTGAACATTCCTGGCTTGCACTCGTAACGTACCAGAATTCCCTGAAGCGTTAGTCCCCATACCAATGGATGCTCCATCTCTTAGTAGCAACCGATCTGTTGTAATTATTAAATTGCCGCCTTTTCCCTCACCATTCGTCTGAACAAAAAAGCCGCTACCGATTCTGCCGTCGGCTGTTCTACCAATCAGTTCTATAGTATCCAAAACATTGATGGTGGCGCTTCTCCCCGGTTGAGATCCTTCTGTGAGGGATACGATGAGCGAACCTTGTTCTAGTTTCAGATTTCGGCTTTGTATCTGAAACGAACCTCCCTGTGCGCCGCTGCTATCCACTGAAGCAGCACCCGATAAATTAATATTTCCTAATTCTGCAAGTTGTTGTTCATTGTTGAAGCTGATTTGTTCGCTGCTGACTTGCATTGCCAATGAGCCACGAGTAACCGACCAAAGTTCAATTGCTCCAGACTCTGCCCTTAAATTACCGCCATCTAAGGCGATTTCTCTCCCGACTAAAGCTAAGGTTTTCCCAGGTTGCACCGCTAGACCCTCGGTTTTCGTATTCGGCTCTAGTCCGCCTGTTTGTCCGAACCTGAAATTGTGTCCCGATCCTTGAATGCGAATAACTCCTGCGTTTGAAGCGTTAAATTGTAAGCCTATCGGAACATTTATCATTAGCAATGGGGGGGCGCTAGGCTTAGTAGCGCTAAACTCAGTTCCATTGCTAAATCGAATGCTGTTAGCAGTCGAAGCGAGAAAGGAACCACCTATATTAAGTTTGGCATTTGGACCAAAAGTAATGCCGTTGGGATTGATAAAAAACAAATTAGCTGTGCCGTTCGCTTGAATCAATCCATCAATATGAGAAAGATTGCTACCTGTAACGCGACTGAAGATGTTTTGAGTCTCTACGGCGTTGTTGAAGAAAGCTTCAGTATTTATAGGAATGGAAAATTCTGTAAAGCTATGAAATAGATTGCCGCCTACTTGCGTGCCGCCCTCAATTCGGATGGCGTTGCCTTCGGGGATAGCAATGGTATTATTTTGCAGCGTAGCATCCGGAATAATTTGTGCTAAGGTGCAGCTAGAATTATTTAACCATAAAAGGAAAATCGTACCAGTAACCCAGAGGAAATGACCAGGCTGGCTCACAGTTTTTAAACTCAAAGGTAGCGCTTGCCTACAGTATACGCGATCTACAACTTGCCCTAGAGAAAATACACCCTAAACTTCTAGGGAAAGGTAGATTGTAATACAAAATGTGGGATGGATAGCTCCTATAAAATAGTTTATCATTACCGTGTTTTCCTGAATAGATGACCTATTAAAAAAAGGGATTTGCGCTCAAAGAGTACAACAACAGGAATTTAGATGGAGAGGTTTAAGTTGTGTTAGTCAAAAGATAAATAGACGGATTAAAGAGAAGGTTGGCAATTTGGTTCTTGCTAAGGCTGAATTGGCTAAAGCTATGAAAGAGATTTTTAGGACATCGCCCTTCTGTATAATATGGATGCCAGTGCCATCGGTCGCAGAGACAATCGACTGTGCCTGTGCCGCTGCGCTGAATGCAAAAGCATTCCCATGCAAAAGCTAGAACAAGGGAAGAAAGAAAACCGAAAACAATTGTGCTGGGTTTTAGTTGCTTGGTGGCTTTGTTCGGAGTTTCAATAAATAGCTAATTTGATGCGTGGATGATTTTGTATGCTTTAAAATGAGGGAAATTGATTATCTAACATGAGGTTAACATGAGGTTTTTGCCAAAAATCTCAGGATTACTTAGAGAATCAGTTATCCTAATGTCACATTAATGTCAACAAAGCTTTACTTTTTCCAACATTCAAATTTACCATGAAAGCTAATCTGAAAGAATTTTTAGAAGCCTGCGAAAATTTAGGAACACTGCGTCTGATTGTGACCAGCAGTGCTGCTGTTTTGGAAGTCCGCGGCCCGCTGAAAAAGCTGTTTTATGCAGAATTACCTAAGGGTAAGTACGCTAATATGCACGCTGACATATTCGAGTTTCACCTGAATATGGATGCTATTAAGCAGGTAAAATTTGAGATGGGCGAATCAAAACGCGGTAACTTTACTACCTATGCTATTCGCTTTTTGGATGAGAAAAATGAACCTGCCTTGAGCGCATTTCTCCAGTGGGGCAAACCAGGAGAATACGAACCAGGACAAGTAGAAGCATGGCAGTCTCTTCAGGAGAAATATGGAGAAGTTTGGGAACCAGTACCCGTTGATTCGGTGTAGTCGAAATGTTTGAAAACTCGGTAAATTGAGGATCTTTCTGTGTTTAAGAGCTATCTAAACCTACAAACAAACCCTCGCTTACCTTGATGCGACGAGTCTTTTGGGGTTGTTTCCTAATTTTGGGGTTGCTGCTGTGGGGAGGGGAAGCGCAGGCGGGGGGTTTGGCTGACCGTTTGGCGCAGTTTCCTCACTGGGACAGTAAACCACTCGTCAGCGCCGCGAAGGGTGACTTAGTTTATCCTGACTGGATGGAAGGTACTTGGAACGTCACCAGTACATTAGTGGATTTAGTGGCACCCTTAGCGCCAGAAATTGTGACGCCAGGGTTTGAAAGCAATCGTCGCCAGCTGAATCAGCCTGTTAGTTTCCCAGTGCGATTCAAAAATCAAGACGCGATAGCTGTCTCTACAAAAGGCAAAAATCATCTGGTAGTGGCAGATCGGGCGTTTAATGGGTTGAGTATCGGGAAGGCATATTTAGGCGATCGCGCGATCTTATCGGTCAAAGTCGATCCCAATTCTCCCAATCGTCAGGTGACTTTACTGCGAGGCGATCGCCAGCTAGTCTCAATTGTCACGAGTCGAGGCACCGAAACACTCGCCCCAGATCGATTTATTGCCACAGAAGTGTCTCAGCAAGTCTTTCGCGGCACCCCTCAGCCGTATTTCAATACAGTGGAAACCACAACTGCTTATCACCGGATTCACTCATCCATTGAAGCCGATCAAGTAACAGCAATTTACCTCTCGCCTCAAGATCCAGACTATTTCAAAGCTGTCGCTCGACCCGTTGCACTTTATCGCTATCAACTACAACTTTTGCCAGTTGAATAGCTAAACGCGATAAATGGCGTCTCTCAAAACTTTATTGTGCTTCGCCAATGAGGGTAAATGCAGCCCAATTTTTGGGATCGGGGTGTTGTTTCATTGTTGTCAGCATGGCTTGACGGAGTGCAGTGGCTTTGTCGGAATTTTGCTGCATTTGGCGATAAAATTCGGTCATTAAGGCTGCTGTGGGAGAATCTGGTACCGACCATAAGGAGACAATTACGCTGGGAACTCCTGCGGAAATCAAAGAACGAGATAACCCGATGACGCCATCACCAGTAATTTTGCCTCTTCCCGTGTCACAGGCACTCAGGACGGCTAATTCGGCGTTTAGCTTCAAGTCGAAAATTTCAGCAGAAGTCAGCAAACCGTCATCTGTTCCGGCAGGTGCCAGCGCGATCGCGCCCGGTACGCTCAACCCTTTAAAATCATCCAGTAGCCCGTGTGTTGCCAGATGAATAATCTTAGCTTTAGACATTTGTGGCAAGATAGCAGCTTTGGTGGCGGCGTTGCCGATAATGGGTTTGGTATTGAGGAGTTGCGCGATCGCTTTAGCTTCTGCTTCCGCACCCGGTAAGCTTGACAGTTGTTGAGGCGGTTCTCCTGTTTTAGGAATAATCCTTGGCATAGTCGGATTTCCGACTACCAGCACATCTGTTCCTGAAACCTTTTGCCGTTGTTGGCGTGTTAACTCTAACACTTGCATTGCTGGTGCTGTAAGGATAGTGTGTTTTTCGATTAAGTATTTACCATTCGCGTCCTTAAGTGCTGCGAAGGGAACTAAAAATAGCGATTCTTGGGGAATGAAGATAACGCGATCGCTTGGATCTTTTGGCAAGAATTCAGCAATTGGTTGAATCAACAGTTGATGTAGTTGCTGCAAGCGTTGTTTTTGGTCAACTTTATCTACCAGCGACACTCCAATGCCACCGCGTCCCCTGACACCAATAGAATCACGACTGTTGGTAACAAGGTCTTTTAACGATGTTTTTAGCGATTTGAGGTCAACCTTCTTAAACGCTACTTCACCCGTAGGCTTGATGACCCAAATGTAGAGTTCTGATTGACGCCATTCCTCTTTCCCCTGATTTTTGAGGGCATCATAGACAATCGAATATTGAACTAACGTAGAGTTTTGTTCTTTAGCAATTTGCTGGATTTGTTGAATTGTTGGTGGTTTGCTAGAGACAAGGGTTATCGCGTCTCTACTTCGATCGTTGGACTTAGAGGATTGCCGTGAGGCTAACAACTCCACAAAGGCTCTGGCTCTACCTCGTTCGGCAACCTCTAAGGCAGTATTAATCTTATTCTGGGCAACAAGACTCTGTTGCAGCAAGCGGTAGGAATTCGCTTGCGTCTCAAAGACTGAGACTTTAGCCGTATCTGTTAATCTAGGTCGCAGAGACTCCCGAACTTCCATCGCAGCAAATAAAGCTTTTTCCGCATCAGGATACAGTCCCAGCTTGTTGTAAACTGTCCCAAGATTGTTGAGAGTTGTTCCTTCCCCTTCCTTGTCGGCCACTTGTTGGCGAATGACCAAAGCTTGCTCGTAAGACTTCAAGGCATCAGCATACTGTCCCAGAGAGTCGTAAACTGCCCCCATATTGTGGAGAGTAGTCCCTTTCCCCGCCTTATTACCTAATTGTTTGTGAATGACTAAAGCTTGCTCATGGAACTTTAAGGCTTGGGCATATTGTCCCAGCTTGCGGTAAACTTCCCCAATATTGTTGAGAGTAGTCCATTCCCCCGCCTTGTCGCCAATTTGTTGGACAATCACCAAAGCTTGCTCATGAAACTTTAAGGCTTGGGCATACTGTCCCAGATTGTCGTAAACCTGCCCGATGTTGTCGAGAACAGCCCCTTGCCCCTGCTTATCGCCGATTTGTTTGAAAATGACTAAAGCTTGCTTGTAGGATTTCAAGGCATCCGCATATTGTCCCAGCTTGTTGTTAACTAACCCAATATTGTTGAGAGCATTCCCTTGCCCTGCCTGGTTGCCGATTTGTTTGAAAATGACCAAAGCTTGCTCGCAGGACTTCAACGCATCCGCATACCGTCCCAGATTGTCGTAAACTCCTCCAATATGGTTGAGAGCAGTTCCTTCCCCCTTTTTATCGCTAATTTGTTTAGCAATGACCAAAGCTTGCTCATAAGACTTCAAAGCATCGGTATACTGTCCCAGCTTGTTATAAACACCTCCAATATTGTTGAGAGTAGACCATTCCCCCGCCTTGTCGCTGATTTGTTTGAAAATGACCAAAGCTTGCTCGTAGGATTTCAAGGCATCCGCATACCGTCCCAGATTGTCGTAAACTGCTCCAATATTGTTGAGCGTAGCCCCTTCGCCTTGGCGATCGCCGATCCCTTTGAAAATCTCTAAGGTTTGCTCAAACGTTTGTAACGCTTCTCGGAACTTAGTTGTATTAAACTGCTGAATACCTGTATGGTTCAGCCGCAATGCCTCGGCTTTTCGCTCTTGAGTTGTTTGTGCCTGTGCTGATGCTAGTTGGGGCGCATAGGGATGGGATGAGCGCCCATCAATGGATGAATTCAGGCAAATGAGCAGCGTTACAGCGATTGTAGAGATAAGAGATATCGTGTCTTTAGGAGATTTCAGGTGTGGGTACATGGATAGACGGCTCCACAAGCAAGCTAGACAATTTCTCGCCTAATCTAGCCCTACTTCTTTGCTTTCGAGAAGTTCCCACCTACATAAAGTAAAAAACCGTGGGAGTTGGAGTTCCACGGCTTCTGAAGGAGTCTTATCTTAAAACAATCTTATTCGGTAGCAACTTATAGAAAAGGGCTGGTAACAGTTTTTGTAACCGAGTTGCCCCAGCCAGTAGAAGCTGCGGCTATATAGCCAAAACCCGGATGGTGCGCGGGTTTTAATTTCATCAGTCCGCAACGGGAGACTGAAGTTTATGTCGCCGCAATTTTTAATTGCCAAGGCAAGGTGTTCCCAGAATTTACATCCGTTCCACATAACGCTTCAACTCCCGCGCCATCCGCTTGATGCCTTGCTGCTCATCATCCCGAATGAAAGGCATAAATACACGAGTCAGCACCCCTGAGAAGGTGTTGCGGTGGAAGTATTTAGTCCGCCCAATACCAATCTCTTGCAACTCAAAGACATACTCATTTTTAAAGCCAGGAATCGAGGAAACCCAAGCGAGGCATAGTCCAGACTGCACTCTAGTAATCAACGGCTGAAACTCTGTTTCCTCCTCACCCGGTACGCGCCGCACAGAGAGTAAAACTTCTTCCCCCTGCTTAAATGGCACCGTTGGATCGAGGTCAAATAAAAAAGTGTTCCACTTGTACCACTTTTCTTTTTTCAACAGAACCTGCCAAACTTCCTGCTTAGGAGCATTAATTTCAATTTCGGTATAGAGACTCGCCATTATCGCGGCAGCTAATCCGGTAGTGTAACTGGGTACAATTGGAAACTTGCAGCTCCTTTAGGCTAGGAGCGAACAATTTTGGATTTTGGAGGAAAGGATTTTAGATTCCCAATCCAAAATCTATCATCTTAAATCTAAAATCCTTAGTCAGCATGGTCAACCTAACACCCAACTCTAGCTTCAGTTTAACGATTCGCCTCCAGATTCCCAATCGCACTGGGATGTTAGCAAGCATTACCACCGCGATCGCTAGTGTCGGCGGTAACATCGGTCAAATTAGTTTAATCGAGCGGACTCGCAATATCGTGGTGCGAGAAATCACCGTCGATGCTGCCAGCACGGAACACACCGAACAAATTGTGCAAGCCGTGAAAGGATTGCCAGATGTCAAGGTAATCGATGTCTACGATTGCACCTTTAACTTGCACCGCGGCGGCAAAATCGCGATGCAGAGTAAGATTCCGCTGAAAAGTCAAGCCGATTTAGCAATGGCTTACACTCCCGGCGTCGGTCGCATCTGTATGGCGATCGCATCTGACCCGGAACAAGTTCACACTCTCACGATTAAACAAAACACGGTTGCGATTGTTACCGATGGTAGCGCCGTACTGGGATTGGGCAACTTGGGCGCAGCCGCATCGTTGCCGGTAATGGAAGGCAAAGCGATGTTGTTTAAAGAATTTGCCGGGATTGATGCCTTTCCGATTTGCCTGGATACCCAAGACACGGATGAAATTATCCGCACGGTAAAAAATCTTGCCCCAGTCTTTGGCGGCGTTAACTTGGAAGATATTGCTGCCCCCCGTTGTTTTGAGATTGAAGCGCGACTGCGGCAGGAACTCGATATTCCGGTGTTTCACGACGATCAACATGGCACCGCAATTGTTAGCCTTGCCGCATTGATTAACGCCCTCAAGTTAGTGAAAAAATCCTTAGCGGATGTCCGAATTGTGATCAATGGGGCGGGTGCTGCTGGGGTAGCGATCGCTCGGTTGCTCAAGAAAGCGGGCGCACAATCCATCTGGATGTGCGATTCCAAAGGCATTCTCTCCAGCCAACGTACCGACCTCACCCCGGAAAAGCAAGAATTTGCTGTCGAAGCCAGCGGTAGCTTGGCAGATGCCATGCAGCAAGCTGATGTCTTCTTAGGCGTCAGTGCGCCTGGAGTTGTAACGCCGGAAATGGTGCGTTCGATGGCAAAAGATCCGATTGTCTTTGCAATGGCGAACCCCATTCCTGAAATTCAGCCGGAATTAGTCACAGAAGATGTCGCGGTCATGGCAACCGGACGCAGCGACTACCCGAATCAAATTAACAATGTGCTCGCCTTCCCTGGCGTTTTTCGCGGGGCGCTCGATTGTCGTGCACAGACCATTACCACCACGATGTATCTAGAAGCCGCTTACGCGATCGCTTCTTTAGTCAAACCCTCCCACCTCGACCGGGAAAACATCATTCCCTCCGTGTTCGACCCGCGCGTTGTCAATGCCGTCGCCGGTGCCGTGCAAGCCGCCGCCCGTCAAGAGGGCATCGCCCGCCATTAAGCGAGAAAAGCAGCTGGTTCCAGGCGCAATCTATCGCGTCTGGAACTGGAAAGCGGGGAAGCGACCAACAATCGACTCCCCATTTTCATCTTTGAAATAGTTTGCTCTACAGATAGAGTTTCAATTTTCTAGATATTGGAAGAATAAGGGGAAATACTGCGTTCTTGCTAGGGAATAATGAGCTTTAGTTTCTTTGACCTCTTCTGGGTATTTCTGGCTGTCAGCTCGATCTTGCCCGCCTTCCAACAACGCCGCTTGGCTTTTCAGCGAGTGCAAGCCTTGCGGAATTTTGAGCGATCGCGCAATAGTCGAGTGATTTTGCTAATTCACCGGCAAGAATCGATTAGCTTTCTAGGAATTCCCATCTCCCGCTACATTAGCATTGAAGATTCAGAACAGGTGCTACGGGCAATTCGCCTCACACCTCCCGAAGTTCCCATCGATCTGATCTTGCATACCCCAGGTGGTTTAGTGCTAGCAACCGAGCAAATTGCTAGAGCGTTGATTCGCCACCCTTCTAAAGTCACCGTGTTTGTACCCCACTACGCCATGAGCGGCGGCACCATGTTAGCTTTAGCATCTGATGAAATCGTCATGGATGCCAACGCTGTCTTAGGGCCAGTCGATCCCCAGTTGGGAAATATGGCAGCGGCGAGTGTCCTCAAAGTCATCGAACAGAAGCCAATTAGCGAAATCGACGACAACACGATCATCATGGCAGACCTCTCGCGCAAAGCGATGGATCAGGTGCAGCGCTTTGTCCGAACCCTCTTGAAAGACAATATTCCCCAACCGAAAATTGCTCCCGAAAACATCGAACGGATTGTGGACGCTATCACTACAGGGCGCGTCACCCATGACTATCCGATTACAGTCGAGGAAGCTACAGAACTCGGTATGCCGATCACGGTAGGGCTGCCGATGTCAATCTATAACTTGATGGATTTCTATCCGCAGCCCCAAGGAGGACGTCCAAGTGTGCAGTACATTCCCATGCCCTACGAACGTCCCCCAATTTTACCCCCAGCGCCAAAGGGCAGACCGATCCCAGAGAATGCAAAGTCTTAAGCTGCCCTGAGATTGAATTTTCCTAGAAGTTGAGTCTGGATAATTGTCAGTAGTGAGCAGTCATTAACCGTTTAAATAATGACTGCTCACTAGCGATCCATTATCTATTCCCAACTCAGCGCGATCGCTATGCGATTTAGACCCACAGCACCTTAAAGATTTATCAGCTTGAAGGCGATGGTTTTGGGCTGGGAGCCGGGGATGGACTTGGACTCGGCGTTGGTCTTGGCGATGGGCTAGGACTAGGACTTGGTCTTGGGGATGGCGATGGACTCGGACTCGGCGTTGGGGTGGCGCGGGGCGTTGGCGCGGGACTCGGTGTTGGCGATGGCGCTAGTGTTGGTTCTGGCGCTGATTGGGGTGTTGGTGTTGTCGCTGGCGCTGGCGATTGCTGTTCAAATCCGAGGATTCTTCTTGCTTCTTGGTCGAGTCTCTGACGAACTGGTAACGTAGCAATGCCAGTTACCGGCAAATTAAATTGTCTCTGAAACTGCCTGATAGCATCTTCAGTGCGCGGACCATAAAACTGGTTACGGGGAAGGGGCGGATTTGGCTTAACGACAAGATTCAAGTTTGCCTGAAGAATTCTAACGATATTTGCGGCATAATCCTGTGTCTTCGGCCCCGCTGTAGCATCAACAGGTGTTAGCTTATATCCCTGCTGAAACTCGCGGATAGCCCTTATCGTGGCTTCATCCGTCAGAGTATCTCCAATCGTGACGTTATACCCAAAGCCGCGCAACAAGGAACGAAATTCCCTTGGCGTGTAATCGCGGCTGCGTTCGGCTATAGCTACTTGATAACTAACTAAGCTGGCGGTTATGGTTATCACCGCAGCTAAAGGCATTCCAAACCTATTCCACATAGCTCAATCTCCTCACTCACTCACTGATTAAGCGCGATAGCGATTTGAACAGTTACAGTTTAAGCTGAATTGAGCATTCTACCGTTTATTTTTCGCAAGCGATCGCTACAACCGCCAATTGCGATCGCGTCGCGTGCGCTACCGGGTTCGACCTTTCACTATGCTGATATCCGATAGAATCCTTCTATTTTGAAGGCAACATCAGCAATTAGTGAACAATTAGTGGTATCAAATATGACTAAAGCTTCAGAGGGTCTGTCAAGCTGATAATTGGTAATTGAAGATTGTGATGGATGCTAGCTAGGTAGCAGGTAGCAGCTTTTTTGCCATTACCTTTTTGCCATTCCCTTTTTTTCCATTACCGATTCCCGATTACCAATTACCTCATCTTCCTTTCCATGTCACCTCAAAAATTGGCAAAGACTCCCCAATCCCGCCGTAACTTGTGGTTTGAACGTGTGATGGCACTTTTGGCAGTGGCTAACTTGGGCTTAGTGCTGTTCGACTTAACTTACATTCCGCTGCGCGATTTCTACCTGCGGGAATTTCGCAGCATTACCCGAATCTATGACCCCATCAAAGGTATTGAACCCCATCGAGAAACCCAGCAGTACCTAGAGACAGTAGAAAAACTCAAAGCACAGCTGCAACAGGCAGAAGGATTGCAGTCGCCTGAGGTGGCAACTTTACTGGAGGAACTGCGCCAACAAAGTGTGGAAATGATTGAGACAAACCCGTTTGCAGAGGCGAATAAGACAGGGACTCTGGAAAAAATCAAAAATCGGATACGTCAGCGCGTTGGCAATGTCTCTGCCAAACAATCTTTTAGCACCTTTTGGAGTCTGCCTTATTTATCCCAAGCTGGCGTGGAAAAAGAAATTACCTTTTATAACCAAGAAATTCAGCCTTTGATGGCAAGAAATTATTTTCGCCCAGTTGGGGAAACAGGTAATTTCGTTGACTATTTCTGGAAAATCGATCTCTGGTTTATCATTCCCTTTGGCATTGAGTTTCTACTTCGTACCTACTATATCCACCGACGTCACCATAGTCTCACTTGGCTCGAAGCAATGATGTGGCGCTGGTATGATATTTTCTTGCTGCTACCTTTTTGGCGGTGGCTGCGCGTCATTTCAGTTTTCATGCGCTTACACCAAGCACAATTATTAAACTTAGAATCAATACGGGTGCAAATTAACCGAGGATTTGCGGCTAACTTTGCAGAAGAATTAGCAGAAGTCATTGTGATCCGGGTAATCAACCAGCTACAAGGGTCGATTCGTGGCGGAGAACTGACTCGGTGGTTATCAGGACGGGAGGCTCGTCCCTATGTTGACATCAACAATGTTAATGAAGTAGAAGCGATCGCTACCTTATTGATGAAAGTAACTGTCAATCAAGTTCTACCAAAAATTCAGCCAGATTTAGAGGCAATTCTACAGCACAACATTGAAAAAATTCTCAGCCAATCTCCCCTCTATCGGGGACTCCAGCAAGTACCTGGGGTGGGTACTATCCCCACGCAGATAACTGAAAAACTGGTCAAAGAAATCTCACTTGCAGCCTACAACACCCTCACTGCCTCTTTGGAAGGCGATCCGGTTGGCGCAGAACTTTCCAAACAGCTGATAGAACACTTCACTGAAGCCTTAGGATCGGAGGTGCAAAGACAGCAGACTGCTCAGAAAATTCAATCTTTACTTTTCGATATGTTGGAGGAGATGAAACTCAACTACGTCCAACGCTTGTCCGATCAAGATTTGGAACAAGTGTTAGAAGAAACACGGGCGATCCGTCAGATTGTCAAGCAATAATTTAAATTTGTATGTCAATTGCTGATGTCAATCTCTAACTTGAATCCTCAATAAGGATTCAAATTTAGTCTTGGATTTTGCTAGGACAGTACTGAGACTGCTTAGCTTGGATAAGAAAATGTTTGAAAAGTAGTATTGGCATCTGGGAAGGGTTATTTATTTAGTAAACTACCTGCCACAAATTCTAAAAAACTGCCGCAAAAGCACCAAATTCCCGATAGATAAGGAGTGTCATAACCAATTTTTCAGACATTCTCTACTAATCTCAATTTCTAGCATTCTTTCCTCGATGTTTCTAGAGAGTTTCCGATCGCGTTCGCGCCGCCACTCAGAAGAAAAGTTGTTCTTCTACAGAGTCTTCATCCCGCGCTTGCACGCGCCTACGCTAATAATCCTCAGTCCAATTTTCCTAGCCCTTCAGGCACCGAGCATCGGTGCCTATCTCTTTTTTCTTATCTTCCCTCAGCGCTCGGTTGACGACTCGCCACTGGCATACCGCTTGAGCTAAACTCAAAGTTAGGAAGGCGAATCCATCAGGATTCGTCCAGAGACTTCTTGGAATATAGTGTTCGCAGGAAGTGGGGCAGCACCCACTTTTTTTATTGGAGTTTTCCAATGACTCATCCCCTGATTCCACAAATTATTGATTTAGCAGCGCCAGTGGCAGAAGCCTTGGACTTGGAAGTAGTCGGGGCGGTTTTTCACACCAACCAACGCCCACCCGTGCTACGCGTGGACATCCGGAATTGCAACGCTGACACAGGGCTGGATGACTGCGAACGAATGAGTCGGGCATTGGAGGCTGCTTTGGATGCAGCGAATTTCATTCCTGATGCCTATGTCCTGGAAATTTCTAGTCCCGGTATTTCGCGTCAGTTGACGACAGATCGGGAATTCATCTCCTTCAAGGGATTTCCCGTAATTGTCACCACATCCGAACCCTACGAAGGTCAGCAAGAGTGGACGGGGCAACTGATTCGTCGGGATGAAGAGGGTGTTTACCTCAACCAGAAAGGTCGAGCGATCGCCATTCCCCGCCAAATGGTCAGCCGAGTGCAGCTGGATGAAAAACGGTAATTGAGCTGTCAGCTTAGTAGTTAGTCCTCAGTGGTTCGCAAGGAAGTTGCCGCTTGACCACTGACCGATTACCAATTACCAGTTACCAATTACCAATAGCAATTAGCGAGGTTTTTTTATGTCAATGGTTAGTCTACGCGGACTTAAAGAGCTAATCGATAAAATTAGTGTAGAGCGCAATTTACCCAAAAGTGCCGTACAAGCAGCCCTACGAGAAGCTTTATTGAAAGGATACGAGCGATATCGTCGTACCCAGAACCTCGACAAGCATCATTTTGATGAAGAGTACTTTCAAAACTTTGAAGTCGAACTCGACCTAGAACAAGAAGGAGAAGAAGGCTTCCGCGTTTTGGCGACCAAGACCATCGTTGAAAAGGTGAGTAGTGGCGATCATGAAATTGGTCTAGAAGAAGTGCAGAAAGTCGCGCCTGAAGCAGCGATTGGCGACACGGTGGTTTTAGATGTGACCCCCGATCAAACTGAGTTCGGTCGCATGGCAGCAATTCAGACCAAGCAAGTGCTATCGCAAAAACTGCGAGATCAGCAGCGCAAACTCGTCGCAGAAGAGTTCCAAGAACTGGAAGGAACCGTTTTGCAGGCGCGGGTACTGAGATTTGAGCGGCAATCCGTGATTCTAGCTGTCAGTAGTGGGTTTAGTCAGCCAGAAGTAGAAGCCGACTTACCGAAACGGGAACAGCTACCCAACGATAATTACCGTGCCAATGCAACCTTCAAGGTATTTCTCAAAAAAGTACGCGAAGGCCCAGCGCGGGGGCCACAATTGCTAGTGTCTAGAGCTGCCGCAGGTTTAGTCGTTTATCTCTTTGCCAACGAAGTCCCAGAGATTGAGGATGAAGTGGTGCGGATTGTGGCAGTGGCGCGGGAAGCAAATCCTCCGTCTCGTCACGTTGGCCCGCGGACTAAAATCGCGGTCGATACCCTGGAGCGCGATGTAGACCCAGTGGGAGCTTGTATTGGTGCTAGAGGATCGCGGATTCAAGTGGTAGTGAATGAATTACGCGGCGAAAAAATTGATGTAATTCGTTGGTCGCCCGACCCATCTACTTATATTTCCAATGCTCTATCGCCCGCCCGAGTGGATGAGGTGCGTCTGATTAACCCAGATGCTCGTCAGGCTCATGTTTTGGTGGCGGAGGATCAACTAAGTTTGGCGATTGGTAAAGAAGGTCAGAATGTCCGTCTAGCAGCCCGCCTGACGGGTTGGAAAATTGATATTAAAGATATTGCCAAGTACGATTACGAAGCGGAATCTCGGAATATGGCAGCGATCGCAGCCGCTCGGCAAGCCCAAGAGGAAGCTGAATATGAGGAAGAATACGATGAGCCAGACGAACTGGAAAGACCCACAGCAGTTCCTAGCTGGCAGCAGAACGGTGACGATTTTGATGATGTAGATGTAGATGAGGTGGAAACCACGGAAGTTTAGATTTGAGATTCAATCCTCAATTCAAAATCTAAACTCCCCCCTTGCTTGAGATGGAACCAAACTACCGCCGTTGTGTGAGTTGCCGCCAAGTCGCGCCAAAATCGGCGTTTTGGCGAATTGTCAGAGTCTATCCGTCCCAGCAGTTACAATTAGATCGGGGGATGGGGCGATCTGCCTATCTTTGTCCCCAAGAAAGTTGTCTGGTAGCGGCTCAAAAAAAAAATAGGCTGGGCAGAGCGCTCAAAGTACCTGTTCCAGAAGCACTGTACCAAACCCTGTGGCAGCGCCTAGCTACTAAACTTGAAGGCTGCGATCGCTCCTTGTCAAGAAGCGAATCCAGCCCTCAAGAACGTTGCCTCCCATCCGCATCAGACCTAAAACAGCCGTCCGAATGAGATATTGTAGGAAAGAAGCCCAAAAAAAGCGACGTGCCCCAAATTGTAAAGATTTGTGCAAAATTAGAAATAGAAGTGTTTCACTATCCTTAGGGATAGTCAATTTACTTGGTGATAAACAGACTTCCCATAAGTAGCTTGGATATCATTAGTAGAAGTATAGGCAGCAAGTTAAAGCTTCACACCCATTAGGCAGTAAGCAAATGATCAACAAGTTGTCGTTCAAGCAGATGGTTATGGTGTAAAAACTGGTAGGATTCGAGGGGAAAGACTGGATGAACAACGGCAAAGTAAGAATTTACGAGTTATCGCGGGAATTGGATTTGGAGAATAAGGATATTCTAGGAATTTGTGAGCGGCTCAATATTGCAGTCAAGAGCCACAGCAGCACAATAACTGAATCGGAGGCGGAGAGTATTCGCTCGGCGGCAGAAAAACAGGCAGCAGCCCGACCAGCTTCACGTGCGCGGGCTCCAATGGATCAACGTAAAACAGCACCGCCAGCCGCTCAATCGGTGCGACCCCGGCTAGAAAACAAGCCGCAAATTCTGGAGATTCGTCAGCATAAATCTGGGTCTGGTTCTAACGCACCACAACAGCCGGGAGAACAGGTCGCGATTCCTCCCCAACCACCAGTAAGACAGCAGACGCCATCACCCATGAAGCCGACAAGTCTGAATAAACCAGTGCGTCCTAGCCAGCGGGATAATCCTCCTGTAGTAGAAGTAGTAGAAGCAGAAAAACTACAGGTAGACCCAGTAGAGGCTCCTCCTATTCCAGCTCCGAAAGCTGTTGAACCAGCTCCCCATCTGGTTCAACCTCCCATGCGACAAGCAGGGGAGCGTCCTGCGCCAAGTAATGTGGAGCGGCCTGTATTAAAACGTGCCAAGGTAGAAACAGCTACTAGCTCGCCTGTCAGCGCACCCCAAAGAGTAGGACCAGCGAGCGGGGCACCCGAAAGAACTAACGCCTCGGCTCCTCCTGCCCCCGTCAGAACGGAGCGACCTGCCCCCCCGGCTCCACCCCGAGTTCCAGAACTGCACTCGCCTCCCCAAAGGCCGGTGCGACCTTCCATGCCTGTTGGTAGACGCCCAGGCGGTGCTGGTGACACGCAACTAGAACCTGGTTCCAGTCGCTCGAAGCTACTACGGGACGAAAATGATGAAGGTTTGGGAACGCCCGATACTCTGGGAGAAGAGGCAAGAAAACCGAATCCCCCCCGTCTCGTTGGTCCCAATAAGCGAAAACCTGAGTGGGAAGATGAGGAAGAAGAAAACCCAGATAAAGCAGGCAAGGCAGGTGCTAAAGCCAAGCGTCGGGTTCAACCCCTCATTGATGACGACGAAGACTTTGACACGGATTTAGAGGAATTGCCAGCAGCATTACAGGTGAGTCTATCTGTAGCTCGTCCTCCCAAGCAGCAGAAAGCTCGTCCAGCCAGCCCAGTCGTGGTGGCAGCGGAAAGAGAGAAGCGGAAGCCTCAAATGCAGCGCGGCGAAGGGCAAAGCAACGATCGCGATCGCCGTCGCGAACCTGCTGCCAAGGCAGAACGTCCGGAAAATCTGGTGTTAACGGGCAGTATGACCGTTCAAGAACTTGCTACAGCCTTAGCAGTTCAGGAAACAGAGATTATCAAAACTCTGTTCTTTAAAGGCTTTGCGATCAATATCACCCAAACCCTAGATATCCCAACCATCACAATGGTGGCGAAAGAACTGGGCGTAGAAGTGGAGACGCAAGAAGAACAAGCTGCGGCGACAAAAGTAACGGAAATGGTGACAGAGGAAGACCTCGATCACCTGCAACGCCGTCCGCCAGTGGTGACGATTATGGGTCACGTAGACCACGGGAAAACAACTCTGCTCGATTCCATCCGCAAAACCAAGGTAGCGCAGGGAGAAGCTGGGGGAATTACTCAGCACATTGGTGCCTACCATGTGGATGTGGAATATGAAGGAAAAACTCAGCAAGTTGTGTTCCTAGACACTCCCGGTCACGAAGCCTTTACAGCAATGCGGGCGAGGGGAACGCGAGTCACCGACATCGCTATTCTGGTAGTTGCTGCCGATGATGGCGTCCAACCCCAGACAATTGAAGCAATCAGCCACGCGAAAGCCGCTGAGGTGCCAATTGTTGTGGCGATCAACAAAGTTGATAAACCGGATGCCCAGCAAGACCGCGTGAAGCAAGAGTTGACCCAGTACGGTCTGCAACCCGAAGAATGGGGCGGCGATACCATCATGGTTCCCGTGAGCGCCATCAAAGGGGAAAACTTGGATACCCTTCTGGAAATGATTTTGATCCAAGCGGAAGTTTTAGAACTCTCTGCAAATCCAGACCGGGCAGCTAAGGGTACGGTGATTGAAGCCAATCTTGATAAGTCGAGAGGTCCAGTTGCTACGTTGCTGGTGCAAAATGGTACGTTGCGAGTTGGTGATGTCCTGGTAGTTGGCTCAGTATTGGGCAAAGTCCGGGCGATGATCGATGACCGGGGAGATAGAGTAACGGCAGCGGCACCATCGTTCGCGGTGGAAGTGTTGGGCTTGAGCGATGTCCCAGCGGCTGGCGATGAGTTTGAAGTCTATCCAAACGAAAAAGAAGGTCGCGCGATCGCAAGTGTCAGAGCCGACGAGCAACGCCAGTCACGCCTGCAACAGGTCATGGCATCGCGCCGAGTCACTTTGAATACCCTCTCAGCTCAAGCGCAGGAAGGCGATCTCAAAGAACTCAACTTGATTCTGAAGGCAGACGTTCAAGGTTCCGTAGAAGCTCTTCTGGGCGCGCTCGGACAGCTGCCACAAAATGAGGTACAAGTTCGGGTGCTGTTAGCGGCTCCTGGAGAAGTCACCGAGACAGACGTTGACTTAGCGGCTGCCAGTGGCGCTGTAATTGTTGGATTTAATACCACCCTTGCTAGTGGTGCGCGGCAAGCAGCGGATCAAGCAGGAGTCGATGTGCGCGAATACAACATCATCTACAAACTGTTAGATGATATTCAAGGCGCAATGGAAGGTCTGCTAGAACCGGAGCAGGTGGAAGAGCCTCTGGGTCAAGTCGAAGTCCGGGCTGTCTTCCCAGTCGGTCGTGGCTCCGTCGCTGGTTGCTATGTGCTGTCGGGTAAAGTGGTTCGTAACTGCCGAGTGCGGGTGCGCCGCAACAGTCAGATAGTTCATGATGGCGTCTTAGATTCCCTCAAGCGGATGAAGGAAGATGCCAAGGAAGTCAATGCTGGATACGAATGCGGCATCGGAGTCGATCGTTTCAATGCCTGGGTAGAAGGCGACATTATCGAAGCTTATCAAATGGTAAGCAAGCGCCGTACTCTCTCGCCAAATTAAGGCAAAACTCAAAAGGCAAAAGTCAAAAGAAAGAAAAAAGGAAATAATCTCCTTTGCCTTTCTTCTGACTTTTGCCTTTTATTTTGCTTTTTGCCTTTTTACTACTTGTAATATGCGCTCTTTTTGGTTGGAACCGTTCTTGTGGATTCATCTTGCTGGTCTGGCGACAGTTCCCATTTGGTTGGAACTATGCTGGCTGGGTTTGGCAGTTGGCGATCCCGTGTTGCCGGTGTGGTTGGAATTTTTTTTGGTTGCAACTGTAGGTATTGCACCCATACTGTGGATGCAGTTGAGCCGTCCTTTTAACATTTTTAGCATCCTGGCAGTGGCCCTGAAGCCAAGTCAACTGACGCTTAACCAGCGACGCCTGTTGTCACAGTTCAAGTCACCTACAAACCAATTAGTAGCCGTTCTAGCAGCTGGTTTCATGCTGTGGGTATTGTGGCTAATCTATCAGGCAGCACCGCTAGTGGCAACTGTTACACCACTTCCCCCAGAATGGCGGTTCGCTGGACTGCTAGTAGCGGCACTGGCATTTCTGGCAAGCAATTTGTTCTTGCAGATACCGCTGAGCGTGGCGCGAGTCCTTTTGACTAACGAAGCAGCATTTTCTGCTACGCAACCCTGTTCAGTAGAAGAAATTCCGCAACAATTTACAATTCCGGGACTACAGGTAAATCAAATCTTGCCTTCGGAAATTTCCGAGACATCGGCGATATCAGCCAACTCTGTAGAACCAATAAATGCAGGAATAGAAGCCCCAGCGTCCTCCGACTAATCTAAAAAAGAGATTTTTCTTCAAGGTTCTTGGTTTTTCAGCACATGGGTGTCTATATAGAAAAGCTTTCAGCAACTGGCGTACCCCAAAAAGTTTTGGCTGGTTGACTAGCGAGATGTTACTGACAGCACAAATCCCCCCAACCTAACTGCGTTATCCTAAGAATAGACATAGAAATTTGTTAAATAGTCATCAGCGGGCAGTCAATTTTAAAGATTAGATTTAGAGATTAGATTTTAGAGTGGGTTGTCAATCCATAATCTAAAATCAAAATCTAAAATAGAATTGCTGAAGGCTGATAGCTGAAAACTCCTTGTTCCCTTAATTTAAGGTGCATATGATCAGGTTTCCTGCTTCATCAACCAGCCAATTCTCCGGCAATACCAAAATCTGGGAAAGCCTCAAACAAGCGATCGCATCCAGTTCTGGGTTTCAGCGCTGGGAGATAGAACACCCGTTGGATAACGACCGCCTTCAGGAGTTCAACCTTGATTATCGGGTTCGCCGGTATCTGCGCGAAACCCTAGAAACTCTTGCTTATTAGTCATAAGTCATTCGTTCGGTAGCCAAGAACGAATGACTTATGACTAATCACTACTGACCAATTCTGATTAAATCACCTAGATTGGGCAAGCCCTGTCCCAGTCGCTTGAGTTTGCCAAAAACCTCAGCAAGGCGATCGCCCTCCACATGAACTTCTGAGGTTGGGTAATTTTCTAAAATTTCAATCAAGGTAATCTGATTGTCTGGAAGCGCTGAACTCATCACAGCTCCTCGCAAAGACTGGATGTTTGCGCCATTTCCGGGAGTATGAACCACGTCACTGACTTGACCCAAGACTAATTCCCCAATCTGGTTATTGAGTACCCGATCTAAAATGAGGGCATTCACCTTAACTTCTTGCGTTAGGGTTTTTCGCAAATCCTCAGGTTTTCTTCCTGCCATAGCCAAATAAGCACGTAGCGCTGGCGAAAGTTCACCCGTTTCAGCAAAAGTTGTGAGTTCGGGAACAGATACCGATTCCCTTAGAAAGCGGTACTTCAGCACGACTGTATTGGCAGCATCCGCACGAGAGGGGCTAAACAAAATACCCGTAGCGGCGGCTAAAGAGAACACGAAAGGTAGCGATCGCAGCAGTAGAGAGCGCATAAGGAACCTGAAAACAGCTTAGAGATAGCACAGTTGTGCTATCTCTACTTTGACGATACTGGATGCCGATGGGTTGCATCCTCCTGCTCAAGTAACAACTGCTTTTGAATCATCCCTCTCGCCTGGATTAGCCTAAGCCAACGCTCTTAAATTTATAAAACCTCAGCCCTATGAGCATTTCAGGGTTTACATCGCCTGAATTTTCTTTGCAGGGGCAAGTTGCCATGTTGGGAACTGATAATATTCGCAACTTGTCATCAAACGTAATTGTGAATATTAATATTAGCGACGCAAGTGCATACACCAAGTATGTATAGCTTCCAGCGTAAAAAAATATCCCAATTGGTGAGTCTCTAAGTTACTAAATCGTACAGTTAATAATGCACATCAAAAGCATCAAACGTATGACACCCCAGGGTTTTCCCGATCGTTTCTCCCATTCTTCTAGCATCCGTTTCGCCAAACGTTTCGCTGGTGTCGTACCCGTCCGGGCGTCCCTGCTAAGCGCTTTGTTACTTTGGTCTGGCGGGGTCATGGCACTTCCTGCGGCTGCCCTTACCCCGCCATCAACGCAGATAGCTCAACTTCCTGCAAGCGCGAACGTTGTCTACGTCAACCAATCCACGGGCAACGATACTGCCAGTGCTGGCACCAGTGAAAACACACCCTATCGCACTATCACCTACGCTCTCCAGCAAGCCCGCTCTGGCACAGTCGTACAATTAGCTCCAGGTTCCTACACGGCTGATACGGGTGAAGTTTTCCCCCTCCTGGTCAAACAAGGCGTCATTCTGCGCGGCGACGAGCAAAGCAAGGGGCAGACTGTAGCGATTATTGGCGGCGGCGGCTATGTTAGTCCCACCTTTTCCGGTCAGAACATTGCAATACGAGCAGAGAAAGACAGTGAAGTCAGAGGATTGACCATCACTAACCCCAATCGTCGGGGAACTGGACTGTGGATTGAATCTACCAATGCAACAGTCAGCAACAACACCTTTTCGAGCAACGACCGGGAAGGAGTTTTCGTCACCGGGACAGCTACCCCCAAAATTGAAAGCAATATCTTTACCAGAAATAAGGGGAATGGCATTTCAGTCGCTAAGACAGCGCAAGGAGAAGTCCGCAACAATCTGTTTCAAGAGACGGGGAATGGGATTGTCCTAACTGAGACGGCATCGCCTTTGCTCGCAGACAACCGCATTGTCCAAAACGTTGATGGAATCGTCGCCTCCAACTCCGCTGCCCCAGTCCTGCGTAACAACATTATTGAGGCAAACACGCGGTATGGAGTCGTAGCAAGCGGAGATGCCCAGCCCAATTTAGGGACTCAAGAGAATCCTGGGCAAAATCGGATTCGCAACAATGTTCGTTTCGATGTTGCCAACCTAACGCGCACGAATACTATCATCGCGGTCGGCAACGATATTGATTCTAAGAAGATTTCCGGGCGCGTGGATTTTGTGGCGACGTCGATACCTAGCGGTGGTTTTGCCGATGTTCAAGGGAACTGGGCGCAAGCCTATATCGAAGCTTTAGTTGCTAAAGATGTAATTGCTGGTTTCCCTGATGGGACTTTCCGCCCCAACGAACCTGTCACCCGCGCTCAGTTTGCCGCGATTATCAACAAGGCTTTTTCACCAGCACAGATACAGCCTGGGATTAATTTTGTCGATGTCAAAACTAATTATTGGGCTTATCAAGCGATTCAAAGCGCTTACCGGGGAGGCTTTTTGTCTGGGTATCCGGGTCAAGTTTTTAGAGCCGAACAGCGCATTCCCAGAGTGCAGGTTTTAGTTTCTTTAGCGAGTGGTTTGAAGTTGCGCTCTGAGGATACAAATGTGCTGTCTGTTTACAACGATGCCACCCAGATTCCTAGCTGGGCCAGCACAGCGATCGCTGGCGCAACTCAGAAACAGCTGGTGGTCAACTATCCCACACTGGCTCAGCTCAATCCTAGTCGTGATGCCACCCGTGCTGAAGTCGCCGCTTTTGTCTACCAGGCGCTGGTGAATGCCGGTCGTGCTGAGGCGATTTCTTCACCTTATCTAGTCAAGGCTCCATAATCGCGACTCAACGTTAAGATGTATCGCGCCAGTTTTCCAACTACTGGATGCTGGCGCTCTATAAGTCGTATAATAGACGTTAGGTTTCAGCCGTCTGCTGATGGTTAACCTCGACATGCGGGTATAGTTCAGTGGTAGAACGTCACCTTCCCAAGGTGAATGTCGTCGGTTCGAGTCCGATTACCCGCTTTTATATAAAGTTATGTACAACTGCTTGATGTTGCTGCCAGATTCTCAGAAGCAACTGCTTGAGTTGGTGGATTTTGACAGGGGTTTGGCAATGAAAACGATCAGTGGTCGCTTGTTGTGCCGTTTTGGAGTGATCGCATTCATCAACGCTTGCCTTGAGAACCTCAAAAGCTTTGAGCGGTAGATGAGTAGGTTTGAGGATTCGCCGGAAAGTGGCTTATAAATGCTGATTGCTGTTATTGCTTCAATAGTACAGAATTTGCTAGGGCTATTTTAAGTATAGTTTTTTATCTAGACAGTCAATAATTGATAAGTAGCTAGGATGATTTAAACCTAAAACGCTCTAACGTATATCCCCCTTGTTCACTCCGTGATTCCATGCCGTCCATTACAGCAAGGGCTAAATCATATTCATTGTCGAAC
>NZ_JAMPKG010000015.1:0-145058 GCF_039962015.1 Trichocoleus sp. AS-A1 | reverse complement strand
TGCCTGGAGCAGACCCAGCAACGCTACGGAAGTCGAATTAGCATTTTGGGTCTTTGGCAACCGGATGAACGCTTCGAGTATGCGCTAGTGCAAGGAGGATTTAAGAGTGCAAGTTACATCAGTGTGATGGATGGGATTGCAGCCAGAGCGGCCCAAACACTCGAACAAACGGGACGGCTTACCGTTATCGTTCAAGACAATGGACCGATTCACACCAGTAAAGTGGTTCGTCAGCAGTGGGCACGCTGGCAAGCGCAAGGATTATTCATTTTCTTTTTGCCTGCTTATTGCTCCCAGATGAACCCCATCGAAGGACAGTGGCATCAACTCAAAACCCATGAAATTTCAGGACGAATGTTCGACAATGAATATGATTTAGCCCTGGCTGTAATGGACGGCATGGAATCACGGAGTGAACAAGGGGGATATACGTTAGAGCGTTTTAGGTTTAAATCATCCTAGCTACTTAAGCCAGGAATTACATCCTGAAAGCCGTCTATAAACGTGTCTCTTCAACCTAGTTTAGAGTGCTGGATTTAGCATTAATTTCATGCTAAGAGGAACTTTTTCTACTTTCTAGTCCCTAATAACTTCTAGTAAAGTAGAAGAATTCTCCTACTTGAGATTGGCTGAGTAGTAGGCTAATTGCGTAATCAAGAAGCTGAGAACCTTGCAAAACTGAGTGCAAACTGAGCGATGAGTTGAGACTGTAGCATTCTGTACTGGCTTTTTAATGAATGAATAAACTCACCCAGCCTATTCGGGGCAAATTTCCGACAAATAGGCTCGGTAGCATCATGCTCAAAGAGTGCGAACAGCAGACCGAAGTTTATCAAGTTTTGATAGAGTAATAAAAATTACAACAAATACCCGGATTGCAGTACGGGATCTGGAAACTGCGATCGCCAAATGGTCGTCTAAAAATTTATTGGCATTACATCATTTGTAGATTTATGGTGATTTCCCGTAAATTAGGGACGAAGGTAGCAGGAAGTGCATCACTGATTTTGATACAGTTTCTCGGTTTGATAGAATTTCCCCTCAATTCTCTATTGAGCCGCCTATCAATTGATTTAGGGTTTAGCTCAACCGCTTATGCAGATGTTGTGCCGAAAACGCCAACAGGTTCTGGTTACGAGCCGGGTGATGTGGGTGCTCCCGGAGGCACCATTGGAACGGGAACGCGAGTTCGTTATCAGCCACCCGATGATGGAATGATTCCCAGAGGCGGTACCAGAGGCGTTGACGAATCGCCAATAGAATGCTCTGAGTCTCAGCCTACATCTGTGACTTTGTTGGCTCCTACGACTCATACCGGATTGACTGCATCAGGTCATCCCATCTTTTACTGGTACTTGTCGGGCACCCAATCGGTACCGCTTGCTTTTACACTGGTTGATCCAGGAGTATCTAAGCCAATTATTGAGCAAACAATTCAAACACCCAAGGCGGGGATTAATCAACTCCAGATGTCCAAAGAGTTGCCAGAACTGGTTCCAGGACGGGAATATCTATGGACAGTCACTCTGAAGTGCAATCCGAAACGACGTTCTGAAGATCAGATTGCTCAAGGCTGGATTAAGCACGTACCCGCAACACCTGCTCTAGAGAAACAACTGGCAGCTGCGCGATCGCAGATTGGCAAGGCAGCAATCTATGCTCGATCAGCATACTGGTATGACACTCTAGGCGTAATTTTAGCCGCCCATGCTACTTCCCCCAAGGATCGGTTAATCCGCCAGGAGTTTCTATCGCTCTTAGAGCAAATTGGACTGACAGAGGTGAAAGAGCAAGAACAACAACGGTTGGTAAGGCAGTAGCTAGGTCATCCAACATAAATTTAAAATTGTCTTTGCCTGAATAAAAACCCGTTTTCTGGTAGAAGACGGGTTTCTTTTATTCCACAGAGTGAAGGCAAAAGTGTTTGCAAATAAGCCACTGAAGAATCTACCTTCTCTGTCTCTCTTACTCAGTTTGTGTTCGTGTTAGTCTTTAATAGCGATCGCGCGATTCCCAAACATGAAAATCGTTCTTCTAGCCACCCTTCAGCCCTCAGTCCTCAGTCCTCATCCCTCAGCCCTCAGTTCTAAGATCGGGATGCTAGAAATTCTCGCAAGCGCAGCAAACTGAGTGTTTGCCCCAAACTCAGCGACAGTAGAGATACTCCTTCTAGACGTGACTGTACCCAATGTTCTCCCCAGTACCACTCGTGATAACCGTCAATTCCTTGACTCAAGAGCAGGCGCAGACAGTTGGGTTGAGCCACTTCCACTTGGTGTTGTATCGCCACTGGCCCCACCCAACTGGTGTAAATTAACCCCTCAGACAGTTGTTCCGGTAGCCCTGCGGAAAGGCGCAGGGGCCACAACCACTGGCTTTGCTGGCTGGGGCGAAGCAGACTGTCGCCGATGGCTGCTGCGGGGGAATTTACTTCTATTCTAAGATGGCTTTGTTGAAAGTTTCCTAGCATAAACAGTTGCGGTTTCTTTGTTATTAGTTGTTACTGGTACAGAAGTTTCTATTTACTGTTCCTAATCTTAATGTAATCGTTTTTCTTGAGAGTAGCGGCTAAATAGTCCTGGCAGCTAAGAATTATCATGCATACTCTAAATTTAGATTTGCATCAACAACAAAAGAATAATTTTAATATAATATCTGTTTTTAAATTAGCTAAAACAACATAAAAAATGATTTTTAAAAATGTTAATTATATTTCAATCCTTATTTTTAGCCTGTTTATCCATCTGTGCCTGATAGAAGATTCAGGTTCTTATCTCTTATTTGAAAAACTAGCTGTTTTTGGCGGTGTCTGATAATTAGCACCGCAAATACCACCTCACTATTAACTGCCATGCCTACAATAAAAGTATAGTGTGTTAAGAAATGTAAGGTCTTTTCATGGCTGATCAGTTAATCCGTGCCACGGCGGCAGAGGGTGGAATTCGCGCCGTTGGGGTCATTACCACACGCCTCACACAAGAAGCCAGACAGCGTCATAATCTTTCATACGTGGCAACCGCTGCACTGGGACGCACCCTGTCATCTGGGCTATTACTTGCCTCTAGCATGAAGCGAGAGGGGTCAAGGGTCAACATTCGCATAAAAGGAAATGGGCCACTCGGCGGGCTTCTCGTTGACGCCGGATTGGACGGAACCGCACGAGGGTATGTAGATAACCCAAGCGTGGAACTGCCCCCAAATGCCAAAGGAAAACTAGATGTCGGGGGAGCAATCGGTCGGGAGGGATACCTCTATGTCGTGCGCGATGTGGGATACGGCTACCCGTATTCGAGTACCGTTGAGCTGGTGTCGGGTGAAATTGGGGATGACGTTGCCCACTATCTGGTGACTTCCGAACAAACGCCCTCAGCGCTAGCGGTGGGTGTATTTATAGAAGCGGGTACAGTCCGGGCTTCTGGTGGGTTGCTGGTGCAAGTCCTGCCCAAGGCGGCGAGCGACGAGAGCCTAGTGCAACTTTTGGAATCTCGAATGGAAGCACTGGCGGGATTTACACCCTTGTTACAGGCAGGCAAGACGTTGCCAGAAATTTTGGAGCAACTACTAGGAGATCTGGGTCTGGTCATCCTACCAGAAGTCCAGATGCTGCAATTTCACTGTGGTTGCTCGATGAGCCGTGTCTTGGGTGCTTTGAAGATGCTAGGCGAAGCCGAACTGCAAGACATGATTGAAAAAGATGATGGAGCCGAAGCGACTTGCCATTTTTGTGGAGAGGTTTACAACGCCAGCAGTGACGAATTGGCGGCGCTAATTGAGGATTTACGTGCCGAGTCTGTTTAGGAATCAGAAGTTAGAAGTCACAAGGTAAGAAAAAATTCTAGATTCTGTAGCTGAATTGAAAATTTCCTTGTGAATGATGAATTATAGATTTTGACTTCTGGATGAGAATATAGCTTTTTGCGGCTGAGGGGAGTAGGATTGCAACTACTGCCTGTGCTAAAAAGCATTCGTCCCAGGCGAAGCGCGTTGTGGTGTGAATAAGCTATGACTAGAAATCCCGAAATTCCAGATGGCGGGCGGAGCGGCAAGTCTTCAAATTCGGCTGGGTGGACATCCCAAAAACGAGTGCCTGCGTCTGGGCGTCCGAGCGATCGCAAACCACACACGAGCGAGAACTCCTCTCAGCCCGTCCCCAGAAAAGCACCGCGTCCGGGGAAACAGCCACTTCCTCCACCAACGGATCGTCCTCAGCGTCCGGCGGGTAGTACTGCACCAGCAGAGGGGGGTCAGCAAATTCCGGCTACACTGCCGAACTCTCCGTCAGAAGCACCCAAGCCACCTCGACCTAAACGTTTTTTACGCTTGCCGACTAGCTGGGCATTCTGGGGCATCTTGGTGGTGCTGCTCTCTGGGGGGCTGGGTTTTACAGCGGTAGCGCTGTTGTTTAACCTGCCAGCGCTTCCCAACTGCCCAGCCATTTTTTGGCCTACGGCTTCGGCATCGCTGCGCCTCAGCTGCGCTCAGATAGCGGCTTCTAAGCAGACGGCAAAAGATTTGCTAGAAGCGATCGCGCTGGTGAATGGTTTGCCAGAAGATCACCCGCTACGCCCAGAAATTGACAAGCATCTGGAAGAGTGGTCGCGGGAGATTTTGAAATTGGGAGAGGAATCCTTCCAAGCGGGTCAATTGGCGGAAGCGATCGCAATGGCTCGCAAAATCCCCACGGGCGTACCAGCGTACAAGTTGGTGGATGAGCGCGTAAATCGCTGGCAATCCATCTGGTCGAAGGCAGAAGGCCTTTACAAAAAAGCCGAGGACGAGGTGCGCGAGTCTAACTGGACTCAGGCTTTTCGCGATGCGGTGCAACTGGTCTATATCGGCAATAACTACTGGGCAACAACCAAGTACGATCAACTGGTGAATCTAATTCAGTCGGCGCGGGAAGAAAGCGCCAAGTTGGATAAAGCGTTCCAACTTTCTAAGAGCGGAGGATTAGATAATCTGTTGGAGGCGATCAAACTGGCACAAGCAATTCCGCCCAGCAGTTTGGCATACAAGGAAGCTCAAGGCGCGGTGACAGAATTTGGGCGCAAATTAATCGATATGGCTCAAGAGGCGCTCGATCGAAAAGACTGGCAAACGGTCATCCTCATTACGAGTAAAATTCCCGAAAGCCTGAATTTACAAAGCGAAGCGCAAGATTTGAACGACCTGGCAAGTGCCCAGTCTCGCGCTCAGAAGGGAACGGTTTCAGATTTGGAAGATGCGATCGCCCTTGCCCAAAAACTAAATCCCGGACGCCCTCTATACGATAAAGCCCAGGATTTAATTGTTCGCTGGCAGCGAGAAATTGAAGATGTCGCCCATTTAGATCGGGCGCGGGAACTGGCAAAAGGCGGAACGGTCGGTGACTTAAGTGCAGCGATCGCGGAAGCACAACTGGTTCCCAGCACGAATCCCCGCTCCGCAGAAGCAAAATCTCTCGTCAATAACTGGACGAGTCAAATAGAGACGGTAGAAGATCGTCCCTATCTCGCTCGCGCCGATCAACTGGCAAGTTTGGGGGATATGAGTTCCCTGCAAGAAGCCATTAACGAAGCGAGTCAAGTGGGTCAAGGACGCGCTCTTTATACAGAAGCGAGGCGCAAAATCCGACAGTGGACTGACAAAATCGAGCGAATGCAAGACCAGCCTTATTTGGATCAAGCGACTGGTTTAGCGAATGCAGGGGATCTTTCCGGCGCGATCGCGGCAGCGGGACAGATTCAAGCGGGACGAGCGCTCTATCAAGAAGCTCAAGGCAAGATCCGACGGTGGCAAGACAGAGTTGAGCGGGTACAAGACCAGCCTTATTTGGATCAAGCGCAAGCTTTGGCGAGTTCGGGTAATCTTCCGGGGGCAATTACCGCAGCGGGACAAATTCGATCGGGACGAGCGCTCTACGGTGAAGCTCAGGAAAAAATTAAAAGTTGGCGGACAGAACTGCGATCGCAAGAGATTTTGCAGTCCGCTTATCAGTTAGCGAATCCAGGAACACCGGAAGCGATCGCGCAAGCAGTTCAAACGGCTCGTCAGGTGCGTAACTCGACGCGAGTCGGTGCTGAAGCCAGAGAGGTGATTAATCGCTGGAGCTATCAACTGTTGGCGATGGCACAGGATCAGGCTCGGAATGATGTACAAAGAGCGATCGCGATCGCCCAAAACATCCCCGATGGTTCATCTGCCTACACCGACGCTCAACGGGCAATCCAAGGTTGGAAACAAAGTCTAGAACCTCAGTCCCTGGAGAACTCACCTTCTTTTTAGTCATTAGTTGATTATTCGGTGTTTTGCCAAAATCTAAAAACCGATCGCTCATTACCGCTTTTTCTGTTTCGCCTTTGTTGCCGTACCGCTCTTTCTTTTTCCTTTTTCTAGTATTGGCGCAACATACTTTAACCACAATTGAGTATGAGGTCTGCCAGCCTGATTCCACTCCTTAACAATCTGCTCGGATTCCCCGGCTTTTTCTAAATACTCCAAACCATTTGGCAGACCAAGAACAGAAGCTTTTGCCAGATAATATTTACGCTGTTGAGTAGAATCGCACCGTTCCCAACATTGCGCGGCACGTTCATAGTTCTTGGCGCGGTAGAAACAAGTTCCCGCACGGTAGAGCATCCCATTCCAGCCTTCTCCTAAAGCTTCGAGAACCTCTCCAAATCGCTGCCACTCATTCGGGTGGAGGTTTGTCCCGGCAATTAAAGTCCCAATTCCCGTCGCATATTCCTCCAAGGCTAGTTTCCACTGTCGGCTGTTGCGGTGAATATCCAACTGGTTGCTTTTGATGCAGTATTGGAGGAAGTGAGTGAACTCCTTTAAAGAAGGTTGGCTCAATTTTTTGTCCATAAATTGGGCAATTTGCCGCTCTGATTCCCGACCTGGCGGAGCCTTGTCAAACTGCTTCAACAATGCTGACCAACACATCCCCTGCCAAAAACAATCCCAAGCGTCTTCTGTTTTGCCAAGCATAAGAAAACGTTGACCAGCTTCGCTAAATTTCTGCTCAAATTTGAGTGCCCAAGCTTCACAAATTTCTGCTTTTTTAGCGTAGGCGCGATCGCTGTAACACTGTCTGGCACGTCTCATGAAATCTGGATCTTCCGAGTTCATTCCCCGACTCTCGAACTCCTGCGCGATCGAGTGCCAGTCATCTTCTTGCAGATCCCGTGCGCTTTCAGGTTTTCCCAAACGGATGGGTTGAACGTTTTCTCGCCAAGCAGGATTTTGTGAATGCTGTAAAAGCACTTCTAAATAAGTTTCTGTGACCCCCCAAAGCCGCTGGTCTCCGATTTGAGAATCAACAACAAATAGACGTTCTTTGGCTCTGGAAGCAGCTACGTAGAGTTTATTAAAGAAAAATTCAAATTCGTATAAACGATCCGCTAAAAGGTCTTTTGAGTCTTCCCGTCGATTGGCTAGATTCCAGACAGCTTTGTTACATTCTTCGCCAAATTTGTAGAGAACGACTCGTTTAAATTCCAATCCTTTAACTGCACTAGCACTCAATACATTTTTGAGCGGTTCTGACTCTGGAATTTCTACCAAAATTTGAGAAAGAACCGCATCGTTTTGAGCATAAGTAAGCTCTCCCCCTTCTTCACAAGGCACAATAATAATCGTGTCTCTCAGGTAGTGTTTGAGTTGCTCAATTTGAATATTCCGACCAATAATAAATTTTTGCGGAGTGGGAAAGTGACCTTGTTTCCAGGCAGTTTGCGGCTGAAGTGCCGGAATTTTGAACAGAACCTGACGACACAATTGGATCAGGTTAATCACTTGCACCACCGCAGTACAAGAGCGATAGTTAGACTTCAGCTCCGGGAAATTCATCCGCAGATTTAATCGCTGTGTGGGATCGAGTGCTGCGATCGCTTCATTGTAAAATGCTGCCTGTACGCTCTCCCAACGAAATCCCGTCGGGTTCAAGGTTTGGAAAGGATCTCCAGCAAAAGCAAAAGGCAAATTACGCATAGGCTGGTATCCCAGATCGCACTGAGAGAATGCAGACAGCCGCATAATTAACTGAAGCTCCAGCCGGGTGAAATCTTGCGCCTCGTCGCAGAAAATAGCGGTGTACTCAGCACGGTAACACTTGAGTTCCAGCACCAATCTAATCAAGTCTTGATCGTCCCAGTACCCTAGCTCGGTTGTTAGCCGCTTATACCAACGTCCCCAGATGGTTTTATAAATTTCTTGGAACTGAGCGGCTGGAACAGTGCGTTCCTGAGTCGGCACTTCATCCTGGTAGTCTTCTGGAGTCATGTACCGGAGACTGTACCCCTTGATGAAAGTTCTAATAACGTGCCAGGAAAGTTCTGGGGAATAGACCTGTGCTTGTGGCAGCTTTGAGTCTCGGTAAAGCTGTCGAAAGCGATGGAAAGAAATGTATTTCTGAGAATCGAAACGTTCCTGGAGTGTATGCCGGTAGCCGGTAGGGTTTCCCGCAGAGTAAGGTTGCTGGCTCATCCGGTTAGCCAGTGACGCATCGTCTGCTTCTAAAGGGAGTAAGTTTAAGAGAAATGTCCCAAACGGCTGAAAGAAGGCACTGACATCGGGGATTTCCGAACCTTCTGTTCGATCTGCTACAAAGCGGTGATGGAATGTATGCAGACAGCGCACAAACTCTTTAGCTACCTCTAATAGCCGCTTATTATAAGTAAGAAAAAGCGGCTTTCCTGGAAGTTCTTTTCCCGGTTCGTAGTAATATTTTCGATAGCAATAATCTGCAAACAAATACAGCAGCATGGTGGATTTACCGCTACCCGCCCTTCCATTTAAGAAAAGCGGCAGACAATTATTTCCCCGTGCTGATGTTGTTGACACCGAGTTAAGAATTGCCTCTTCTTCTGCCGAAAGAGCTAGATTTACTTCTGCGCCTCTTTGAATTGCCAGCCAACTTTGTTTATCTGTTACTAAGTAACTCGGATAAGACCGTCGCGCAAAGGGAGTGAGTTCATCCAGCGTTAAAGGCTTAGATAAAACATTTTTAGAACCATTAAATAAATTAGTTGCATCCCCTATTTGGGCTATTTCTTCTGTAGAAGGTCGATGAGCAAAAGATGCTAGGAGAAATAATACTTTTCGAGGCGGTTTATCGGCGGTCTCAAGTTGGCTAAATAGCACATAGCAATTATTTTCACCGCACAAATACACACCAGGCCATGCAGCAATTTTCTCAGCGTTCCTCGATTTTTCTTCTATTCCAGAGATAATTTGATAGTAAATTTCCCAGTCTTCTCCGATTTCTGGACTCTTGAACTTGGCAATCCACTCATCACTTTCGTAGAGGATTGCCCAAGAGTCTTTATCCTTTTCTATCTCCCAGCCTGGAGGCTCTAGCCAGGGAAGCAAATCGTCTGGAAGCGGTTCGCGTCTTGAAGACACGTTGCTGGCTGACGGTTGCTGTTGTTGAAGCCAACCAGTTAGCGCTTCCTCATCTAATTGGCAGTCGAGATTCTTTTTGCCGTACTCTTCTGGGGTTCGCAGGAACTTTTTGTATTCTTTAGAGCCACGGAGAAAAATGTCTAGTAGACATAGCACCAGGTCGTCCTGTACGGGTCGAATTCTGGCAATGAGGCGTAAATTGTTTTCCCCTCTCCGCTTTAAGTAGGGATAAACCCTCTCAAAACGTGCCTGTGACTCATCAATACTCAAAGGCTCAAGTTCGTTGCATAATTTATCTACTTGAGCCTGAACACCATAGCACAGAGTCTTTCGGTTAAATTGGGAGGTGCGATAGACGTACATAAACTTGTCTGTAGCTGTTTCTGAAAAAAACAGGCTGAAGCCACTATTACTTATTGTTATGCAGTAGAGAAATTGCTGTGTAGAATTTTTGTTACATCTTACACAGAATCGCAGTTTTTGCCTCAAATAGTTCTAATTTGCCTATCCTTCCAGGTCGTGTCATTATCCACTTGTGTTGAAACTTGAGCTTTGTTTCAATCCCGCCAGAGAATAAAATTTCCCTTCTAATTGCTCAAAGAATGGTTTAAAAAACTGAATTTTTATAAAATTAGTCTGTTTCAACTTACATTTTGTACTACTCGCATTACCTGTCTCTAGTTTCAACCCCTTGCTAACAGAAGCAAGTTTTCTCTTAGAAGACTAAGTAGAAATTTAAGCCCATTTCAATGAACTTAAGCTATGAGCTTTGGACTGAATTTCAAAGCAGACTCTCAGCTTCCTGCGAATGGTGCAATATGTCCTTATGCTTAAGGTAATGACAAACCTTCCAGGGTGAGCCAGGAAAGGAGAAATCACCGATATCCTAGTACCTATGTCAATTGGTATTTAATTACATTTTTCTACTTAAGCACTTGTCTGAATGGGTAGTTGCACAGTAAATGTAGTCCATCCTTGTGTGCTTTGAGCCTGAATGGTTCCTCCTATTTTTTCGACCAAATTTTGCACTAAATATAGCCCTAATCCACTTCCTCCCTCTTTCCAGATATCACCATTAGGAATGCGGTAAAATTTTTCAAAAATTCGAGGTAATTCTGTATTTAAAATTTCTGCTTGATTGGTAATTTTAAAGTTTACTCTTGAATTTGAGTTTGAATTAATATTTATTGAATGATCCACATAGACACTAATGGATATTTCACCAAAAGAGGGGGTATATTTACAAGCATTTCCAATCAACTCTATTAATATTTGCTCCAAACAAACTCGGTCTGAAATCAGTGGAGGAAGAGCGGGAGAACAATCAATATTAAAAATTTGCTGGCGCTGAGCTATTCCTGGTTTAAATGGCTCAATCAAAGTCGGAAGCCAGTATTTTAGAATTAAAGTTTCTGGAGAAATTAATTTTTTTTCCGCTCCTAAACGATGCAAATCTAAGATATTGTTAACTAGTTCTATTTCCCGAATACATTCAGCTTCTAATAGCGCTCTATAGTGTTGCTGTTGTTCTTCATTAGAAATGATTTCCAACATTTGGATAATCAGCTTCATGTTGGCTAGAGGGGTTCGCAAATCGTGAGAAGCTCTAGCAAGCAAATCATCTTTTTGAATATTGAGCTGCTGGAGTTCTTGGATTTTCCCTTGCAGGAGTGTCACAGCTTCTTGTTTTTTTAGCCGAGTAGCGATCGCGCCTAGCAATTCTGCTCTGGTAAACGGCTTCGTCAGATAATCATCGGCTCCCAGTTGCATCCCTTGGCGCAAGTCTTCTCTCTCCGTTTTAGCGGTGAGAAAAATGAACGGAATCATTGCCGTTATCTGGTCTTGGCGCAATTGAGTTAGCACGCTGTAACCATCAAAATTGGGCATCATGATATCACAAATAATTAAATCGGGTTCGTGTTCCCTCGCTAACTGCACTCCCACCAAACCGTTTTCCGCACCAATGGCATCAAACTCCTCAGCCTTGAGGAGTTTGAGAAGGTTGCTTCTAACTGCTGGCTCATCTTCAATCACCAGAATCTTTTTCACAGGTCTGACTCGTCAATCTGTTATTTAAAGGAAGAACGACTTTAAATGTCGTGCCAATCCCAATTTTACTAGCTACTATTATCCTACCCTGATGTAAGTCTACACACCTTTTAACAATTGCCAGTCCTAATCCCGTACCATTGATGTTACTAACATTTGTGCCCCGGTGAAACGGTTCAAACAATCGGGATCGATCTGCTAGAGGAATCCCGATTCCTTCATCTTGTATTTCCAAAATAGCCTCTCCGTCTTGGGAAGTAACTTCAAAATAAATATTGCTGTTATTTGGTGAATAATTAATAGCGTTCGAGAGCAAATTATTTAAAATTTGTCGCAGCAACATTCTATCCATACCAACACTCAGAAATTGGTATCGACTGGTAAAGATAATCTTATGCCCACGGCTCGCGGTAAGTTGTATTTCGGCAATAATTGTCCGACAAAATTCAATTAGGTCAAGGGATACCGGATTAAAGTTTAATCTTGCTGCGTCGGCTCTCCCTAATGTCAGCACATCATTTAACAAATGGGTCATGTGGTTAACAGAGGATTGAATGAGATGAAGTTGTTCTAATCTTTCTTCTTGAGTCCAGCGATCGCCATAATATTCTAGTAATTCGGAAGAAGACAGAATAATGCTTAAAGGCGTGCGGAACTCGTGAGAAGTCATAGAGACAAAGCGAGATTTCAGTTCGCTCAGTTCTTTCTCTTTTGCCAAAGCATTCAAAATCTCTTCTTCTGCCTGTTTGCGCTCCGTAATATCTATGCACGAGCCGATGTAACCCGCAAAGCTGTCATCAGGTGTGAAGCGCGGAATCCCCGTATCTAAAACCCAGCGATAATTCCCATCAGCACGCTTGAGGCGGTATTCCACTCGCACTGGTTGGCGAGTATTGAAGGCTGATTTATAGGTGTCCAAGCAACATCGTAAATCATCAGGATGGACACTTTCTAACCAACCGTTGCCCAGTTCTTGTTCAAGGCTGCGTCCTGTAAAATCTAACCAAGCTTTGTTGAAAAATGTTCCCTTGTAATTAAGGTCTGACATCCAAATCAAGGCAGGCACGTTGTCAGCCATAATCCGGAAGCGGGTTTCGCTTTCCCGCAACGCTTCCTCCATCTGTTTGCGCTTAGTTACATCCAGAGTTAGAGATAGCACTGATACTAAATTTCCCGATTTATCTAATAATGCCGAGTTGTACCATTCGCAATAAACAACCGAACCATTCTTAGTGTAATTGCGGTTGCGGGAAACATTACGCTGTTCGCTGCTATCGATTAGCCGCTGAATAACGCTATCGACAGTTGGCACGTCTTCAGAAAAGACAAACTGCCACTCAGCGGGATGTTTGCCAATGACTTCCTCCGCTTTCCACCCGAAGATTTTTTCTGCTTCCGACGACCAACGCGACACCCGAAAATTACAATCCCACTCTATGACCGCTAGGGGTGAGTTTTCAAAATGAAAGTTTAGTCTCTGAAGTGCATCCCGGAGCGCTTCCTCTGTCTGCTTTTGCTCAGTAATGTCACGAGCGACACTTAACACAGACTCCACTGACCCATCTAAAGCAAATTCCGGGACGATACGAGCTTGATAGCATTTTCCGCTGACTGAGGACTTGCTTTCAAAAACGTGTGGCTGACCTGTTGTAAACACATCTTGAAGAATTTGTTGAAAAGGAATATAAATTTCTGGTTGGATTCCTAACTCTGGATGAGTTTTGCCGATAAAGATTTGTGGGGATATTCCGATTGCTCGTTCTACAGCGGAATTGACATATAAATGTTGCAATTGTTTGCCAAATCGGGAAATGATATCAGGGGAATTGTCAGCCAGTGCTTTAAACTCTTGTTCGCGGCGGTGGAGTGCTTCCTCTGACTGCTTGCGCTCGGTGATATCGACTGCAATCCCGGTTGTTCCGATTACCTCCCCGGTGTTATTAAAAATTGGGGTTTTAATTGTTTCTGTCCATAGCATCTTTCCTTCTTGGTAGACTGCGGGTTCTTCGACACGCTTGCGCTTGCCGATTTTCATCACCTCTCGATCGTCCTCTCGATATCTTTCGGCTAAATCTGGATGCCAAATATCTAAATCTGTCTTCCCAATTAAGTCTTCTGGTTCGAGTCCGCAGGCTTTGCCAAATGCTTCGTTGACGGCAATGAATCTGCTTTCTTTGTCTTTTAACCAAGCTAAATGGGGAATATTATCGAGGATGGCTTTCTGCTGGCTGCGTTGCTGTGTTAGCTGTTCCTCTGCTTGCTGGCGTAGCGTAGCGTGCCGCAAGCTTTCACTAATGTCTTCTAAAATTCCAACATGACCGATAAACTCTCCTCGATCGGAGAACATCGGTGAAGACTGAACGCGAACCCAACGCACAATTCCTTCCTTAGTTTGAAAGCGAAACTCGTCAGAGTATTCTCTCCGTTCACGAGTATGTGTTAACCAATCTGCAAAGACGCGATCGCGATCGCTTGGGTGAACCACCTGCAACCACCCTTCTTGCAAACTCTCCTCCAAGGTAAAGCCACAGATGGCTTGACAGCGGAGATTTGTGTAGATGCAGCACCCCTCTATATTTGCCAAAAAAATCCCCACTGGCGAGTAGCTACTCAAACAACGGAACCATTCTTCACTTTCTCGCAACGCATCCAGAGCTTTTTTGCCTTCGATAATTTCTTGCCGCAATTGATGGTTGGTTTCTGTTAATGCAGTAGTACCCTCAACTCGAATTTCTAAGGCTTCGTTCGCCTGATTCAGTACAGCTTCAGCAGCTTTGCGTTTGGTAATATCGCGGGAATTAACAACAATGTCTGCGATCAATGGGTTAGCCAGCCAATTATGATATTGGCGCAGTAGTTTAGCTTTTTCTGCTTTGAGTTTTCGGATTAATTGTGGTTTTAGCACAGCCTGCACAGAGCGCACTTGCCTTCCCAATCTACGCATATTCTTTTGACCTTCGGAGTAAGTTTAATCGTTTGCAATAGTGATTTCTTGCCTTACCTCAACCGCCTCAATAGCGAGCATTACCTAATTATTCTAAAGTTACACTGCTATCTAATTCGCGTGAATTAATTGCTAACAGCTCCTCTTTGTACCCATCGAATTTACAAATCTAATTTATAAACAACTACTGAAATTAAGACGGGACAAGCGATCAGTGTAGGTTAGTAGTCTAAGTTGGCTACAGTTGTACGATCGACTACATTCGCCTTTAACATAAACCCTTTCTCTGGGTAGATTCAAGACCTCTTCCTTAGGAAAGGCGAATGAGCTGATAATCCTGCTTAGATTAAATACAAATTTGTACGGGAAGTTAATGATGAAAGGCATGAACCCAGCGCAAAAATTTGCGTTAATTATCGGCATTTTCTTTTTCCTTTGTGGTGTAATGGGATTTATTCCCGCCTTTGTGAAAGCGCCTACGGTTACGCCTGATATGGCGGGTCTTGGATACACAAGTGGATACGGTTACTTACTAGGGTTATTCCCCATCAATGTCTTACATAATGTTGTTCACCTTGTCGTAGGACTTCTGGGAATTTTTGCATCCATCGCCTTAGACAGTTCTCGTCTCTATAGTGGAGTTTTGGGAATTTTCTATGGGGTGCTAACGCTAATGGGGCTTTTTCCGGCTACCCAGTCAACCTTGGGCTTGATCCCAATCTTTGGCAACGATGTCTGGCTTCATGCAGTCACCGCCGCGATCGCAGTGTACTTTGGCTTTTTTGCTACACCGGATTTGTTGGAACTAAGCACGCCACAACAGGGCGGTACTCGTAACGAGGGCTAAAAAAGGGTAGCGTTTAATAGCGGGTCGATTGTCGAATCCGATTGAGTTTTACGTCGCTGATTGCCTTACAGAAAATCAGTATGCCTTTACCTTAGCCGAGGTATTCTGGTTTTCTGTAAGCTTTAAACGGAATTACCGCGCATATTAATAACACTTAGATCCAGTCCTAAATGATTCGTAAACGCGAGATCCCCGACTTCGAGAAAGAAGTCGGGGATCTGAAAGGCTGGCTCACAACTCAAATAGGATTGCTATATTTGTAACACTTGCATCTGAATCAATTCTTGGTATTTTCGATTTGGCGCACCACGGTGAGAGCGGAGTAGCTGACGCCTGCGGTTCCTTCGCCGGGATGGGTGGAATCTCCTACTAGCCACAAATGATTAACAGGTGTGCGATTGGCAAAGCCAAAGGGGCCAAAGGTAGAAACTCGCTGACCAATTCCGCCAACAATACCGCGATCGCGTGCTGTGAAGCGGGCAAAGGTGCGGGGTGTAGCGGCTTCTTGATGGACGATGGTTTCTGGTGTCAAGTGAAAAAATTGGCTCAGACGAGCGATCGCTTCCTCGGTATATTGTTGCTTTCGCTGTTCATAATCTTCCGATTGCCACCAATTCCGAGTGTCAACGAAGGAAGACGCAATGATAGTTGCTTTACCTTCTGGGGCGCGACCATCTTTAGGGTGGCTCACTGAGACAAATAGGGAGTTATTTTCTCCAATCGGGCCGTCATAATCGTAGAGAAACTGCAAATGAGGCGGACATCCTGAGGGAATCGCGCTTCGATCGACACCGAGATACACTACAAATGCTCCCGACGATGGGGGAAGTTTATCGACTCGACGACGATAGCGATTTTGGGTTTTGGGTTCCGAACTAGGAATTCCTGCTGGTATCTCGGCTTCCAAAAGTTGCACCAAATTTTGCGCGGTGACATTGGCAACAACGTGGTCGGCGGGTTCCGTCCAGACAACGCCGGTTTTTTGATTGCGAATGACGACACCAGTGGCTTTGCCATTTGTGGTGTGGATACGTTCAACGGTGTGGCGCATCAACAGCTTGCCACCATCTCTCTCTAAAGAGGAGACTAGGCGATCGCTCAACACCTGCATACTACCTTGGAGATGAAATAGTCCCTGTGGCTCTTGGGACACACTCAAAGCAGTCGCTGCATAAAGCAGAGCCGTTTCTTCAGCATCTACCTGAGAATAAAGCTTGAGCTGCAAATCCAGAAACGTTCTCAGACGCTGATTATCGCCCAATCCATACCCCCGCAAAGCGTCCCCGACTGTCAAAAAAGTGTAGGGCAAAGTAATCAACGTATCGGGACGAACCGCCGACACCAGTTGCCATAAGTCCCACAAATTTCGTGGCGGTAGCACCGGATCGCGCGATTGAAATGCAAAGCTGGCTCGGAATAAAGTCGCCAACAACTCCCAAAATGGTTCGCTTCCGGGAAACTGCCGAATTCGCTCCGCTTTCCACTTTTGGGGATCGCGCCAGACGTTAATCGGTTCGGTTTCTCCCGGTAGATACACGGCACAAGCTGGATCGCAAGGCGTCGCTGCTGGGATTTCAATTTCTAGTTCCTGAAAAATCCGGTGATGAATCCCCCCCGGTTCCAGTCCAGCCACCTGAGTCGCTCCCACATCAAAGGTAAATCCTTTGCGTTTGAACGTGGAAGCACATCCCCCAGGCACCAGAGCTTGATCCAAAACTAAGACTGAGTAGCCTCGACGAGCGAGTAATGCCCCAGCCGTGAGACCACCAATTCCAGCACCGATAACGACAACATGACAGCTTGGCATGAATTGAGAACGAGGATTCCCTCTTCCGAGACTTAATATTACGTTACATTAAGTTTCGGCTTCCTGACAGGTTCGCGCTCGACGATGAACAATCGGGATTTCAATGTAAAACTCTGTTCCTTTTCCGGGTTCTGAGGAACACGTTAGAACCCCGCCGTGCTTCTCGACCACAATTTGATGGCTAATGGATAAACCCAAGCCTGTCCCCTTGCCAACAGGTTTCGTGGTGAAGAAAGGGTCAAATAGTCGTGTTATCGCCTCTGGGGGGATGCCAGAGCCATTATCTCGAATCCGAATCACCACCTGAGGACAGTCATCAATTTCGACAACCTCAGTGCGAATTCTAATCGAAGCAACTGGCACTTGAGTATTGGAAATGGGGGGAGTTTGACCTAACTGAAGAGAGTGCGTATGCAAATTCTCGATGGTTGCGATCGCTAAGTGCTGATAGCTGTACGCCTCTAAAACATCAATCGCATTGTTGAGGATATTCATAAACACCTGGTTCATCTGTCCAGCATGACACTCCACAAGCGGAAGATCGCCGTACTCTTTGAGCAGCTCAATTCCCTGATTTCCCCCTTTGGCTTTCATTCGATGCTGTAAAATCAGCAGCGTACTATCTAACCCTTCATGAATATCGACCGCCTTCATTTCTGCTTGATCGAGCCGAGAAAAATTCCGCAAACTCAGAACAATCTGGCGAATGCGGTCTGCTCCTAGCTTCATGGAAGAGAGTATCTTCGATAGGTCTTCTATGACAAAAGTCAGATCGATATTTTCCTTATACGCTTCGATTTCTGGGACTGGATCGGGATAATAACGCTGGTAGAGTTGTAGCAGGTGCAGCAAATTTTGGGTGTACTGATCTGCGTAAGCGAGATTGCCGTAAATAAAGCTGACTGGATTATTGATTTCGTGAGCAACACCCGCAACTAACTGCCCCAGACTGGACATTTTTTCGCTCTGAACCAGTTGGGATTGGCTGCTTTGCAGCGTCTGCATCGCTTTTTTCATCTGGATTACTTGTTGTTGCAGAACTGCGATCGCGCTACTTTGTGCAGTTTCCGATTCTCCTAAAGCCTCCAGCGCTTGCTTGCGCTCGGTGATATCTTCAGAAATCCCCAACAAATATTGGGGAATTCCCGATTCGTCGAAAATCGGGATTTTTTTAGTGTGCAGAATTCTCAAACCTTGATGCTTGGTCTGGATTGGCTCTTCCAGAATGTCCAGAAGCTTTCCAGATGCCAACACTTCGCGATCGCGACTTGTGAAGAAATCAGCTTGCTCTGGCGGGAAAATGCCATAGTCGTTCTTGCCTAACGCTTCTTCCTGAGAATAACCAGTGAGTTCCTCGTTGGCTTTGTTCCAGAATACAAATCGCAATTCATTCACTTCTTTAATAAAAATTCCAACTGGCAGATTTTCTACGATGGAATTCAATAAATTATGAGTATTTGCCGTTGCTTTTTGTGCCTGTTTGCGTTCAATTATTTCCCTTTCTAATTGTTGATTTGTCTGCAATAAGTTTTTAGCACGAGCTGCCAAAACTTCCAAATTGGCGTTCGCTCTTTCCAACTCAGCCTTAGCCTGAGCTAGTTGATTTTTAGTGTTATTTTGGATTCGGAAATTTTCAACTAGGAGCGAGAAATAACGCCTTAGCGCAATGAAAGCTCCCGCGACTAAAGCCATGAGTGGAACCATACCTCCCTGAATTGTCAGTATCATTGGGGAGCCGTTTTGCCCACCAAAGACTAATGTTAAAAGCTGCACTGAATGTTCTATAGCACAGCTCAAGAAGATTGCTACAGTTACGAGTACTAATGGATTGCTGAGTAGATGCTGCCCTCGAAGAAAACCGCGATAAATCAAAAACGCAGTTGTATAATAACCAGCTGCAATGATGGTGTTTGTACTTCCTGAAAATCCACTCAGCATGAGTACAACTGACTCCAGTTAAATGAAGCTTTAGTCTGGTCTATCAGACTAAGCCATAGTATCTGTCTCTAGACTGATAAAGCCTCTAAAATTCTTAAATTTATCTAAAAATACAGAGTTTCTTTCGAGCTTTTAAAAATTTAAAATAAATCTTTCATAATCAAGGTATTTCCCAATACATAAATAAACAAATTTTAATCAATAAGGCAAATTTTAAAGAATGATTGACTTTCTTAATTAACTTGAAAAAATGGCACGGAAAGGAAATATGTGTTAAAGGCGAAAGGAGCGGGCAACTTTTTAAAAACATCTAGAGAGCGATCGCGCAATGCTGGGGAGCTGGCTGAGGAGACAGGTGCAGACTGAGTAAGATAAAAGGAGAAATAGTCCAGCGCCGAAGAACACATGACCTCAACTCTGCTCAAATCTACGCCACTCAACGCCCCTACTCTCCACCGCCTGCCTAACGGTTTAACGATTGTGGCGGAGCAGATGCCCGTCGAAGCCGTTAACCTAAACGTGTGGATAAATGTCGGCTCATCCGATGAGCCAGACCCCATCAACGGCATGGCTCACTTTCTAGAACACATGGTGTTTAAGGGGACGCCAAGGCTCAACAGTGGAGAATTCGAGCGACTGATTGAAGAGCGGGGTGCCGTAACAAACGCAGCCACCAGTCAGGACTATACCCACTACTACATCACAACAGCTCCCAAAGATTTTGCCCATTTGGCACCATTGCAACTAGATGTAGTCCTAAATCCCAGCATTCCAGAGGATGCCTTTCAAAGAGAGCGATTGGTCGTTTTAGAAGAAATTCGCCGCTCGGAAGATAATCCCCGCCGCCGGACTTATCAGCGGGCGATGGAGGTGGCATTTGACACCCTGCCTTACCGGCGTCAGGTACTTGGGCCAGCAGCGGTAATTGAGCATCTGACGGCGCAACAGATGCGCGATTTCCACGCCAGTCAGTATCAACCCAAATCGATAACAGCGGCAGTTGTGGGCAATTTGCCGGTTGAGGAATTAATTGAAATTGTGGCAGCGGGATTGACGGAGATAGGCGTCAGCACTCAAGAGCCAGAAGTCAAAACTCAAGAAGCGATCGCTTCAACCCTCACTCCCGAACCTGCTTTTAGGGAAATTGTCCGCCGCGAGTATGTTGATGAAAGCTTGCAGCAAGCGCGGTTAGTGATGATGTGGCGAGTGCCTGGAATGACGCACTTATCCGATACTTACGCGCTGGATGTGTTGAGCGTGATTCTGGGACAAGGTCGGATGTCGCGGCTGTTCCGAGATTTGCGGGAAGACAGGCACCTGGTGACGAATATTGGGGTGAGCAATATGAGCCATCGGCATCAAGGTGTCTTCTATATTGGCGCGCAGTTGCCGGTAGAGAATTTGGCAGAGGTAGAAGCGGCGATTCTTGCTCATCTTCGCACCCTCCAGACAGAACCCGCGAGTGAGGCAGAGATTTCTCGTTTCCGGACGCAAGTAGCGAATCGGTTTGTCTTTGGGAATGAAACGCCGAGCGATCGCGCCAACTTATACGGCTACTATCAAACCATGATGGGTGATTTGGCTCCAGCCTTGAATTATCCGGCTCGGATTCAAGCGTTGGAAGCGGCGGATCTCCAATCAGCGGCTCAACAGTATCTCTCTTGTGATGCTTATGGTGTGGTTGCGATCAAGCCAGCTAGCTAGTTTTTTTTAACGCAAAGGTACGCAAAGGTTAACGCAAAGGTACGCAAAGAAGTCAATCTTGTTTCGCGTACCTTCGCATGACTCTGGGTTAAAATTTCTCCCATGTGGACTGAAATAGACGCTCAAATTACTCGCCTAACGGGTGAAAAGTTTCAAAGTCAGCAGCGGCAGTCGCTGAGTGGTGGTTGCATCAATCAAGGCTATGCTGTCAGCGATGGGCAACGCACCTACTTCATCAAAATCAACCAAGCGTCTTTGGTTGATATGTTTGAGGCGGAGGCGCTGGGACTCCAGCAAATGCAGGAAACTCACACGATTCGGGTTCCAAAACCGATTGGCTGGGGCACCAGCGGGAATTCTGCCTATATCGTACTGGAGTGGCTGGAAATGGGGCGCGGCGACACCCATTCTTGGGAAGAAATGGGACGGAAGTTAGCGGCGATGCACAAATGCGCTGGAAAAGACGCCTTCGGCTGGGACAGAAATAACACGATTGGTTCCACGCCACAAATCAACACTTGGACAGCAGATTGGGCGGAATTCTATGCCAAGCATCGTCTCGGCTATCAGTTTCAGCTAGCAAAGCGTCGCGGCGGTCATTTTCCCCAACAGGAGCAATTGCTGGCAGCAATTCCCAAACTGCTAGCGGATTATCATCCTCAACCATCTCTAGTTCACGGCGATTTGTGGGGGGGAAATGCAGGCTTTACGGCATCGGGAGAACCCCTCATTTTCGATCCGGCGGCGTATTATGGCGATCGCGAGGTTGATATCGCCATGACAGAACTTTTCGGTGGCTTCCCCGCAGCCTTTTATCGCGGCTATAACGAAGTATTTCCTCTAGATCCAGGCTACGAGCGTCGGAAAACCCTCTACAATCTCTATCACATCCTCAACCACTTTAATTTGTTTGGCGGCGGCTATAGTTCGCAAGCCAATGGGATGATTGAGCGTATTTTGAGATAGTAAAGACACGATTAATTGCGTCTCTACAAGAAGTTAACAATGCAATTATGCCCCTCGATTCTGATTCTTAACAGATTCAGCCAGAACCTCTACAGCTTTCGCTTTTTGAGGGTCTTTTCCTTGAGCATATTCTAACTGAAACGGCACTTCAATATCGGGTTTCACTCCCTTACCTTCTAAGCGTTCTCCATTCACGTAGATATCAACAACCGCAAGATAAAGAAGGTTTCCATCTTTGAGCAAGAAAGGACGAGCCGCAACAACTGCGCCTGCTGTTTGACTCCCAACGACTTTTCCAATTCCATACTGCTCAAAACCATAAGCTAAAATTTCTTTCCCGCTTCTGGTTCCCTTATTCACCAGCATCACAACGGGTTTTCTCCATTGATAATCTAAGGTGGTTTTTATCCCATCTCTGGGAATTTGGGTTAATACTGGAACTTTTTTGGAAAAAATACTTAGATAATTCGGAGTAGCTCCACCCCAGCCATCTCTTAAGTCTAAAACTAACCCATCCGCATCTTTAAGGCGTCCATAAGCAATTTCTTCTTCCAGTAATTCCTGATATTGATCGCCAGCATACGACCAGATATGGACATAACCTAGTTTTCTCCCATTGCTTTCGATTATTTCGATACTCGACCGCATTGCATCCAAGAAAACTGTAGTAGGTTTTATTATTTTTGGAACTACAGTTACATTCTTATTGCTGTTTGCATCGGGAGTTCGTTGAATCGATATACTGACTTGTTTCCCTGCCTTATTAACAAAAGATTCGATTGGCTGATACGGATTGCCATCAACTGCTAATATTTGGTCGCCTACTTTGAGTCCCGCTTGAGCAGCAGAACTGTTATCAAGAATAGCAGTGATAAAGGTCTTCCCATCGATCTCTTTAGTGAAAGCTCCAATTCCGGTGTACTCTAAGCCTTTGGGAAATAACTTTTGTATTTTTTCTAAGAAATGACCTTGATTAAATATACCCAAAAGTTGGTAGTAAGCGGGTTGTGACTTCGGATAAAAGCCTATATGAGAAGTACGCAACTCAGCTAGCATTTGATTGATGACAACGGATGCTTCATCAATAGATTTTGCCTGTTTGACTGAAGGTTTATACTTCTCTCGCATGGCTTTCCAGTCAACCCCATTAAACTTTGGGTCAAAAAAGTTGTCATTGACTGTTTGCCAAACTTCTTCAAATACAGCTAATATCGGTGACTCTTGAAGTTTTGAACTAACGGGTATGAGGAAAAAAGATAAGGTAAGAATAACTAAAACGCTAATGCTTAAATTAGCCAAAAAGCGGTTAAGTTTTTTAATTTTTATCATTGTTTTAATATTTAAAGTTAACTTCAGCCAGTATAGCTTATCAGCCACTTAAAGCAGGGTGGAAACCATCCCATTTTTACAAATATATGCTGGCGGTTAGAAACCGCGCCTACACAGACAAAACCCGCGTAGGCGGGTTTCAAATTTATTACTAGATGTTGTAGGATAGGTGCTAATCAATACTTTTACAGATAAATTTATTTAGGTACAGTTACCTGAATTACGGGATGCAAAGGAAGCGATCGCGTATCCGAGATCCCCATACCAAACTCTATTATAATTGCGTGATACTAATGTGCTGAGGCTGAGCTTTAACTCGTTCTATCCAATCTTGGATTGCTGGAAATCTTGTTAAATCAAATCCCCCTTCATCCGCCACATGAGTGTAAGCAAACAACCCAATATCAGCAATCGAATAGCGTTCTCCCACAAAAAAATTACAATTTGTTAAATGTTTTTCCATAACCGTTAGCGCTGCATAACCGGGTTCGCGCTTTTGATTAAGTGCCTCCTTATATTCTTCCGGCTTGCCAAGGATAGAAATCCAAAATCGGGAAGTAGCAATATAAGGCTCATGGCTATACTGCTCAAAGAATAACCATTGCAATACTTTTGCGCGTTCAAAACGGTCGTTTGGCAAAAAATCAGTTCCTTCGCTCAGATAAAAAAGAATTGCGTTAGATTCCGCCAGAAATTGACCGGATTCGGTTTCCAATACTGGAATTCGCCCATTGGGATTTTTACTTAAAAATTCTGGAGTCCGAGTTTCGCCTTTGAGAATATTCAGTTCTATACTCTCAAAGGGGATTTCCAGTTGAGTCAATAAAAGACGAATTTTATAGCAATTTCCAGAACAGAAAAATTGATACAATTTGAGCATATTTATACCTAAACTACTTCAATAGTAGATTTCGGGACGCGATCGCTTGCGGGTTATTTCCAGAGACGAGGCGCGATCGCAGCTAGCAGCAACAAAAATATAATTTCCAGTAGATAACTGATAAAAACGCTGCGATTGAGCAAACCATCCCACAGATAACCTTGACGTTTTGGGGCGGGTGTACGCTTAAAGGCACGCGCCCAGCCGCCAAAAATCGCAGGGCTACGGAGATGATAATCGTTGCTTAGGATAGTTTCAATCTCCGTGACGCGAGGATAAAAGCCGCGTTGAAAGTGTTTCCACTGACTTTCGAGAATCCAGAAAAATAGGGGAATGGCACAACCAATTAAAGGAACTACGCTTGATTTGTGCTGTAGCATCAAACCTAAAACAGCCCCAGTGCCACCGATACCAAGGGCTTTGATCGTCCAGATTTGCTTGTTGTAGTCTTCAATCGTGTTTTGTAGAAAAAAGTATTCCTGTTTGAGTAGTTCTAATTCTGATGTATTCGGTGGCTGGGGTTGAGAGTCGGCGGGTGGTGGGTTAGACATTGGGCAGGTCAGAGGATACTGAGATTAAGATAAATCAAGACATGACGCCACGGGTGGCTGACACTAGGACTTTTTGATTGTGCCTTATCCTTGCCAAGAGTTTAAACCTGGGAATTGATTAAAGGCGAATCGGGGCGATCGCTACCTCCTCAACCTGGCTATATTTCACACAGCATGATCGACTGGAAGCCATACCTAGAAGCCCTCTGCAATCAATACGCCCGATGGAGGAAAGTCTACACGCTGACCGATGTAGTCGGACGCCAGCGAGTTGAGGAGAAATCAGCGCCACTGTTTGATTTTATGGTGGAGACGGTGCAACCTGCCAAGGAACAACCGGGCGAAACAAAGCAGAAAACTGAGCGTTTGGGGGTGCTGGAAGGGTTGCGGAAATATGCCGCAGATCATGTGTTGTTGGTGGGGCGTCCCGGTTCCGGGAAATCAACGGCACTGGCGCGGTTGTTGCTGGAAGAAGCCCAAGCCAGCCGGGAAATTAATTCCCTGGCGGATTCGCGCATCCCTGTGTTGGTAGAATTGCGCTACTACCAAACCTCCGTCCTAGACTTGATTCGGGACTTCTTGAAACAGCATGGATTGTTTCTCAACACTTCCGAGATTGAAAGGCTGCTGTTCGAGAAGCGATTTTTGCTGCTGGTGGATGGCATTAATGAATTGCCCTCGGAAGCTGCTAGGCGGGATTTGAAGGCTTTTCGCCAGACGAATGCTGCCACGCCGATGATTTTCACCACGCGGGATTTAGGGGTGGGGGGCGACTTGGACATTGCCAAGAAGCTGGATATGCAACCCCTAAGTGAAACGCAAATGCAGCAGTTTGTCCGCGCCTATCTGCCACAGCAGGGGGAGCAAATGTTGAGGCAGTTGGGGAGTCGCTTGCGGGAGTTTGGGCAAACGCCACTGCTGTTGTGGATGCTGTGTTCCTTGTTTCGGGCGATGGGGAAGGTGCCGCCGAATCTGGGTTTGGTGTTTCGCCAGTTCGCATTAAGCTATGACCGCAAACTCAAACAGGATATCCCAATTTCTGAGGAGTCTCGCCGTTGGTGGCATCGGCTGTTGGAACAGTTAGCCTGGGTGATGACTTCTGGGGAAGAGAAGACTGAGTTGCAAGTTGCCATTCCCAGGCAGAAAGCAGAAGCGGTGCTGACGGAATTTTTAGCAGGTAGGGTGGCTCATCCAGAGGATTGCGCCCTCTGTTGGCTCAAAGATTTACTCAACCATCACTTGATTCAACTAGGGGCAGGCGACCAAATTGAATTTCGGCACCAACTGATTCAGGAATATTACACAGCAGAAAGTCTGCTGAAGCTGTTACCGAGTCTGGGCGATGACGAATTAAAACGAGAGTATCTGAATTATCTGAATTGGACAGAACCCCTAGCACTGATGCTGGAATTGGTGGAGGATGAGGCGCAGGCGGTGCGAGTGGTCAAGTTAGCCTTAGAGGTGGATTTGAGGCTGGGAGCAAGGTTGGCGGGGTCGGTAAAACCACAATGGCAGGAGCAAACGGTTGCATTAGTATCTGGGCTAGAAATTCCTGAAGAACTTAGAGTTAAGCTTTTGGGTATAACACGTTCTGATAATGCGATTTCGCCACTGCGGAAAGCTTTGAAAAAGGATTTTAATCTTCGTTGGCAGGCGATTGAAAAATTAAGAAAAATTAACAATACAGAAGCGGTTTCCGCACTGCTGCAAATTTTGAAAAATGAAGAACTTTTGGTTAGATTTACAGCGGCTGAAGTCTTAGAGAATATCAGCGATGAAGGGGCTATTGTGCTACTGGTTAAAGCTTTAAAAACTGAGAAAAATTATATTCGGTCTGTAGCAACTAAGGTGCTAGGAAGTATCGATAATGAAGCGGTTATTCCTGCATTGCTTGAAGCTTTGACAGATAAAGATGTTAATATTCGTATAATTGCGACTGAGGCATTAGGAAATACACCCAATAAAGTCGCTATCGCGGCGCTGTCTGAAGCTTTAAAAGATGAAGATAATGCTGTTCGTAAAGCGGCGGCTAAGGCATTAGGAAGCATCGGCAATGAAGTCGCTGTCGCGCCGCTGCTTAAAGATTTAAAAGATGAAGATGTTAATGTTTGTAGAATAAAGCCTAATGCATTAGAAAATACACCCAATAAAGTCGCTATTGTGCCATTGGTTGAAAATTTAAAAAATGAAGATAATGCTGTTCGTAAGTCTGCGGCTAAGGCGTTAGGAAATATCGACAATGAAGCAGTTGTCGTGCCGCTTCTTGAAGCTTTAAAAGATGAAGACTATGCTGTATGTTGGGCGGCGGAGGAGGCGTTAGGAAACATCCGTAATGAAGCATCTGTCCCACTGCTGCTTGAAGCTTTAAAAGATGAAGACTATGCTGTTCGCAAGGCAGCGGCTAAGACATTAGGGAACATTGGCAATGAAGCGGCTGTCCCGCCACTGCTTGAAGCTTTAAAAGATGAAGATAATGCTGTTCGCAAGGCGGCGGCTAAGGCGTTAGGGAACATCGGCAATGAAGCGGTTGTCCCTCCACTGCTTGAAGCTTTAACAGATAAAGATTATGCTGTTCGTATAGTAGCGGCTGAAACGTTAGGAAATATTGGCAATGAATTAGCTGTAGGACCACTGCTCAAAGCTGTAAAAGATGAAGATGATTATGTTAGTAGGACGGCAGCTGAGGCATTAGGAAAAATCTCTAACTCTAATTTGCTGCCTTCTCTATCTGGGCTTCTTCAACAACCTAAAGCGGGCTATTTGCTTGATACAATTTCTGCAATTCAAGAGCGTTCTGGATACTACAACTACATCCTCACCGAACCAAATATCCCACCAGCACAACCTATTTATATCTCCGTAATGTACATTCTCCATCTCTCCGATTTGCACTTTGGCACAACTGAGAACGCTAATAATTGGTACAGCACACTAGCTGCGGATCTGAAATTAGAATTGAATTGCGATCGCCTTGATGCTCTTATCCTCTCCGGTGACATTGCACACTTTTCCACAGAAGCAGAATACAATGCTGCTGAAAAGTTCGTAAGCCGACTTTCGGGAGAGTTCCAGCTCAGACCATCACAAATTATTATCGTTCCCGGCAACCATGACCTCAACTGGGAACTCGGAGACCAAGCTTACTCTTACGAAAACGACATACCAAAAAGGAATCAGGCGGTACACCAACGGCGATTTGACAACTTCAGAAACTTCTATCAAGCTATCAAAGGCCAATCTTATCCCTTAGAATATGAACATCAAGGGATTTTGTACCACTTGCCACAGCAAAAACTGTTATTTTTGGGACTAAATTCTGCTTGGAAACTGGATCGCTTCCAAAAAATCGATGCCAACATTAATCCCAATGCTATTACTAACGCTCTTAACGAGATTCGGGATAAGGAAGAATTCTACAAAGACTGCCTGAAGATAGCAGTTTGGCATCATCCCCTAAACAGTTCTGGTGAAGATCGGATCAAAGATTCTGGTTTTATGGAGCGGTTAGCACAAGCAGGCTTCCGCTTTGCCCTTCATGGACATATCCACACAGCCAAAAATGATTTATACCGCTACGATCATGCTTCCAATTCTACTGGGCGTAAACTTGATATTGTTTCTGCTGGCACCTTTGGCGCACGACCTCAAGAGCTAGTTACTGCCTATCCTTGGCAATACAATTTATTGCAGCTAGAAGGTAACAAACTAAAAGTTAATACCCGTCGTCGCGAAGAACCTAACGGAACCTGGAAACCTGACGCTCGTTGGCTCCAAGATGTCGGACAAAACCCCTTGCCTTACTACGAAATTGAGCTAACCGCAAACCCTTAGAGAGCCTACTGTCGTCTTCTGGCACCGCGATAGTAGGCTTATATAAGAATACATGGAGCTGCATACACACCCTTACTGGACATAGAGACGCAGTTAGGTCAGTTGCCATTAGTCCGGACAATCAGATTCTCGCCACCGGAAGTTTTGACACGACAATCAAGTTGTGGCGTTTGAATACAGGGGAGCTAATCGATACCCTTACTGGACACTCAGGCACAGTTACTTCTCTTACCTTCAGCCCAGATGGGCAAACCCTCGCCAGTGCCAGCGCATATCCGGACAGCACTATCAAGCTATGGCATCTCAGTACCGGGAGATTAACTCGCACCCTCCAGCAGGGTTCAGTCATAACTTTGTCAGTTTGGTCTGTAGCCTTCAGCCCCGATGGGCGACTTCTCGCCAGTAGCCACAATGACAGCAGCATTAAGCTGTGGCAACCGCCTACTGGTGAACTATTGCACACTTTCAAAGGGCATTCTTGGGCGGCTTGGTCTGTAGCCTTCAGCCCCGATGGGCGCACTCTTGCCAGTGGTAGCTGGGACGGTACCATTAAGCTGTGGCATCTGCGTACTAGGGAACTGAAAAGCACCCTCAATGGGTCTTCAAATTGGTTAGGTGTGATTCAAGCCTTTTTCAGCGAGGGTCATGAGGTTCTCAGTGTGGCTATAAGTCCCGATGGAAAAATCCTCGCTAGCTGCGGTAGAGACAAGACAGTCAAGCTGTGGCGTATGAATAAGGGAGAACTGAGAAGCATTTTCACCGGGCATTCCGATGAAATTTATTCAGTAGCCATCAGTCCCAATGGACAGATTCTTGCCAGCGGCAGCGCTGACAAGACAATCAGGATTTGGAATTTACATACTGAAGAACTGTTGTACGTCCTTACGGGGCATTCAGACAAAGTTTATTCTGTTGCATTTAGCTGTGATGGGCAAACTTTAGTCAGTGCCAGTGCGGATATGACAATCAAGATTTGGCGATGAGGTTGAGTGACTACATCAGCATAGATTTCAGAGGGAGCGATCGCATCCTTCAAATCAAAAGCGATCGCACTCTTTATTACCAAGTGCGATCGCAAACTCTCTTCCTAACACCTATCGGGTGAGATTTTTCCTTGCCCGTTCAGAACGCGCTTCAGCTGATTCCATTACCTCAGCCATATTTTCCAGCACTTCTCCTGGATGATTTTCTAAGACTCTGGTAGACAAAGAAACCCGACCTTTACCTTCATCGATATCAACAATCAGTGCTTTGATTACTTGACCCACCTGAAACAATGATGCGAGAGATTCGATGTAAGTTTGGCTTACTTGCTTAATATGCAGCAAACCAGTAATTCCATCCAAATCTACAAACACACCGAAGGGCTTCACACCAGTAATTTTCCCTTCCACTAACTGCCCAACTTCTATCTGAGTGATGGCAACAGAACGAGTCGCTTGCCGTTGAGAAAGCACCAGTTTGTTAGTGTCAGCAGAAACTTCCAAAAAACTAGCAGTTAGCTTTTCACCAACCAGGGACTCCAGGTTATCGCGTTCCACCAAGTGCGATCGCGGAATAAACCCCCGCAACCCTTGCACTTCTACCGTAACGCCCCCCTTATTGATGCCAGTGACACGGGCTTGCACTGTTTGATTCGCTTCCTGCATATCAGCCAGGTTATCCCATGCCTGCTTGATCTCCATCTGCCGCACTGAAAGCGTCACCTGACCATCTGCATCTTGCTCTCGGATAATCAGGAAATCCCGTTCTTCCTGCAACGGCAGCACAATGGATAAATCTGTTACCCGTCTCAACGACGCCTCATCAACAGGTAAAAAAGCCAAAGACTTGCCGCCAATGTCTACATAGGCACCATCACTTTCGTGGGTTTCCACTTTACCGCGCACGACTTGCCCCTTGTGAAATTGGTAGTCGTGTTGTTCGAGAGCTTTGGCAAAATCGTCCATAGAAAATGACGATTTTGCATCTTGAGAAGAGGTCGATTTGGAATTCATGACAACTTAGTTGATTGAAAAAAAGTAATTCCCAACTCGCTGATTGCTAGTGTGGGAAAAAATTATGCCGCTTGAAGTTCTTGTTCAAACAGCTGTTTTACCTGCTTCCAGGCATCGGCGGCTGTGGTGTCATTGTAACTGGCGCGATGGTCACAGAAAAACCCGTGGTCAGCTCCATCGTAGCGGAAGACACGATGGGGAATGTGGTGTTTCTCTAGCTCCACTTCAATTTGATCTACCTGTTCGGCGGGGATGCTGGCGTCCTCCATGCCGAAAAAGGCGTAAAGCGTGCCTTTGATGTCTTTTGTCCGCGTTACTGTCGGTTCGCCGCCGCCGGGAGTGTTCGTAGCAACGCCAGCACCGTAGAATGAGGCTGTGGCTTTGATATCGGGTAAAGTCGCGGCGAGGTAAGCAACGTGACCCCCAAAGCAGAAGCCGATGCAGCCAAAGATAGGTTTGACTTCGGGCAGGGTTTTGAGGTAATTAATTGCCGCCTGGATATCGCCGAGTAGTTCTGAGGCTTGGGTTTGATCCTTGTACTGTCTGCCAATTTGAATGTCTTCCGGAGTGTAGCCGGTTTCAAAACCCGGTGCTTGGCGTTGAAAGATTGCTGGCGCGATCGCTACATAGCCTTCTTTGGCAATTCGTTCTGTTACCTCCCGGATGTGGGCATTCACTCCAAAAATTTCCTGCAACACCACCATGCCTGGAAAAGGCCCCTCCCCTTCCGGCATTGCCAGGTAAGCCGCAATTTCTAGATCGCCATTGGCAATTTTGAGGTTTTTTGCCCGAATCTTGCTATCTGTCATGATAATTCTTCTCTGTCCTCTGCTGTTTTTTTAGCAGATAGTGCTACTATTTTGTCTACCAGCAAATTACCCTATTTTTTACAGGAATAAAGTATTTAAAAGTTCATGACAGTGCTGCACAAATTATCGCATTTTTTTATGAAGAAAATTTATATGAATCAAACCATAACTTTTTTATTTAAAATATTCCAATTTTTAAATAATTTGTAATACCAGCTAGTTTTATTGTGTAGTTTTGTGCGGTTATTGAAGAGTTGCTGACTGTCGAGAAAAGGGATTTTTGGTTAAATGAGTCAAGAATGATAGCTGTTTTTTGTAATCATTAAAAACTCAAAAATTATCTAAGGACTAAGGGAAGGAGTTCAACCTTGGCAGACTGGAGAGAAAAAGAAAAACCGACCGCATTATTCACTCGGCAACTTACCTTCATCGCTATCGTTACCTTAACGGCCCTCATCGTCAATAAAATCATCGAGCCGTCACCTCAAACTTCCCCTCAGCATCAGTTTGCGATAGAGGTTCGTCAGGACAAGCCGGAAGCTCAACAACTCCCCAGTGTCAAACCCGAAAATTCGCCACCGAGGGAAATAATACCGCCAGCGAGTAGCGCGATCGCTGACACGGCAGAGGCTTCTCCATCGCCAAGTGTATGGGCGATCACACCATCTATCCCAGTCCAGCAGACACTCCCCATTGTCGAACCGGAAAATCTACCGAGTGAAACAACACCTTCAGCGATCGCTCTCTCACCCGCAGCCGAAAAAACCTTCCCAGTGCCTACCGAGTATCGGGGAAAAACCATTTATCAGGTAAAGCTGAAGAATCAGAGAAAAGTCATCGCCCTCACCTTTGATGATGGCCCTTGGGGGGAAACGACATTGCAAGTGCTGGACATCCTCCAGAAAAACGGCATCAAAGCCACATTTTTTTGGGTAGGAGAGCAACTGCAAAGTTATCCAGCCGTAGCGCGACGAGTGGTTGCTGAAGGTCACGCCATTGGCAACCATACCTGGCATCACTTGTATCGTCAGATGGACGAGGCTACGGCGGCAAAGGAAATAGATGATACAGCCGCACTCATCTACAAGACAACCGGAGTCACAACCGCTTACTTCCGCCCTCCCGGCGGCAACTTGCAAAATGGGTTAGCGGCTTACGCCCAAAAGAACAACTACGCCGTGATGATGTGGTCGATTAACTCAGCGGACAGTCGCCGCCACCGCCTCACCGCGCCCAAATTGGTCAAAAACATTCTCAAGAGTGCCTTCCCCGGCTCTATTGTGCTGATGCATGATGGTGGCGGTAACCATTCGACAACCGTTCAAGCTTTACCCCAGATCGTAGAAAAACTCAAAAAGCAGGGATATCAGTTTGTCACCTTGCCGGAACTACTAAAGAGGCAAGAGACAACAGACCCTACTGATTCCGTCTCTAGCGGGGAAGCAGAAACACAGATTCCCCTTGGATTGGAGGAAATTCCGCATTCACCCGGAGAACAACCCGAAAATTATTTCCCTGGCTGAGAGCGTTTTAGACTTTTTTTGGAGTTTAGATGCTGGCTTGTAGAAGACTTGCAGCAAGTAGCGCTAAGAGCGTATGTGCTGATGCGATCGCGTCTCTACTAGATAGATCAAGTGAGAAGGAGGCAGAATCTTGAAAAACCAGGGCGATAACTCAGCTTCTGTAGCGCATTATGCTATTAAAGAATTGCCCTTCTCACGGCTTCATGAGAATCAGAGTCCTTGGAGGCTCGTAAATGGTTCAGTTTCATATTCAACCAGACAGTGAAATTCCAGCGTCAAAACAGCTATTTGACCAAATGCAGTTTGCGATCGCCTCGCGACAGTTTCCCCCAGGTCATCGATTGCCCAGCACTCGGCAGCTAGCAATGCAGACAGGTCTGCACCGGAATACCATTAGCAAGGTGTACCGGCAGCTAGAAGACACTGGATTAGTAGAATCCCAAGCTGGATCGGGAATTTATGTCAAAGCCCAAGGAAACGAGGGCGGCACTGGACATAGCGGCCCCATACACGAACAATATCCCCATGCCTACAAGCTGGTGCAGCACAGCCTGGATGAACTGCTCAACCAAGGTTGCACCCTCAACCAAGCCAGAGAACTATTTCTAGCAGAAGTTGACTGGCGCTTACGCTGTAGTGCGCGGGTGCTGGTTACGGTTCCGTCACGAGACATCGGTGCTGGGGAATTGATGGTTCAGGAACTGGAAAAATCTTTAGGGATACCCGTACAGTTGGTGCCGATGGAGGAACTCAGTAAAATACTCGATCAAACCCACTCCGGCACCGTGGTGACTAGCCGCTATTTTATTGGGGATGCGGAAGCGATCGCTGCCCCACGAGCGGTGCGCGTCATCCCCGTCGATATTTACGACTACGCTCAAGAACTCCAGCTGGTTCAACGCCTGCCTAAAGACAGCTGTATGGGTCTGGTGAGTCTCAGCTCAGGCATTCTCGGAGTTGCAGAAATTCTTATCCACAGCCTGCGCGGGGATGATTTGCTGGTGATGACAGCCCAGGTAAAAGACACCTACAAACTCAACGCGATCGTTCGCAGTGCCCAAACGATTGTTAGCGATCGCGCCAGTTTTGCCACCGTCAAAGCGGCAGTCGCCGCCGCCCGTGAAGACATTATTCGTCCTCCGGAGCTATTATGTAGCGAAAATTATATTGGCACCAAGTCAATTAACTTGCTCAAACGCGAACTCGGTTTAGGTTAACAATTTTGGATTTTAGATTTCAATGATTAGATTTCAACGATCAGACAGTCTAGCTCATCCCATTTGGCAGCATAAAGTGCCGATTCAGGTGGGATTACCCACATGCACCCTTCGGTTCAGGCTGAACTTTTGGACGATCCAGATGCTGTAGGGTCGTCATCAGAGATTCAATTTTTTCAGTGAGAAGCCCCTTCTAAAATTGGCAATTCTCTGCTGAAAAATCAGCAAGAAGCAATCGGACCAAAGATGACGATTCACACGAAACCTTCGATGGGTTTAAAAGATGCCATTGAGAAACACCTTGCTACTAAAGCTTTCCGAACCGATCCCATTCCAGACTTTCTTTTGGAAGAAATCTTTACTTTAGGGATACACACGCCATCCGGTTAAAATTTACAGTCTTGGCTTGTAAAATCACTCCACAAGCATATGTATTGCTGTCTGCTACTCTTAGGCGATGCCGTCGATGAACCAATCAAACATAATAAGGGGCGCTTTGGTATAGATCGGGTTTACTATAGCGACAGTTATGGTGATTTCCGTCTATAGACTTATGCAGAAGTTTTCAAAAAGCCCCTCCGGGTGATTGGCAGAACCTGCAATTAAGGGTATATTTACACCTCAAGAACAGCCAAGTCGGCTCCTTTTGTTTAGCGATCGCGTCCGGACGGCTAGCTGCAACTGGCAACTGTTGCGATAGTAATCGGGAACAATTTTGCTCTAACGCCTTCTTAATTTTTTTTAAATCAAAGGCGTTTTCCCCAAACCGTTGCCAAAACTGACAATTCTTAAGCCAGAATCTGTAAAGATATCCTGACAGCTAAAACAAACTTTTGTGCGGAACCGTAACTCCTGATGCTATGACTGCTGTGCCCCTTCCTCGCCAGCCATCTCCCTTACCTGACGGCGGTACCACCGCCGAAACGACGCCTGTTTTCGCGCTCAAAGAACTGGTGGCGCGTTTGCATCGAGAACAGCGCAAGATTCAAGACTTGCTCTCGTCGTTAGGGTTTGCCCTGCGTAGCTTCAATAACTTGAATCAGTTTTTGGAGTTGATTCCGTTGATGGCAACGCGGGTCACAGATGCCGATGGCGGCATTCTCATCCGGTTTTTACCGAATGGTCAGGTGCGGCTAGAACGCCTGCACTGTCAGGAAGGTCAATCTTGTCAGGATATTCGCAAGGCGCTTAACGCCGCAACCCGTCAGGCGAGTAATCCCTCGACAACAGCAGAGGGGGTCGCCACACCGCCATCATTGGATGCTCAACTGAGCCGATTTTTGGGGCCAGACATTCAGGTATTTGGCACTCCGATTCTGGTGAAAAATACAGAGCGGGGACGTCTTTATGTGTTCAGCCGCGATCCCAAATATATTTGGACAGACACCCGGCAGAAGTTGGTGCGCTTAGTTGCCGATCAAACAGCAGTTGCGATCGCAAACGATGAACTTACCGTCGAACTACGCCAAAAAGAACGCCTAGATAAAGAATTAGAAATTGGTGCCGATATCCAGCTGCGCCTACTACCGCGACAATGTCCGAATATTTATGGAGTCGAACTAGCGGCAAAGTGCCAAACGGCTAGTCGCGTCGGCGGAGATTACTATGATTTTATTCCTGCCAATTATGACCAGCTGCGCCCCCAAACAGACAGTGATTCGGAAGTGGAAACTGCCCGAAGAGGATCGGTTCCGTGGAGCCTGGTAATCGGGGATGTCATGGGCAAAGGCGTCCCAGCGGGTCTAATCATGACGATGACGCGGGGGATGCTGCGAGCCGAAGTGCTAAACAGGCACTCACCGGCGAAGATCCTGCAACATTTAAACCGGGTAATGTATGCCGATTTGGAAAACTCCCATCGGTTTGTCACCCTGTTTTATTCTGAATACGATCCGCAAACCCGGATTCTGTCTTACAGTAATGCCGCCCACCATCCTCCCTTGTTATGGCAGGCATCAACCCGTTCCATCAAGCGCTTGGATACCTGGGGAATGCTGATTGGTCTGGATGCCGATTCCCAGTATGAAGATGCCCAAGTCCAGCTGTATCCTGGGGACACGATTATTTATTACACCGATGGTTTTACCGATGCGGCAAATCAAAATGGCGATCGCTTTGACGAAGAAAAGCTGAGCCGCACCTTCCAGTGGGCTTGCCAGCATTGCAACGGCACCCAAGCGATTTTAGATTACCTATTTGAGCAGGTACAGCAATTTATCGGCCCAGCCAGCCGTAACGGAGATGATATGACGCTAGTAGTGATGCAGGTCAAAAGTTAATTGGTAATAAGTCAGGGGTCATTTCCGATACCCATGACTCATTACCCATCACTGACTCCCCCACTAGCAAAGACATCAGCTTTGTGTTAATACAATCTGAACGGATGCACGAGCAACCTTTGCCAACATCTCTATTTGTTGTGAGGAAATCAGAGTCATGGTGCTTAATGAAATGCACGAAATAATCGGTTGGTTGCCCAACTTGACCCACGGTTACGATACGGTATCGCTGTGGTTTTCGCACTCGCCGGTCAATTGGCCCGTGTTGGCGCAGCAAATCAGAGACCCAAAAGTGTTAGACCAAATACAAAATGCCTTTAACTACTTCATTAAATCAGGGCAAGTCTGGGCGCTGTTAATCGGACTGTTTTTTGGCTACCTGATTCGAGGAGTTACCGCTTAGTGGATGGCGTTTGAAGGTCTAAAAAGTTAAAGGTTGAAGGTTGAAAGTTGAATGTTTGGATACAGCTTGCTCGTCCTGCAATTTGTTAAAGAGTAAGATGCTTGCAAAGGCAAGCTAAAACCTGCTCGCCGAGCCAACTTTCAACCGGCTCGCCTTTGAATCTGTCAACTTTCCAACGTTACCAAGAAGCTCGTGACTCAACAAAAAACTTGGAGCCAACGGTTTGAATCGGCGTTGCATCCTGCGATCGCTCGCTTCAACGCTAGTATCGGCTTCGACATCGAACTCATCGAATACGACCTCACCGGCTCGATTGCCCATGCCAAAATGCTCGCTCACACCGGCATTATTTCAGAGTCGGAGGCACAACAGCTAGTCGCAGGCTTAGAACAAATCCGCCAAGAATACCGAGAAGGAAACTTCAATCCAGGGATAGATGCAGAAGACGTTCATTTTGCAGTGGAGCGTAGGCTGACAGAAATTACCGGAGATGTCGGCAAAAAACTGCACACGGCGCGATCGCGCAACGATCAAGTAGGCACTGACACCCGCCTCTACTTGCGAGATCAAATTTCCCAAATTCGCAGCCAGTTGCGCGAATTTCAGGGAGTTCTCCTCGACCTTGCCCAAAATTACATCGAAACCCTAATTCCCGGCTATACGCACCTACAACGCGCCCAACCAGTCTCTTTAGCTCACCACCTCCTCGCCTACTTTCAAATGCTAGAACGGGACTGGGAGCGGCTAGGAGAAGTCTATGGGCGCGTCAATATCTCGCCTTTGGGGAGTGGCGCACTTGCCGGAACCACTTTCCCCATCGATCGACACTACACCGCCAAACTGCTCAACTTTGATGGGGTCTATGCCAACAGTATGGATGGCGTGAGCGATCGCGATTTTGCGATTGAATTTCTCTCTAGCGCCAGCCTGATCATGGTTCACCTCAGCCGTTTATCGGAGGAAGTCATCCTTTGGTCATCTCACGAATTCGGCTTTGTCACCCTCAAAGATAGCTGCGCCACCGGCTCCAGCATCATGCCCCAAAAGAAAAACCCCGACGTGCCTGAACTCGTGCGGGGTAAAACAGGTCGTGTTTTTGGGCATCTGCAAGGAATGCTAGTGCTGATGAAAGGGCTACCTTTGGCTTACAACAAAGACTTACAAGACGACAAAGAAAGCCTATTTGACAGTGTAAAGACCGTTAAAGGCTGCCTAGAAGCAATGACCATTTTGTTTCGCGAGGGGCTAGAATTTCGTACCGCTCGCCTTGCAGAAGCCGTCGCGGAAGATTTCTCCAACGCGACCGATGTTGCTGATTACCTAGCAGCGCGGGGTGTCCCCTTCCGGGAAGCTTACAATCTCGTGGGCAAGGTTGTAAAAACTTCCCTCGCTGCCGGTAAACTTCTCAAGGATTTGAGCTTGGAAGAATGGAAGGAATTGCACCCAGCTTTTGAGCCAGACATCTATGAAGCCATCTCTCCAAGACAAGTAGTTGCCGCTCGTAACAGCTACGGCGGTACCGGATTTGAGCAAGTGAGACAAGCGATTCAAGCTGCCCAGTCTCGGCTGAGTAGTTAGGACTAAGTAATCAGGACTGAGGACCGAGTAATTAGGACTGAGTAATCAAGACTGAGGGCTGAATAGGGGATTTCTCAATTTCGCAAGAGAGTTAGTAGCTGAAGAAAAATATTTTTTTTCCTCAGTCCTCAGCCCTCAGCCCTCAGCCCTCAGCCCTCAGCACCGAGCAATGGCTAACCCATCGCGCCGCCCATTGCTCCCATTCCTCCTCCCATCTTGTCTTCATCCTCCTCGCTGGTTCTCTCTCCGGGCGATCTTTGACGCCGGAATTTAGAGAACCGACCCGTAGTTTGACGTTTACGAAACTTGCGGGCGTATGCTTGATTACGCTGCGCCTTTTCTTTCTTAGGGTTACGGCGCTTCGCCATGTTCACCTCTTTGATATACGACTAAAAAATGGTGCCTTTGGGTTTTCCCCTGCACCTGATGCTTGTTGGTGTTGCCAGTCACGCCCAAGGCTTGGAAAAGCAGGTGCTAGAATCTGCCAATCTGGCAATCTACCGCGATCGCCCTCTTTTCGAGGGTTCTCCTTCGGTCTGGCTTGGTTGATCTGCATCTGACGCCCCATCCATTTTGCACCATCCAGCACCGAAATAGCTGTCTTTTTTTGCGGAGCTTCCACCCTCTCTACGAAAGCAAAGCCCCGCACTTTGCCTGTCTTCCGGTCGCTTGGTATCGCCACACTTTTGGCTGAACCAGATGCAGAGACTTGTTTAAAGTCTTCTGGAGTAACCTGCGAAGACAGACTTTCGATGTAAATAGTCATCCAACAATATCCATCCGAACAGTTGATTCAGATGAAAGTCGAGAGAGAGAAGAGCGACCTAGAAGCGCAAAATTAAAGCGTCTCTAGCAACTTCTCAGAACCTACTCTTGTCCAAGTGAATCTAGACAGAGAGTGTGTTGCTCTTCCAGAGCATTTTTTTGGCTCTGGAAGCCTCTGCCTTCAAACCTGTGGAAGAAACACCGAAACAGGCTAGCCTAAAAACGGCGGGTCGCAGACTGACGTGACCGAACTTGCATCTGTAACGTATATCATAACAGCCTGTCAGCAGCCTACTAAAAAGCGCTGACTTGCTGCGGTTGAAAACATCCCCATGTCCCTAAAACTCAGCGATACTGCTTCTTGGCTGGGTAAAATTGCCAGCCGTAACCGCAGCAAAAAGCTAAAAAATTCCGCACCAAGCAGTTGATACGCCTTCAGCGCCGCACATGAATGCGATCGGCTCGGATGGTAACATTGAGAAGATTTATCTTCAGGTGACTGAATCTCAAAAAGCGGAAATTCTCGCAGATTTAAAATTTTAATTTGTAGAGGTGGATGAATAAGCAATTCTGGCATCCCCAGAACTATGCGGATTCAGCCCTTGGGGAAACCCTCCTTTTGCAAAGTTTTAAATTTTATCTGTCATCGGAGAACTTCCTGCTCATAAATTGACTCTAAAAGTAAAAGTTCCTTTCTGCGTTGAAGTAAAGCTTCTTTTGCCTATGCGTCGGTCATGGCGATTTATACAAACAGTGCTAGGGATTATTTTCCGCCATCCCATTATCGGCACAACTATCATCCCGATTTTGCCAGATGGTCGAATTGTGTTCATTCGACGCGGAGACACAGGTGAATGGGGTTTTCCTGGCGGTATTGTTGATTGGGGTGAGGACATTCCGACATCAGCGCGGCGGGAGTTGGCGGAAGAAACTGGACTGGAGTTAGTAAAAATTCGCCGGTTAGTGGGAGTTTATTCTTCGCCAGACCGCGATCCCAGAATTCATTCGATTTGTGTAGCGCTAGAAGCGGAAGTGCAGGGAGAAATGCAGGTTCGGGATACGCTGGAAATTATGGAAGTCAAAGCTTTCTCTGTGGCATCCTTGCCTCAAGGGAAACTCTGCCATGACCACGACCAGCAGTTGCAGGACTACTTGAACGGCTTGACAACCCTCGCATAAGCAGGATTTTCGATTTTGGATGAGTCAATCCATCGTCAATCTAAAATCTAAAATCTAAAAATCTAAAATCTAGGATGACTCTACCGTTACGCAATTCTCGAATTAAGCTGTCTCAAGGACAAATCTTCTGGCGCGAAGTTGGTCAAGGGCCAGTTTTGGTTTTTTTACACGGATCGGCTCACGATAGCAGTCAATGGCTAGCTGTCATCGATTGTTTGAGTCGGGATTACCACTGCTTTGCCCCGGATTTACTCGGCTTTGGTGACTCCGAACGCCCGGATGTTCACTACTCAATTGAGTTGGAGATGGAATGTCTTGCTGAATTGTTAGAAGCATTGAATCAGCGAGAAGTTTTTTTAATTGGTCACTCGCTGGGAGGGTGGATTGGGGCAAGTTTCGCGCTGAAATATTTGGAACAGGTGCGCGGATTAGTGCTGTTAGCTCCAATTGGGGTGGAAGCGGAGGGATTAAGAACCGAGCGATCGCGCCCCTCTCTATTTACATCTCTATTTAAGCGGCTGTCTAAGGTGGTATCCTCCGGGTGGCGATCGCTCATAGATGCGATCGCTCGTGTCTCCAACAATCGCCTGTTTCCCCGCAAGCAGACTGGGCAAAAGAAGCGGCGACAAGAACAGCCGGTGCAGTTTCCCACTACCGACAAGCTATTATTTCAACGCCGCCGCGCCGAAATTCAAGCAGAATTATTGAAAGAAAGACTGGAGTGGCTGAAAGTCCCCGTTATGATTTTGCAAGGCGATCGCGACAGTCGTTCTAGAATTGCCGAAAGTCAAGCCTACGCGGACTTAACTCCATCAGCTCAGTTGGAAATTATTAGCTTTGCGGGAAACGATCTACCCGAAGCGTTGCCAGATGTCGTGGCTCAGTATATTCGAGATTTCGTGAGTAAGCATTAGGGGCGCATAGGCTGTGCGCTTGTAGTGGAGTTAATAAAAGAACCTCACCCCCCAACCCCTCTCCGCTTGCGGAGAGGGGAGCCGGAGCCGCAGGTGGAGGCGGGGTAAGGTTTTTCTCAATTGTGGAGAATCAAGCGGATTTGATGTGAATCGCTTTATTAAGGACTAAGAACTAAGGACGACTGACCGCATTCCCATAAATATCAGATTCGGGTCGCTAATTATCTGACTGGCTATTTCAGGAAACTGGATTTGGAGATAAGCAAATAAAGTAGCGCGATCGCCTCCCGTCAAAACCACCCGACTACCTGGAAATTTCTGCCACCAAGCCTGGATAAAGTCTTTGATTCCAGCCAAGACAGTGTAGATAACGCCACTCTGAATCGCCTCCGGTGTGTTTACAGCAAAACGCGGCGGCATTTCCTGGGGCAATTCTATCGGTGGTAACGCAGCAGTTCTTTGGGTTAGAGACTGTAGCTGTAACCTTAACCCAGGCAAAATCGCCCCACCCACTAGCCGATGGTTGACATCTGCACTCGTAAATGTTATGGCAGTTCCAGCGTCAATCACTAAAGAAGGCAAGCCCCAAACTTCGCCAGCACCCAACACCGCTAAAGCCCGGTCAATACCAAGAGTGGGATAAAGTCCTTCAAGGGGCAATTGGTCTAAAGTCATGACACGGATATCTGGGTAACTTTGCCAAAGTGCTGTTTGCTCTGGAACCACCGAAGCCAGATAAATCGGCAACTTTAATTGCTGATTGTGGATTTTGGATAGTGAATTGGTCGGACTGGGTGGCAAAATTTCCCGTGGAAATTTACCCGCTGCTAAGCGCTGCGCCAGACGATTTACAGTTGCCGCTGGCAGATAGTTGCTATCCCAGGCATCCTGAAGAATTTCTTCCACAAAGTACGCCCAGTGCAGCCGCGAATTCCCGATCGTCAAAGCTAGCCAATTCATCGTTCTCTGAGCCTGGAGCTGTTCGACACTTTTAGAACTCTTAACTCACTCATAGGTTTTTTAATAAATCTTTACAAGAGACTCGTGGCAGAATGAAAGAAGAAAAAATACCTAATGGGTTGCAACAGAAGGAGACCAGAGATGGTAGCGCTCACCGACCGAACCCAAAAACGCCTCACCATGCAGACCGGCGAAATCGCCCCTGACACGACAACGATTCGCTCGCTTGACTGGGATCGCGATCGCTTCGACATTGAATTTGGGCTGCAAAACGGCACCACCTATAATTCCTTCATCATTCGGGGTGAGCAGACGGCTTTAGTGGATACCTCCCATGAAAAGTTCCGCCAGCTATATCTGGATGCATTACATGGACTCATCGACCCAAAAGAAATTGATTACCTGATTATCAGCCACACCGAGCCAGACCATAGCGGATTAGTCAAAGACATCTTGAAACTGGCTCCCCAGGTAACGGTGGTTGGGTCAAAAGTCGCAATCCAGTTTATCGAAGATTTTGTGCATCAGCCGTTTGAGCGGCGAATCGTCAAAAATGGCGACAAGTTGGATTTAGGCAACGGACACGAATTGGAATTCGTGATTGCTCCCAACTTGCACTGGCCCGACACGATTTTCACCTTCGACCACAAAACCCAAATCCTGTATACTTGCGACGCCTTTGGCTTGCACTATTGCTCGGATAGCACCTTCGATGAAGATTTAGCCGCCATCGAAGCCGATTATCGCTTTTACTACGAATGTCTGATGGCTCCGAATGCCCGTTCCGTGCTATCTGCACTGAAACGGATGGGAGAACTCCCAGAAGTTAGTACCATCGCCACTGGACACGGCCCGCTGCTACGCCACAACGTCGTGGAACTGACAGGACGTTATCGCCAGTGGAGTCAAGCTCAAACCAAGGGCGAGACGACAGTAGCGGTATTTTACGTCTCCGATTACGGGTATAGCGATCGCCTTTCCCAATCTCTCGCCAAAGGCATCACCAAAACAGGCGTCGCCGTCGAGACACTCGACCTGAAATCCGCCGATCCTCAGGAGGTGCAAGAACTGGTAGGGCGTTCATCTGGGTTAGTCATTGCCACACCCCCAGCCGCCTCTGCCGCCGCCCAAGCTGCGATTGGCACCGTTTTAGCCGCTGCTAAGGAAAAACAAGTAGTCGGGATTCTGGAGTCCTACGGAGGAGATGACGAACCCGTCGATCCGCTGGTGAGTAAATTTAGAGAGTTAGGGCTGACAGTCGCATTTCCAGCAATTCGGATTAAAGATACACCCGGAGAAGCCACCTATCAGTTGTGTGAAGAAGCGGGTACAGACTTAGGACAATTGCTCACCCGCGATCGCAACATCAAACAGATTAAATCTCTTGATGCCGATTTAGAAAAAGCGCTGGGACGCATCAGTGGTGGACTCTACATCATCACTGCCAAAAAAGGCGAAGTCAACGGTGCCATGTTAGCCTCCTGGGTGGCACAAGCCAGCTTCCAACCACTAGGATTCACAATCGCTGTCGCAAAAGACCGGGCAATTGAGTCCATGATGCAAGTAGGCGATCGCTTTGTCCTCAACGTCTTAGAAGAAGGAAATTATCAAAATTTGATGCGGCATTTTTTAAAACGATTCCCCCCTGGCGCGGATCGATTTGCCGGGATCAAATCTCAGCCTGCGGAGAATGGTTCCCCAATTCTGACGGAAGCCCTCGCATACATGGAGTGTGAAGTCTCTAGCCGCATGGAATGCAGCGATCATTGGATAGTTTACAGCACCGTTCAATCCGGTCGCGTCTCCAAACCCGACGCCCTCACAGCGGTTCACCATCGCAAGATCGGAAATTATTATTAACGCTCTTGATGCGCCAAGGTTAGCGCTCTCGGTACGCAAAGAAGCAGCTTTAACTTTGCGTATGAGAGTGTACCTTTGCGTTTAAAAAATTACCGTTTTAACTTATGATGACAGCCACAAAACCCCGCGATGTTCAGGTTCTCCCGATTGGTGCAGATACAACTGTGTTGCGATCGCGCACTTGGGACAGACTTAAGTTTGAAATCGAATATGCTCTACAACGGGGCACAACGGCGAATTCTTATGTGATTCAAGCGGATAAAACAGCGCTCATCGATCCGCCGGGAGAATCATTTACAGGCATTTTTCTGTCCGCTTTACAGCAGCGATTTGACTTAAAAAAGCTGGATTACGTGATTTTAGGACACGTCAACCCCAACCGAGTTTTTACGCTGAATGCTTTACTAAAACTGGCTCCTCAAATTACTTTTGTTTGCTCGAATCCAGGGTCAATTCTGCTGCGAAATCTTTTTGAAAACACTTTCCCAGAGACTTTACAAGAACACAATCTACAAATTGCCATAATGCGAGGGGAAGAAACCCTCGATTTAGGCAAAGGTCATCACTTACAATTTATCCCCACGCCTAGTCCCCGTTGGCCTGACGCCCTTTGCACCCACGACTCCCTAACCGAAATTTTGTATACGGATAAGCTTTTCGGGGCGCACGTCTGTGGCGATCAGGTGTTTGATGAAGGGTGGACGGTGTTTAGCGAAGATCGGCGCTACTATTACGATTGCCTGATGGCTCCCCACGCTCGGCAAGTCGAAACAGCGCTAGACAAACTGACACAGGATTTGCCAGCCAGACTCTATGCGACGGGTCATGGCCCCTTGGTGCGCTACAGTCTGATCCCGCTGACTCAAGCTTATCGGCAATGGAACCAGCAGCAAAGGGCAACTGAAACAAGCGTGGCGCTGCTCTATGCTTCAGCTTATGGGAATACGGCAACCTTGGCGCAAGCGATCGCTAGTGGTATTACCAAAGCAGGCGTTGCTGTCGAATCAATTAACTGCGAATTTGCCGAACCCTCGGAAATTCAAGAAGCTGTAGAAAAATCAGATGGGTTTATCATGGGTTCTCCTACCCTCGGCGGTCATGCTCCCACGCCGATTCAAACTGCCTTGGGCATTGTCCTATCCAACGCGAGCAAAGGCAAGCTGGCGGGTGTTTTTGGTTCTTATGGCTGGAGTGGGGAAGCGATCGATCTACTAGAAGGCAAGTTAAAAGATGCTGGATATCGCTTTGGCTTCGACCCGATTCGAGTCAAATTTAAACCCACCGAGGTGACGCTGAAATATTGCGAAGAAGCCGGGACAGACTTCGCCCAAGCGTTGAAAAAAGCTAAAAAAGCAAAAATGGCTCGACAACAGTTAAGCGTGCAACCGATTTCACCTTCGCAATCTGCCAGGATCGAACAAGCGGTGGGGCATCTGGTTGGCTCTCTTTCCGTTGTAACAACGAAACAAGGCGAACTCAGCGGGGCGATGTTGGCTTCTTGGGTGTCTCAGGCAACTTTTAATCCCCCCGGTTTAACCATTGCTGTCGCCAAGGATCGAGCGATTGAATCGCTGATGCATTCTGGCGGAAAATTTGTTTTAAATATTTTGGGAGAAGGCAAGCACATCGGCTTGATGAAGCATTTTCTCAAACCTTTTGGTCCCGGTGAAGACCGATTTGCGGGTGTCGCTACGCAAGACGCCCAAAATGGTTGTCCGATTCTCACCGATGCCCTTGCTTATCTGGAATGTACTGCCCGCAACCGGATGGAATGTGGCGATCACTGGTTGGTCTACGCTGTGGTGGAAAATGGCAAGGTGTTACAGCAGGAAGGCGTCACCGCCGTTCATCACCGAAAATCGGGTAGCCATTATTAAATAACGCCCAGTGCATAACGCCCAGTGCAACTTTTTCTGAGCAACCGATTTATCAGAAGTTTGGAGAGGGAAATCTCACTCGAATGAGTGGGGAAGACATCCCGAAAGTTGCACAACGTTTTAACTAATAATTAATTGGGCATTGCTATTGTGCTGTAAGTTGTTAGCGTGGAAGATAGCGATCGCTATCTTTGGATCTGCTGGCTCAGTATTTTTTCAAAGTAAAGGAGACAACATAGCGGGCGCTGACGGCTTCCGCCAAGTGCGATCGCTAAAGCTTACTGCTAGAGCCGAAAGGCTTGAAGGGTTGAAATGGCGCTATTTGAGACTGCTCAAAACAACTTTCGACACAGGCTAACTCGTGCGATCGCGTTGCCGTTGATTTTGATGCTAGTGCTCTCCGGCATCTTATTTTTGCAGCTCAACCACCTACTTTCGGTGACGCGGTGGGTTGACCACACCGATCGAGTCATTGCCCAAGCAAACTATACTCAGAGACTGCTGTTAGATATGGAAAGCGGGATACGCGGGTATCTCGTCACCGGCAATCCGAGTTTTCTAGCGCCTTACCAAGCGTCAAGTTTGTTAATCGATCCTGCCTTTAATGACTTGCGTTCTTTAATTTCGGACAACCCGCGTCAAATTCAGCGCCTCAAAGAGTTGCGGGCAATTTATGAACAGTGGAATCGATATGCCCCCTCCCAGATCGCTCGCAAGCAGCGCAATAGCAATTATGAATTCTCTGTGTTTAACACTCGTAGACAGCTGATGGATGCGATGCGGGTTCAGCTTGCCTCGTTCATCAGAACCGAGGAGGTGCTGCGGGATGTTCGCACTGACAACGCTCAAAAAACAACCTATCTGACGATTGGTAGCACTCTCGGCTTAACGGTTGGGTTGGGAAGCCTGCTGGCATTGTTCACCAGCCGTCAGTTGATGGGAGTGGCAAAAACCTACAAACACGCCCTCGCGATCGCCCAAGAGCAAACAAACGCGCTGCGTCGATCTGCTCAGCGGTTGGAAGCATTGCATGAGATCGACCAGGCGATTCTGGCAGCACATTCACGGGCAGCACTTGTTCGCGCGGCATTGTCGCGGATGCGGCGCTTAGTGCCCTGCCAGCAATCTTTTGTGGTGTTGTTTAACTTTGAAACTGGCGTTGCCCAGGTGATAGCCGGAAGTGTCAACGGAGATTTGTGGTTCAAAGAAGGCGCTACGCTTCCCATTGACGATTTTGTGCCTGGATTTGTCTTAGGGCAACAGAGAATTTATTCTCTAGAGAACGCGGCACTCAATCGTTGTCCGCCTGCCATGAAGCGAATGGGGGAAGGGCAAAGCAGCTGCATGACTGTACCCCTGCGGGTCGAAGAAAATCTGCTCGGCGAACTGATTCTAAGTGCCACGGAACCGGCAACGTTTAATCCGGAACACCAAGAGATTGCCACTGAGGTTGCCAACCAACTTGCGATCGCAATGCAGCAAGCTGAGTTACGAGAACAGCTCGAACAGAACAATGCACAACTAGAGCAGCGCGTTAGCGATCGCACTGTCCAATTGCAGGAAGCAAATGCTGAATTAGAAGCGTTTGCCTATTCCGTTTCCCACGACCTCCGTGCGCCATTGCGTGCTATGCAGGGTTTCAGTCACGCTTTGTTAGAAGACTATAGCGACTCCTTAGATACCATCGGGCAAGATTATGCCCAGCGCATTATTACGGCTTCTCAGCGCATGGATACCTTAATCCAGGATCTGCTCGACTATAGTCGCCTCAGCCGCACGGAGATCCGTCTCCAGCCGATTTCCCTAGAAACGTTGGTGCTGGAAGTTCTTGCTCAACTAGAGCCAGAAGTGCGGCAAAAACAAGTCCAAGTGACAGTAGAACCACCGCTGCCTCAAATCGTTGGGCATCGCACCACCTTGATTCAAGTCTTGACAAATTTGCTAAATAATGCAATAAAATTTATCGCTCCTGGAGTCCAACCGCAGGTGCGAGTATGGGCAGAAGTTAGGGAGAGAGGGGAAGCCGAGGAACAGGGTATTGTAGAGACAAGGGTAGAGACCAGAGCGATCGCGTCTACAGCCGAAGAGCCAGAGAGTAATCAACCTTCAGCAACTTCCCAATTTTGGGTACGCTTGTGGATAGAAGACAACGGCATCGGCATTGCTCCAGAACATCAACAACGCATTTTTCGCGTCTTCGAGCGCCTACACGGAATTGAAAGTTACCCCGGCACTGGCATTGGGTTGGCAATTGTGCGGAAAGGGTTAGAACGCATGGGAGGTCATGCCGGAGTCGAGTCGCAAGCTGGTGAGGGAAGCAGATTTTGGATAGACCTGCCCAAGGCTAGAGACGAATGTTGAACGCGTCTAACTATACTATTTTGCTGGTGGAAGACGACTCCAATGACATTTTCCTGATCCAGCGAGCTTTTCGGAAAGCTAACCTGCTTAACCCATTGCAAGTGGTGGAAAATGGGGAGGCAGCCGTGTTTTACCTTGCGGGCGAACCGCCTTACACCGATCGCGATCGCTACCCCCTACCCGTTTTGATCCTGCTAGACCTGAAACTCCCTCGCAAGTCGGGTCTTGAGGTGCTGGAATGGTTACGGCAGCAGCCAGACCTGAAGCGCCTGCCGGTTGTTGTTCTAACTTCCTCCGAGGAAAATCGCGACATCAACCAAGCCTATGACCTGGGAGCCAACTCTTACTTGGTTAAACCAGTTGCTTTTGAAGCGTTGCTGGATATGGTGAAAACACTGAATTCATATTGGCTCATTTTCAACCAGAAGCCAAAATTAGAGGAGAGTTGAAAGTTGGAAAGACTTTGAAAGCTGAAAGCTTAAATCTTCAACCCTTTCAACCTTCCAACTAAATAGCGGATATGAGCCAGACCTTACGTATTTTACTGATCGATGACAACCCTGATGATCGCCTCCTAGCAGCTCGTCAGCTCAGCCGAGCCTTTTCCGATCTCCAAATTCAGGAGATAGCAGAAATCAATGCCTTGAACCAGGCACTTGCGGCAGATGGCTTCGATGCCGTTGTCACTGACTATCAACTGCGCTGGAGTGATGGTCTAACGGTTCTGCGTGCCGTTAAAGATCGGTATCCCGACTGCCCCGTGGTGATGTTTACCAATACAGGCAGCGAAGAGATTGCTGTAGAAGCGATGAAGGCGGGGCTGTCCGACTACGTTCTGAAGTTGCCCAAATATTACAACCGTCTGCCTGCTGCGGTGCAGTTAGCCTTAGAACGAGCCGAAACTCAGCGAAGAGCCGCTCGTCTGGAAGCGCATCGGCAAGCTTTGAGCGAGGTATCGCGAGCTTTTGCTGAGAAAATTCCGGAATTTCAAGCAGTTCTAGAACTGGTCAGTCAGCAAATAGCGCAGCGACTGGGAAATCTGTGCGTAGTTCGCATCCTATCAGATGATGGAAAGTACCTCAACCCGGTAGCAATTTATCATCCAAACCCAGAAGCCCTCGCCTGTTTGCAAGAAACCCTCGCCACGGAGGCACACCGCGTTGATGAGGGTTTGACGGGTCGGGTCTTTAAAACAGGCGAGACGCTACTGATTCCAGTCGTGTCGCCAGAGGAGATACAACCTTTGAGCGAGTCCAAGTATTTGCCCTACCTAGAGCGCTTTGGGATGTACAGCATTTTGATCGCACCCTTAGAGGTACGAGGTCGGCGGATTGGGACTTTATTCGTTTCGCGCGATCGCCCCGGATACTCCTATACTCGTGATGACCAATTCTTTCTGCAAGACCTCGCGGATCGGGCTGCTTTGGCAATTGACAATGCCCGACTCTACCGGGAAGCTCAGGAAGCCAACCACCTCAAGGACGAGTTCCTGGCAACCCTGTCTCACGAACTCCGCACCCCCCTGAACTCTATCCTCGGATGGGCAACGCTACTCCGCAATCAGAAGCTAACTCCCACTGTTATCAGTCGTGCCCTTGAGAGTATCGAACGCAACGCCAAGGCGCAGGTAAAACTCACCGATGAAATTCTAGATGTCTCGCGGATTATTCGGGGCAAGCTACACCTGAATATTCGCTCGATCGAGCTGATACCTATCATTGATGAAGCGATTAATATCTTGCGTCCGGCAGCGGATGCCAAGGGGATTCGAGTCAAGGCGGTACTAGACCGCTCAGTCGGCTTGGTCGCTGCCGATCCAGATCGCTTGCAGCAAGTCGTTTGGAATCTACTCTCCAACGCCATCAAGTTCACATCAGAAGGCGGGCAAATTGAGGTGCGGCTGGAGAGGGTTGAGGGAAAACTCGAAGAAAAAGTTGAAGTGCAACCCACGAACTCTCCACCTAATAACCCGCAACCTTCAACTTTCTTTGCCCAAATCCAAATTAGCGACACAGGCATGGGCATTAGCCCCGACTTTCTGCCCTATGCGTTTGACCGCTTTCGTCAAGCTGACGCGAGTACCACGCGATCGCATGGAGGATTAGGACTTGGATTAGCGATTGTGCGTCACTTGGTGGAATTGCACGGTGGCACCGTTCATGCTGCTAGTCTCGGAATCGGGCAGGGAGCAACGTTTACAGTGCTTCTACCACTTTTTGATAAAAGTCGAGAAACCGAGGGGCAGGAGCGCCGGGGGGCAGAGGAGCCGGGGAGCGGGGAAGCTAAGGAGAAGGTAGCACAAGCACCTCAACTCCTGAGCGGATTGCAGGTTCTAGTTGTGGATGATGATACGGATACACGCGAATTGATCGCCCTCGTGCTTGAAGAGTCTGGGGCAAAAGTGAAAGCGATCGCATCCGTAGCCGAGGCGTTAGAAGTCCTTCGTAGCTGGCAGCCCGATTTGCTGGTGAGTGATATTGGAATGCCAGAGGAAGATGGCTACGCCCTCATCGGCAAGATGAGAACTCTGGAAGAAAAAACCGGAAAACAAATTCCAGCCCTAGCGCTGACCGCCTACGCTAGGGAGGAAGATAAAAACCGCGCCCTGAAGGCAGGGTTTCAAATGTATCAGTCTAAGCCCGTCGAGCCTGATGATTTAGTGGCGGCGGTGGCACTTCTGGCTGGGTGTGCAGGTTAAGTCTAGCTAAGGCGCTTTTCTAGATATTGACCGATCATTTGCTGTTCTCCGGCACGGGAGATGATCGTTTGCCGGGTGCGGTAGCTTCGACCAATCAGTTTTAATTCTTCTTCAAATGAAGAATCTCTGTACTCTGTCCGCAAGCACAAAGTTTTGGGATTGGGGAAATAATACTCAGCCGTGACGGGTTTCGGAGTGGCAAAGCCGCGATCGCGATAGAGTGTGGTTCCTAATGCGCCAAATAGTGTCGAACCTTTCGACTCTTTGCGGTTTGTGACTGAGTTTGTGCTGTTCCACTCTACATAGGAACCACAAATCAGCGCTGCTGGATCTTCCAGCTGGTGTAACTCTGCCAAATGTAGCAATTCCGAGCTTCCCTGTTCCAGAAACCGGACGGTAATCAGACTCACCATCTCCTTGGTTTCTCCATCCGGCAGCGTATAGTAGCGTCTTTCAGAGTGCCATTTGCCCTCTGATTCCTGAAAAAACGCTGCAATTAAAGATTCTTCATTGGTTTGGGCAAGTTGTCTTAGTGTTGTCACCAGTACCAGTCCTCATATGAATTGAAAATAAAGTTCTTGCAAGCGTCAATTTTTGCTTGGTAGCTATGGGACTTATCACCCTTTTATTTGACCTTTATGCAAGCAATCTGATGAACGGTTGTGCAAGTCGCGGTTTCTAGTGACACCCGATCTGGGTACAGTTGAGCGCCACTATATCGGGTCAGCTATCTGGCACTTAGCTGACGTACCACCTTGGCTAGAGTGGTAAGCCTGCCAAAATGCAAGTTACTGTTAACAATCTTAATAATAATAGATGATAGCTAAAAATACTTACTAGCGGCTCTGTCATCCGGAAGAATCTTAGAACCGTCTATCCCATAAGGGCACGACGAAAGGTGGAAAAGCTTTCGAGAGAGATGATCGCGGTTTTCAGTTGAGTGTAATACTTGGAACCTCACCCCCAAATCCTCTCCGTGAACGGAGAGGGGCGAAGAGGGAACCCCTCCTCGTGAACGGGGAGGGGCTGGGGTGGGGTTAAAATGTACGGCATCCAATCGAGAATAGCTATCTAGCAATCTATATTTGAGTTGTGAGCCAAGCGATCGCGGACATTCGCCTCAGATGTCGCCCACTGGACGATCGCTTGGGTTAAGCCGTCTAACGTGTATTCCGGGGCTTCTACATCCACTCGCCCCAGTAGAGAAAGACAGGTTTTAGAAGTTTGAGGGCCAATCGAGGCGATACAAACACCTTGTAAGGGCAATTTATCGATTTCACCCACTAATTGACCAAAAAATTGCACGGTTTTAGAACTTGCAAAAGTAATCACATCTACTGCTTGTCGTTGGAGGGCATCTAAGGCGGCGGGTGCGATCGCTTTCGGACACTGAGATTGATAAGCCGCCACTTCGATTACTTCTGCACCTTGGGCGGTTAATTCCTTAACTAAGACTTCTCTTCCACCCGTTTCCACTCTAGGAAAGAGAATTTTCTTGCCTCCTAACGATTCTGGAAAGTATTCAACTAGCGAATCTGCAACAAAATCTGGGGGAATAAAATCAGGTTGTAAGCCTTGCTGCCTGAGACTCTGGGCGGTTTTCTTCCCGACAACGGCAATTTTGACCCCGGCTAAGGCACGGGCATCTTGATTTTGCGCTTCCAGCCGTTCAAAAAAGTAATCAACCCCGTTGCTGGAAGTGAGAATTAACCAGCCGAAATCGGATAAATGCGCGATCGCATTATCCAATTCTTCCCAACTGGAAGGAGGAGTAATTTCCAGCGTCGGCATCTCAATCACCGTTGCGCCTTCTTCTTGGAGACGCACGCAAAACTCACCCGATTGTCCTGCGGCGCGTGTCACCAGGATAGTTTTCCCAGCTAGCGGTTGGGAAGAGTTTTGAGTCGTTAGAGACGAGGTTTTCTGAGAACTGTGGCTTCCCATAGGTATGTCTGATAAACTCACCCCTGCGGATTGGGTTGAAGATGCTGATGATTGTACGGGCGGATTTAGGCGTCGATCTGAGACGACTGGTGCATCTGGCGATCGCAAGTATTCTCTCAAACCGACGACTTCCCCGATGGTAATGACGCTGGGAGAGAGAGATTCACCCCTAGTTTGCTCAACGATAGTGCCCAGCGTAGCTGTCCAGACTTGTTGTTGAGGCGTTCCCGCCCAACGAATCGCAGCGACGGGAGTAGAAAGCGATCGCCCATATCGATGCAACTGATAGACAATTTCACCGAGATTGCGCCCACCCATCAAGATTACCAGCGTTTCCATCCGCGCCAGCGCTTCCCAGTCCAAAACCTCTGGCTCATGGGCAGTAATCACCGTAAAACCTCGGCTCATCACCGGATCTGTTAGCGGAATCCCCGCCAGCAACGGTGCTGCCAGTGCTGAAGAAATCCCCGGTACGACTTCAAAAGGACAGCCAGCGGCAATTAATGCCTGAATTTCGGAAGTAGAACGCCCGAAAATAAACGGATCGCCACTTTTTAGCCGCACGACTTGCTTTCCCTGCTGACAGTGTTCTACCAGCAGTTGGTTAATTTCAGCTTGCGGTGTGCTGGGTTGTCCACCGCGTTTGCCCACATCCAACTTCAGGCAACTGTCTGGCACCAACTCCAACAACTGGGCATCTACGAGGGCATCGTAGACTAACACCTGTACCTCAACGAGTAGATGTTGCGCCCTGACGGTGAGGTAAGCAACATCTCCCGGCCCTGCCCCCACCAGATATACTTTTCCGGTACGCTCAGTCATGATTTGGCTGCGCTCAAATGAATTTGAAGCTTATTTCGGGGTGTCCATTTCCTGGATGAGTTGATCGAGTTGTTGTTGCTCGGTTGTACCCGCTTTATATAAGTTTCTAGCTTTTTGAAGAATTGCGATCGCTTCCTCGATTTTGTCTTGTTTAATCAGCGTGTCTCCCAACCTTAAATAAGCATCGACATTTTTGGGCGATCGCTCAATCAATTCCCGATATATCGGCGTTGCCTCGTCAATCTTATCTTGCGCCATTAGCGCATTTCCCAACAGCAATCGCGCCATGTCATTGGTGCGGTGCCGCTCAATCACTTGGCGAAAAGCTGCCTCTGCACCCGCATAATCTTTTTCTTTATAAAGTGTCACTCCTTTTTTAAAAAAGTTTGAAGCGACGAATGTCTTCCCCAAGAAAAAACCCAGGAGAGTCAGACTAATCCCGACAACAGCGACAGCCAGAAAATAAGTTAGTTGAGATGTTTCTGTTTCCACCCTTGGTAGCCCTCCGGCACTTGTGGCACCCCTTTACTTAAGCTTACCCTGACGAGGGTTTTAACCTTTCTTATGCTAAAAGACAGGCAGCGGGGAAAATCAGATATTCTAAGAAAAAGAGTTTCCAAATAAATTGGTAAAAAGATGCGATCGCGCTCTTATCCTGCAAATCTACACTTCTACTTCGCCACCACAGCAACAAGAGTGCGAATACATGAGTAATTATCAAAAATGTGGAATTAACCGCACTTAGGGATAATATCCCAGCCACAATCATGCCCAGGTAGCAGGCCGTAATCACCCAAAGAGAGAGATTAAAGACGGCTGGCTTACCGAGTTGAATCGTAAATGTGTTGATGTTGTACTGCTTATCGCCCTCCATGTCGGGGATGTCTTTAAAGATAGCGATCGCAAACGTAAATACCAACACAAACATCGTCAGCGCCCAGACTGATGCCGGAATCGCTTGACTTTTTTGCAATACCCAATTGAAGTGCAAAAACAGCCCTAAATTGACAATGACTCCGCGCACGGTGAAAATGCACAGCGCTGCCCAAAAGGGAAATCGTTTTAACCGAATTGGTGGCAGAGAATAGGCTGTACCAATGGCTAAACTAACCCCCACCGTGAACAGTAAATATCGTCCCAGAAGCAGCGCCAACAGCAACGCCACACTTCCACTAATGGCGACTATAATTTGAGCTTGCGCCCTAGAAAATTCACCAGCAGCGATGGGCAAATGGGGTTTGTTAATTTTGTCAATTTCCACATCTTCGAGCTGATTTAGCCCGACAATGTAGACATTTCCGCCCAGACAGGCAATCCATGCACCCAAAAACTGTTCGACGCTGGTGACGCCCCCGGAAGCTGTTGCAAGCGCGATCGCGTACAACGCCGTCACGCTCAGGCTGGTGCCAATAATCGTATGAGGGCGGGAGAACTTCCATAAGGCGTAGAGCCAGGAACCAGTACGCCGCACCGGGTGGGACTCAGAAGGACTGGTTTTGGGAAGGGAAGACTTTTCAGGAGAAATCTGGCTCATGCGTGCCTGAATGAATACTCAGGCTTGATTTTAAGCAATTTTTGTTCCCAAACGTTATTTCTTAGTCCCACAGAGCAATCCGAATCGAATCAATCCTTGCTCATAGCCCCGGCTCATTAATCCCAGTGAAAGCGCAGCTTGAATCGTTGTCCAGCCGGAGAAAAGCAAACCCAGAACGGCTCTGGGATCGAGCGTCGAATCAATCACAATATCCCAAAATGGTGCAACAGCTTTTGACCAATCTGCCGTGCGAATATTCTCGAAGGAAACTTTGCGAGCTAGCGTTTCATATTCTGGCAGCGAAATCACGTAAGGCAAAGCATACACGCGGTAAATTTCCGCCAGATGTTTCCGCTCATCATCTGTCAGTTGCCCATCTGCGCCCCCAACAGGACGATGACACCACGTTGCCATGAGAAAAGTTCCCCCCGGCTTTAGTACCCGGTAGCACTCCTGCAAGAACTTCTGCTTATTGGGCATATGTTCGCCACTTTCGAGCGACCATACAAAGTCAAAGGAATCGTCAGCGAAGGGCATATTCAGGGCGTCTGCCACCTGGAACGATGTGCGATCGCTTAATCCAGCAATGGCTGCCCGTTCTTTGGCTCTAGTCGCCTGGACGGGACTCAGGGTGATTCCCGTTGCTGCTGCGTTAAATTTTTGCGCCAAGTAAAGAGAACTGCCGCCAATCCCGCAGCCGACATCGAGGATATTGGCGGGGGAGGGTTTTAAACCCCCCTCTAGCGGCACCTCAGCCCACTTGAGCAATTCTTCAATTAAGTCAATTTGCGCTTGCCGCCGGTCTTTTTTCAGAGTACCATCAGCGCCATAGTATCCGTGGTGCATATGTTCGCCCCAAATCCGTTCCCACAGACCGGAGGAAGCGTCGTAGAACTGCTGAATTTGCTGATAAAGAGTTGAAGTCATGAAATTTTCAGGCGGTGTTGCTGAAAATTAGCCTACCAGAACTCGGAAAGCAGTAAGCTCTAAAAAGACTTTTCCTGATAGACCCCTAGACCATGACTGTTGCCCGAACTATTTGCTTGGGATTTCTTGCCCTCGTCACTTTGGGAACGATTTTACTGATGCTGCCGTTTTCAACCAGTGACGGCAGTTGGAGCAATCCGATAATCGCGCTATTTACTGCCACGTCTGCGGTCTGCGTAACTGGTTTATCGGTGGTCGATGTGGGGAAATTTTATTCGTTTTGGGGACAATTGTTCCTTGTCTTGCTGGTTCAGGTAGGCGGATTGGGCTACATGACGGCAACGACGTGCCTGTTGCTGTTGCTAGGACGCAAGTTTGGACTACGAGACAAGATAGCGATTCAACAATCGCTCGACAAGCCAGGATTAGCTGGTGTGGTGGACTTGGTACGCTCAATCATTGCCACGACGCTGATTATTGAAATTACTGGCATCTTTTTACTGATGCTGGTGTTTGTACCCGACTACGGGTTGGATCGCGGTCTTTGGCTATCGATTTTTCATAGTGTGAATGCTTTTAATAATGCAGGCTTTGGCTTGTTTTCAGATAATTTGATGCAATATGTGCGATCGCCTTTGCTCAACCTGATTGTCACTGCCTTGATTATTTTGGGTGGGATTGGCTATGAAGTGATTATGGAAGCGTATTTATGGACGCGCGATCGCTTATCCAAAAGTCAAGCTTGTGTAGTCTTTTCTCTCAATTTTAAGATTGCTACCACGACCACTCTCTTTCTCCTCATCCTGGGAACAATTCTCTTTTTGTTTACAGAATTCAACAATCCACAAACCTTTGGCCCACTTAGTTTCCCCGAGAAGCTTATGGCGGCTTGGTTTCAATCGGTAACACCTCGAACGGCTGGTTTTAATACCATTGATATCGGGAAATTGACCGAAGCGTCTCTTTTTATTACCGTTGCCTTAATGTTTATTGGGACAAATCCTGGCAGTACCGGCGGCGGAATTAAAACCACGACAACAAGGGTCTTACTGAGTTCTACTTTTTCAGCATTACAAGGGAAGGAAGAAGTAGTTTCTTACCAGCGCCAAATCCCGAAGGCGCTAATTGTGAAAGCGACTGGGGTGACAGTTGGTTCGCTTCTGGTGGTCATTGGTTCCACCACTTTAATTGCGATAAGCGATCCACAATTGGCGTTTATCCAAATTTTATTGGAGGTTGTTTCAGCCTTCGCTACTGTTGGACTTTCTACTGGGATTACAGCGAGCATTTCAGTTTTCGCCAAACTGGTATTGATTGCCACCATGTACATCGGTCGGGTGGGAGTTTTGCTCCTGATGTCAGCGATTCTGGGAAATCCCAGTCCCAGCATTATCCGCTATCCGGAGGAGAATTTGTTGGTCGGATAGCGATCGCATTCCCGATGCTTGATAAGCTAGAACCTGAGTAATCTTTAAGCTTTTTGTCAGTTGTTTGTGACCCAATTGCAGCTTGTAGATTAAAAGGTTGAAAGTTAAAAGGTCGGTTTAAACCGACAATTGTTTTCGACGAATGATCCCTAACTCAATGAGTCAGTTCGGAGTTTATTTGTGAACTTATCATCTTTAAACTTTTTTCGCAGTCTCAGCACTAATACCAAGAATCAATTCGCAGTCATTGGGTTAGGTCGTTTTGGTCGTGGCGTCTGCTCGACCTTACACCATCTGGGCTACGAAGTGCTGGGTATTGACGCCGAGGAAAAGAGAGTCGCCCAAGTTTTGACCGATCAAATCGCTTCCCATGCCTTGCAGCTGGACTCGACTGAACCCGCTGCGCTTAAAGAGGGAGGAATTTTTGATTTTGATACGGTCATTGTGGCGATTGGGAATTATCTCGAAGCTAGCGTGGTAACGACCCTGAATCTGAAGGAAGGCGGGGTGACTCATGTGGTAGCAAAAGCATCCTCGGAAATCCATATGAAACTCCTGACAAAAGTCGGGGCAGATCATGTGGTATTTCCAGAGCATGAAATGGGGTGTACGTTAGCGCGATCGCTGACTAAACCAGCTATTTTAGATCGATTCGATCTGGACGTTGATAACAGTATTGTAGAAATTATTATTCCAGACGATTTTCACGGCAAAACCATCTCTGAACTACAACTTCGCAGCCGCTATGGTTTAAATCTGCTAGCAGTCAGTCACAATGGCAAGTTTGAAATTAATCCCAATCCCAACCATCGACTCTATAAGGGAGCCGCAATGGTTGTGATTGGTTCAAACAAGGACATTAATCGCCTACCCATTTAAAAATTCAAAATTCAAAAGCTCGTTTTTGAATTTTGAATTTTCATTCACGAAGCCCCTAACTGCTGTAGATACTGGTTGATCTGGTCAATTTTGTCTGCATTCCCCTGCTGATTGAATAGCGTTTTAGCTTGGAAAAGAAAGGGGATTGCCTCTTCGCGTCGTCCAGTTTGTTGCAGCGTTACTCCCAAGTTAAAAAAGGCATCTGCTAGGGTGGAATTGAGGACAATCGCTTCTTGGTAATTGGCGATCGCTTCCGCTAGCAGACCTTGCCGTTGCAAAGCTACGCCCAGATTATAGAGAGTCACGGCATCATTTGGGTTGAGGCGCTTGGCTTCCCTCAATGCCGCAGCTGCATCTTTGACCTGGTTCTCCTTTAACAGCATTGCTCCCAATTGTTGATAAGCGTCGCCATCATTGGGATTGAGACGCACCGCCTGCTTGAATCGATTAGCTGCCGCTTTGGAGTTGCCTTGCTGGACAAAAATTAAACCCATCTGGTACTGAGCCTCTGCCAAGTTCGGATTCTTAGAAGCCGCTGCATTCAGGGCGTTAATTGCTTGTGTCGGCTGATTTTGCTGCGCGTAAAGTAACCCCAGTTGATATTGAGCATCGGCAAGCGTTGGGTCAAGTTCAACTGCTTTTTGAAACTGAGCCATCGCGGCTTCATTTTGATTTTGGTTGACTAACAGCAGTCCCAGATTATAGTAAGCGACTGCATATTTCGGGTCATTCTGAATCGCCTGCTGATAGGCAGCGATCGCTTCTTGTGTTTGACCTTTTGCCTCCATCGCCAAGCCCACATTATAGTAAGCATCTGCCAACTTGGGATTTAAACTTAGCGCTCGTTCATACGCAGTCAGTGCGGCGTCGGGTTGCCCTTGCTTATATAAAGCAACTCCCAAATTGTAGTAAGCTTCTCCCAAATTGGGGTCGAGACGAAGCGCTTGCAGGTACTCATTCGTTGCCTTCTCAAGCTGTCCTTGCTCGGCTAGAGAATTCCCCAACAGATAATAAGCCATCGCAATGCTGGAATCGAATTCAAGCGCTTTGCGAAGAGCTAGCTCTGCCCCCCGATAGTCTCCGCGATTATACCGCGTCACCCCTTGTTGGAAGTAAGTCGCTGCCTCAAAATCTTGAGTGTATAGACCTTCGACCATCTGCTTAGTGAGTACGGGCGACTCAAAAGAGGTTGTCTTTTGTCGCCCAGTCCGCGATTCACCGGCAAAGGCAGTACTGGCAGTCGTCAAACCAAGACCGATCAAAGCAGCCGCAAGGAGATAAATTCGTTTGTGGTTTTTAAGCATATCTAGAACCCCGCACCACTCGCTATTTAGGAAAAAGGTAATTGGGAAGGTAATTAGTTGTCAGTTGCAATTTACCACTGACCAGCGATGATTGACATTCCTCATTACCTTAACTTGTCCCATCGTCATCTGATTGTGGCTTCCGGCAAGATTAGCATCGCGTCCCCAAAAGAATAGAAGCGATACCGATGCTTTGTTGCCACTTGGTACAATTCCAGCAACCGCTGACGCCCGATTAAAGCACCCACTAACATCAGCAAACTCGAACGGGGTAAGTGGAAATTGGTAATTAACCCCTCCACTACCCGCCACTGGTAGCCGGGATAGATAAATAACTCCGTCTTGCCCCTAAAGGGGTGTAATTCCCCATTCATAGCAGCTGACTCAAGCGATCGCACCACCGTTGTCCCCACGGCAATAATCCGACCCCCCCTCGCCTTGGTTTCCCGAATTTGTTCCACCGTAGACTGGGGGACTTCTACCCACTCCCCATGCATTTTGTGGGTGGTAATATCCTCTACTTCCACTGGGCGAAACGTCCCGACCCCGACGTGCAGCGTCACCGAAGCCTGCTGAATGCCTCGTTCTTGCAAGCGCTGGAGTAACTCTGGGGTAAAGTGTAGCCCAGCCGTGGGAGCAGCGATCGCTCCTTGAGCCTGGGCATACACAGTTTGGTACTGTTCCGCCTGGGATTGGGAATCTGTAATGTAAGGAGGTAGCGGCACTTGACCGTATTCCTCCAACAAATCTTCAAACCGACTCCCGGCTGGAACATCAAACTGCAACACCCGCCCCCCCGTCGCCTCATCCCTAGACAAAATCGTCGCACTCAATTGATTCGGGCTTGAGGCTGGGTTCAATTTTTCCTCAGCCCCTAGTTTCTGTGGTTCAAAGAATATCTGCGCCCCCGGTTGCAGACGTCGCCCTGGTTTCACCAAAGCTAGCCAGCAGTTGTTCTGCTGTTCCTCCAGCAGCAACACCTCCACGGGGGCACCCGTAGATTTACGACCCCGGAGGCGGGCAGGGATGACACGAGTATTATTTAATACCAGTAAATCTCCGGACTGGAGGAAGTCGGGTAAATCCCGAAAAATGGCGTGGCTGGGATGATCTGGGGATACCACCAGCAAACGCGCACTATCCCTTGGCACAGATGGATTCTGGGCAATCAGTTCTGCCGGGAGTTCATAGTCATAACTGGCGATTAACCGATCGATATCTATATCATCCCCGCTGGGTGCTTCAGCTTGAAACCGTAAGGATTCGGGGCTGTCTATCTTTAATCTTCTTGCCCCACTAACGGCTTTTGACTCTCCCAACCGGGGATCGCTGATGTGACTGTCTTCGTTAAATTCTGTCATGCCGTTAGTTTACTGATAAGGAATCGATCAATTTAACTTTGCAGATTGGGTAAATACCCCCAGATAAGAACGGGGGCTTCTCCCCTATCGCAGACTATCTTACTCATGGAGAATGAGAGTTATAGAACCAGCACGACCTAGACACTAAGAACTTCTCATGGAATACGTCTACTTTCTGGCCAATGCCAGCCTGACACTACGGGTGGTTGAGTATTTACACACAATGCCCCAGTTGCCCGTTCGTTTAATGACGGTGATTCATCAGATTGATGGCTGGGTGATCAAGGTCAAAATGAGTAACCATCTAAACGCGCAGCAAGATGGTGACTTCCGGGCGTTCATGAACGAACTGGGTATTCCCTACGAACCGGCTATTCGCCTCCAGATGGCGCTTTGGAGTCTGGAAACTGGACAGTCCCCCATCGATGTGATGCGTCGCTACCAAGTCGCTGTGGTTTCTCATGGTAGTCCCGATCGGAGCGATATTGAAGCCTTTCGCCAGCAGTTCACAAAAGGGCTGGGATATTGCCCGGAAACTCTAGCTTAATTAACTTAACGGCTCATCGAAAGCGGACTGAATATAGTCTTGTAGACTCAACTGATATTCTCCCACAGCTAAATTTCTAGGTTCTGGTAAAGAAATCAAAGGGAGCTTTTCAGGTTCTGGTAGCAGAACAGTATTGGTCTTAGGACGCTGACATCTGACCAAAGCGACATCAAACCGGCAAGGAAGATTTACTAAATCTGGGCGCTCTGCCAAAAAAATCTCTGCTGTGCGCCAGAGTTTAGCTTGCTTTTGCGGTGTAATCGCTAGCATTCCATCCGCATCCCAATTTCCCCGGCTGCGAGTTTTGACCTCGACAAAGATTAAGCAAGAGGACAGGGTAATGGGGCAATGGGGAACGGGTGATGGGTAATGGGTAGTGGGAAACTCTTCCTCCCGCTGTCTTCCTGTCTTTCTGTCTCCCCCTCCCTTACCTTCATCTGGGCGTTGTCGCGCAATTATATCAATTTCTCCCCAGCGGCAACGCCACCGGCGCTCAAGAATTTCCCAGGCTTGGGAAATCAACCATTGAGCAACTAGGTCTTCTCCTAAAACACCGATATCGGGATAATGAGATAGACGACGGTTTTCCATCAAATGGAACCAGCATGAAGTGTAGGCTAGATAATCGGATTTCGACAATTTTACTCGGTTTATTGCTTGTGGCGATCGCCATTGCCTCTTTTGGCGCGATCGCATCTCCCGCCTGGGCGAACGACTACAACAAAGAATTTTTGATTGGTGTAGATTTCTCCGGCAAAGAGCTGACCGACTCCAGCTTTACTAAAGCCAATCTCCGCAGTAGTAACCTGAGTCATACGAATTTGCGGGGTGTCAGTTTTTTTGGGGCTAATCTGGAAAGCGTCAATTTAGAAGGAGCCGATCTCAGAAACGCAACTCTGGACACAGCCCGCTTGACCAAAGCGAACTTAAAGAACGCGGTTTTGGAAGGGGCGTTTGCCTTTAACACTAAGTTTGAAGGTGCGATTATTGATGGAGCTGATTTTACAGATGTGCTGCTTCGTCGGGATGTGCAACAACAGTTGTGTAAAATAGCGTCCGGTACCAATCCCACTACTGGGCGCGAAACCCGCGAAACTTTGTTTTGCCCCTAATCCTTTTTGAGCGCTCTGAGGAGGTTCTCGATGAGCGTGCAATACAAATCCTCTCCGGGGCATTACCATGCCCCGGAGAGTGTTATCTATACAACTGAGAATTGCGATATTTCTCAATGAATTGAGAACGGCAATATAAGGATTCTGTCTTAACTGCCAGAAAAAACAGAATCCTTATCTGGTAAGGTTTCCAGATTTGCCTCTAACCAAAAGGGCTAATTAACCGTAGTGTTGATGGGTGCATCAGCGATTGTAGCCGCAGATTGGCGTAAACGATCGCCGTAAAGAGCTAGCGCATTGCCGCTAAGCAATAGTTCAAGATGCTCCCGGTCATAATCGGTAACAGTCGCAGCATCCTTGACACAGTCATGGAGTACCCCATCCCAGTGCCCATAATCCCCAGAGAAGCAAGCCAGATGTTTGCCAATTTCTCCCATCGCAATGTGAAGATAAGCAGGGCCTGGATCGTCTGATTCAAAGGAAGTAAAGATTTGACCCCGCTCAAAGTATTCCAACGGATCTCGATGGCGGAGATCGTAATGCTCATAAAGACTTGCATCCTCAATCTGAGATGGGTCATGCTGAGCATTCCACAGGAGATCGAAGAGATTTTTTGCCTGACTAATCAGATTGATATTGTTGTGAGTGCCTCTTTCCTGAATCATCAGCTTGGTGAATTCCATCAGGGAAGGACGATAGGGATGCTTGGGGTCAAAGTCACGGATGCGTTTTTCCCAATGCTCGTGGAAAGCATGGGCAAGATCCGGCACCCAACCACAACCGCCTTCTAAAAAGCCAACCCGCAGGGAGGGGAATTGCTCAAACGCCCCATCAAAAACCATTCTGGCTAAAGCCAATTGTTGCTGGTTCCGCTGCACAAAAATGTGCGTCAAGACAAAGGTTTCCACATGATCGGAAATCCCCCCCACCATGTAAGATCCCGGCCCTCCGTGAATGCCCAGACCAATATCCAAATCGGCGGCTGCTTGCAAGATCGGGCGGAAGTCAGGATGGCTAATCGCTTTACAGGTACGGATATCGGGGAAAGCTTGGGGCGCTTTCGGATGGGGAATCGGGAGGTTTGGGGCAACGGCGACGCTAATCATGCCCAGTTCGTTGACGCAACGGTGCATTTCCGCAACCGCAGCATCTACATCCTGTAGAGGCAATACACCAATCGGTTTGAGCCGGTTATCGTAACCCCGACAGTCGTCGGCAATGTAGTTGTTGTAGGCACGGCACAGCGCGATCGCAAAGTCCTTATCCAATAAGCTGGAAAAAACTAAGTTGAGCGTGCCGTAAATTACCTGGATATCAATGCCTTCTTTATCCATGTGTTCAATCCGCACGCGATTGAACATTGCCCCCAAGGTTGTATCTGGATGCAGGTTGCGAAAGCCACCTTTCCCCAGTCCCTGAGGCTGCGGGAACATCCGCATAAAGTCGTTTTTACCCGTTGCCGGATTAAAGTCTACGATTCTCGCCCGTTGGTCGCCCAGACTATCAATCGCTAAACCGATGCGATCGCGATACTCTGGCTCTAGATAATCCCGCATTACTAAAGGATTTTCTATTTTATGGGCATCTGCATCAATTACCAGTAGACCTTGATACATGAACACTCCTTAATAATTTGCTCAATCGTTACCTGCAAATAAATTCCAGGTTTTCAGGGCGTCGGATAGAAGCCTGCCCCGATGAAGACACAATGTTTTTAATTGAATACTCGCCTTGCGGCTGAAATTTAATTCAACGCTTTCTGCTTGCGATGCAAGTATGTCCAAACTTGGCGCAGTCCAAACCAGTTCTCAAAAGACCACATGAGGGAAACCAGGATGGTAATGCCGGGGTACTTGACAAAAGCCGGGTGATTCTTCTCGAAGACAGCATGACCGCCCAAAGCGAATACTTGGGTGAGGACTAAACACACGAGCGTTAACCGCCAATCATAAAACAGAAAGACCACAGCGGCGATCGCTAGCATATTAGTCAAGTGGTGCAGAAACTGGTTGATGGGATGCTGATGACTCGCAACAAAGTGGGCTTTAGCCTCCTGGAAGTAGCTCAAAGTAATTCTCCTGCGGTTGAAACCCGAATTTGTCAAACTCAAAGCGTTGTAGGAACGATATCACTAAGTCTCTTGCGAAAGGGAGAGAAATTAGAATTTTTTTAGGTTGCTTTAACCCAGTTTGGACATTTTACCCTTGGGATGGCAGCGAGGAGAATGTCACCGAGTCAGCCTTAAACCAAAGCCCTAAACTAAAGTTTGGACTAAAAGCTGAAACCCGTTTTAACGGGTTCAACGGCTTACCCAGTAAGCTTTAGCTTACTTTAGCTTTAAGCCGGAAATTTATTTCCCGGCTACCTGCGTCAATCCCATTCCAGCTAGGACACGCCTACCGCCACCGGAGTTGCAAATAACCCCGTGATTGACTCAGTTCCTCTTCGCCCAGCCATTCTACCGGCTTGTAAGTGCCAAAAACCCGATCCCACCAATCCACCCCCAAACCAAAATTGTGATGCCACATTCCATATTTGTGATGCACGTAGTGAACTGGCATTTTCATCCAGAAGCACTTGGTTGGGTTTTCGTGCTGTAGCTGATGGGCATAGGCTGAAAATGCAGCATAGAATAAGCCACCAAGGAACCAACCGATTCCAGCCTCCCACGAGTAGAAAAACATCAAACACATTACTAGCAAACTGCCTCTAACATAGTCTCGAAACTCCCACAACACCCCCTGTCCTTCGTTACGACGGTGATGATCTCGATGACGTTCGCCAATCCGAGGCGAGACGTGCATCAAGCGATGTAGCCAATATTCCACTAGACTTGCCAAGACAAACGCCACACAAAAAAAAGCCATTCCTACAGAAAGTTTTGCTAATAAGGTCATAAACTCCCATTCCTCACACTTTTTCTGTATATCAACACACCTGAAGCCTTGTTTATTCGATTTGATTAGCTAGGACGGTTATATCCTATGGGAAATCTTACTAATTTTTTGTTTTCTATTGCTGCTGCCGAGAGCGATCGCGAAATTCAAAAAAGTATAAGGTAAGGCAAATATAATTCCACAAGCTGCACGCCATCGACTCCAAGAGAACACGGCTCGTGATGTAGGATATATCCTCCAGAAACGATTGACTGCACACACCATTTCATCGCCCAATCCGATGACTTCATGCCACCAACCGGCAGGAATATAAAGTGTTTCACCTTGCTCAAGGATTACTTCGCATTTATGCTGGAGTGCCTGCTTGAATTTTGGCATTGTTTTAAAGTCAGGGTTTTCCAGATCCACCTGACTAAACCAAGAACGCAATTTCAAGCCGTGTCGCAAATGAATATACACCGGAAATGGATAGAGATTGTAGGTCTCTGAGGGTGGAAAAAACACTATTTTTTTGGCACCATGCAGTTGCATCAGCGTGCCGTCCACTGAGTCATAATGTAAGCCTGAGCGATGACCTCCCGGAGCTACATAAATGTTCAGTTCGCTCGCAGGTTTCGTTAAACCTAGCCGAGAGCCAATGATTTTCAAAGACTGGGTATCAGCAAGCGGGGTATTTTTGAGGGGACATTTTCCTAGGTTAATGTCATTTTCATGAGCCTTATGGTTACGCAACATCTCTGCATATTCTGTGAATTGCATACTTTGCAGATTTACGCCACTGCCGATGCTTTTCCATTTGCGCTTTTCCTGCTTTTCCCTTTCCCGCCCTGGATTTCGGAAGATTAACTCTTGGCTGCCAAACTTTTCACATAAATAGTCTAAATTCCAGTCACCTTCACTTTCCAATAAGCCCGTAATGATAACAGGAGTTCCGGTTTTTTGATATTTTTCAAAAAATGTTTCTGGCGTTATCGATGAAATATCCACTCGTTCGATTGGCTTGACCCGCTTTTCCAAGTCTAATTTTATGACATTTTCCGATTTGGTTTCCATACCCATCTCCTCACCTATTTTGAGTCAATAATAGTTGGATATATAATCCTAATCCATTTATGAAAGCTTAGATATCTCTTTTCTCTCTTCCTTAGCGCTCTTGGCGTCTAAGCGCTATCGCTAACGCGAGGCTAACGCCAACGCGCAGGCTTCGCCAACGCAGTTCATAAAATTTACAACTCCTATAGAACTGCTATAACTGTCCCCAAAAAGCTTCGTTTTCATCGCTCATCAGTCCTTAATAAAGACATTATGAATAATAACTACTAGCGAAGTTTAGCATTTAGTTTGGAGAAAAAGAAAAAATCTGCTTTAATCGACATCTAGTTATTCTTGCTAATGGATCTAATGCACTAATGGCAAATCTATTGCTACCAGTTTTGACAACGATTGCTGAACGTGCCAGGGCGAATTTTGTGAAAAAAACTCGCCGGACTTCTGCTGTACAGGAGCAGTTATTAAAGGAGCTATTGCAGACTCATAAACATACCGAATTAGGTCGCAAATATGGACTGAGAGATATCAGAACAATCGAGCAATTTCAACAACAGATTCCGATTCTGCCTTACAGCAGCTATGAACCCTATACTGAACGCATTGCCCAAGGTGAAAAAAATATTTTAACGCCAGATCCGGTCGTTTATCTCAATACGACCAGTGGCTCGACGGGAAATCAGAAATTAATCCCGGTGACTCAGCGATTTCAGAACTCGTTGGGATGGGCGAATCTGACTTGCATCGGCTTTTTAGGTGAGGCGCTGCGTTCGCAAGATCGAAAATTTGGCAAACTGTTAGTCACCAACACCGCCCAAATAACGGGACGCACCAGTGGCGGGATTGAATATGGGCCGGGAGGTACAGGCGTCCTCCGCATGGGCAAATTTCTCTACGAACAACTCTTTGCCCATCCTTACGAAACCCTACAAGCAGCGGATAGTATCACCCGCCATTATCTTTGCTTCTTATTTGCCCTGCGCGATCGCTCGATGCGCGGAATCGGAGCCAATTTTCCCATGCTCATCCTGCGAATCTGCAACTATTTAGAGCGCTACGCGGAAGATTTGATCCGAGACATCGAAACCGGAACCATTGCCAGTTGGTTAACACTCGAACCAGAACTTCGAGCCAAATTGGAACGGCAATGGTCAGCAAATCCAAGTCGCGCCGCTCAATTGCGGGAAATCTTAAAATCAGAGGGACGGCTTACCCCGAAACTAGCATGGCCTGAGCTATCTTTTACCGCCACCGCGCGGGGAGGAACCTCAGATTTTTACTTTGAGCGATTTCCCAGCTACTTTGACGACATCCCTAGCTTTGGGGCTGTTTTCGCCTCCGCTGAAGGCACCTTTAGTATTTACCACGACCTCAACAACGATGGCAGCATCTTAGCCATTGAAGCAGGCTTTTTTGAATTTATCCCGCAAGACCAGTGGGAAGTAGAGCATCCCAAAACCTTACTCGCCACGGAAGTGAAGGCGGGAGAACTTTACCGGATTCTGATGACCAACTATAGCGGCTTCTACCGTTACGATATTGGTGATGTTGTCGAAGTTCTAGGCTTTTACGAGCAGGCTCCTCTGATTGTATTCCGTCACCGTCGAGGCGGGATTTTGTCTTCCACGACGGAGAAGACGACCGAATTTCATGCCACTCAGGTGATGCAAAGCCTGCAACAAGAATTTGGCTTGCCATTAGAGGATTTTTGTATCACTTTGTCCGAAAATGAGTTCCCCGCCCATTATCTCGTGAATATTGAACTCGTTAGCGGTCCTATTTTGAGCGATAGCCTTGCTTTTTTAGCCAGCTTTGACCGTAAACTCAAGGAAACTAACGTTTACTATCAATCCAAACGCAAGGATCAGGTGCCTCCTCCCCGACTGCGAATTCTGGCTCCTGGCAGCTTTGCCAAAGTTCGCCAACGTCAAGTAGAAAGGGGAATTCCGGATTCTCAACTAAAATTTCCCCATATTAGCGAAGATCGGAATTTTCTAGCTGGACTGGAAGTGGAGCAAGAGGTTAGACTTCCAGAGGATCGCGATTAAATTTGTCTTTGCTACCAAAGAAAAGCAGCAATCCTGCCACCATCGAGACACTCGCTGCCCCATAAAAGACCCCTGGCAAGCCGCCATAATTGATCGCTGGCCCTAGGAGAATCGGGGAGAGGAACTGTCCGAGGAAACCGGCACCCGTTCCGATTGCCAGCACGCTAGACCGGAGTTGTGAGGGGGCGAGATCGGCTAAAGCGCTATAGAGGTTGGGTAGCACAATCCCAAATCCCACCCCGAAGAGTACCGCTGTTATCAAAATCCAGAGGAGTTGGGACAGCAGTGGGATGGTTGCCAAGGTTAATGCCATCAGGGCAAATCCGGTTGCGGTGGCTCGATTTAAACCCAGTCGCTTGGCGAGTCCCTTCGCAGCAAAAGCGGAGACAGCAGCTGCCCCAACTGCCCGCGATGCCAGGACAATCCCATTGAGAGATGCTCCTGCCCCTATCGTTGCCTTGAGGTAAAGGGGTGCGTAAATAACGACGGCATACATTGCCACTGAGGCTAAGCAAAGGGTCAGTAACAACTGCAAGGCGTGGGGCTGTCCGATGATTTTACCCAGCTTTTGGTTTGAATCCGTGGCGCGTTCTTTAACCCGAAGCTTCGGTGGCTTTTCTTTCAAAATTAAAGCAACCAAAAACGCTAGCGGCAACCCTAGCCCATACAGATAAAAAGCATATTGCCAGTGAGTGGCACCAACCCAGCCCCCTAAAAGCGGAAAAGCAATACCAGTCAGAGTTAGGGTACTGGTTGCGTAACCTAAAGCTTGCGATCGCGCTTCGCCTTCATACATATTTCCCAGCAAGCCCAGACTTGCCGCTGCAATCCCCCCACTGGCGACACCCAGCAACCCCCGCATCACTAACAGCGGTGTCAGCGTTTGGATGAAAGCTCCTGCTGTACCTAACACTGCGTAGAGAATTAGGGAAGGAATTAGCACCCGCAACCGACCAACTCGATCTGCCAAAATCCCTAGCAGTGGGCTAAATAGGGCAATTGTCAGGCAGTGTAGGCTCACCAAGTTACCGGCAAACGCAGGATCGAGGTGAAGTTGTTGTACCATTTCTGGCAAAATTGGCGCAATGACTCCCCCCGTCATGGTCGTCAGGGAGCCTGCTGCCAGCAGCACTAACAGTCTGCGATCGCCCAACATAAGCCAGAAACCTGCAATTTTTGGTCATCATAACCTAGATAGGTGGAAATCAACTTATTTTGGGCTGTTCTGGGTGATGGGTGATTCATCATTTGAAAAATCCCAAAAGACAAAACAAATTGATATTGACTTATCGGCGACTAGGAAGCTAAATATTGTCACAGAAACAGGCAACAGAGGCACAATTCATGGAACTGGCTACAACGCTAACCAGCCAGACCGTTCAGAATGCTGTTCGAGAGGTGGGCATCAATGGGAATCACTGGTATCCGGTGGGGTGGGCAGACCAACTGAAGCCCGGTGATATCATGCCTGTCGTCATTTGGCAGCAAGCGATCGCAATTTTTCGCGATACTCAAGGGAATCTCCATGCCTTAGAGGATGCTTGCCCTCACAAAGGCATCGCACTGCACAAGGGCACCGTCCAAGGGTGTAACTTGGCGTGTGCTTATCATGGCTGGGAATTTGACGGTGAAGGTCATTGTGTCAGCATTCCCTATCTTCCCGACACCCAAAAACTTCCCCGCGCCCAAGCCCGCAGTTATCCAGTGCAAGAAAAATATAATCTTATCTGGATCTTCCCTGGCGATCGCGCTCTCGCCACCACCTGTCAGCCGCCGGATATCCCTGAATTTGACGAGCCAGATTGGTTAATGGTGCCAGTGAGTGCCCACTTCCAGGCACATTTTTCCATCTGCAATGAGAACACGATGGATGTTTTTCATGGGTTTCTGCACCAAAAATTGCAGGGTTGGTTCGATCCGGTACTAACAAGTCTGCGGGAGACAGACGCAGCAGTCTGCGCCGAATACAATGTTTCCTACAAAGGTCGCATGGCTCAGTTTCTCGGATTGAGCGATCGCGCTGACCAAGTCACCACCTTACCGATCTCGATTCAGTATCGATACCCTCATTTTTATACCGTTCTCCAAGGAGTTTCCGCCCTATACTTGATGCGATTGCCCGTTGGCTTAACTGAGAGCCGCTCTTTTGCCTTTTTCTTTTTCAAAGTCCGCTTGCCAAAATGGGTACTCAACCCGCTCAAGCCTTTGTTGCAAATCCTGCTCCCGCGCTTTGTGTTGTTGAAATTTCTCGCTCAAGACATCGAGATGATCGAAAGCGAGCAGCGAACCTATTTAGCCAATCCCCAGCGACGTTATGTAGAAATAAATCCAGCGATTATTGCTATCCAGCGGCTAATTGTCCGGCAACATGAGAAATTTGTGCAAAAATCTAGTCAATCGCAAAATCATCAGGGGAATTCAGAAAAGTCTATTTCTCTCTCGTGAGGCGATTGCAAGAGAGCCATCTGAACTAACCCAAGAAAATTCACTCGGATGAAGGCAATCTTAGCAGCGGCGTATCCTCTAGCCCTTTCTCAGTCCTGCGGTCAAGTGAGCTGGAGCAATATATTCATAAACACTATGAGGTCTTATTCCTTTGGGCGTTTCGTCAGACCTGGATAGCAGAAACCGAGTCTGGCAAATATTACTGTTGAGCCAGAGGCGATCGCCGATCTGGTAAAAGCTGAGAGGAGTCAACTTGTGCAAATTGTCAAAGAATATGTCCAGCATTGGTACGAGAGCGGACTTGACCCCGATGAATATATCTGTCATCAGAAGCAGGGGAATACAGTCGAGATTGAAGACGCGGCGACGGGTGAGCGTCAAACCGTTCTCAGCTTCTGCACCAATGATGTTTTAGGGTTAGTTCACGAAGAAGCCGTTAAGCAAGGTGCCATTGATGCCATCCTGAAATACGGAACGTCAAACAGCTCCTGCTCCGTCTTGAGCGGTCGAATCGATCTGCATCGACAGCTAGAGGACGAGATTTCAGCCTTTAAGCATCTGCCCCATACCCAGCTATTTCTGAATGCTTGGATGGCGATGCAAGCCTTAATGGATGCCTTCTGCCACTTGGCAATTCCCGTGCCGGGATTTCAGAACACTCGCGAAACTTTAATTCTCACCGATGTCCTCAATCATGGCTGCATTGTCTCAGCCGTGGTCAATGCCGGGACTCGTTCCGGAAAAGTGTTTGGCAATAGCCCCCGCACCCGTGTAAAAGCTTACCGCCATTGTAATGTGGAGGATTTAGCGCGAAAACTGCATCGATATGCCCGACCTGGCGATCGCATTCTGGTTGTATCCGATGCCGTATTCTCAATGGATGGGGATATCGCGCCGCTGCTCGACATGATCGGTGTCCTGCAAAAATACGAGGGCAGTGTGCTGGTAATGGATGAAGCTCATGCCAGCGGTGCCATTGGAGCCACGGGAAGAGGGATCTACGAGCATTTTGGCATTTTGCCCAGTTATGCGATTGAGCGGGGCGTCGTGCCGCTGATTATGACGACTTTCTCTAAGTTTGCCGCCTCAGCCGGAGCCGCCATTAGCAGCCACGTCGCAGAGTTAAAACCGCTGTTGAATGTTTCTCCCACCTCAATTGGAACCATTTCTTTACCGCCCCCAACCACGGCGGCTGCCTTAGAAAGCATCCGTATCGTTCGCCAACAGCCAGAACGAGTCCAAAAGCTACAGGAAAATACCCGATACTTGCGATCGCGCTTAGCTGAAAATGATTTTGCCGCAATTGGCGAGACCAACGTTGTCCCAGTCATTTTACCGTCGGAGATTAATCCCAAGGTCTTTGGCAGACAACTTTTGCAAGAGCGCGGTCTTTGGGTCTCTCCGATTTGGTTTATTGCCAAACCCCGCCTCCGCATTACCGTCAACGCTCTCCACACTCACGAGGAAATGGATCGTTTGGTGGCAGGAATGGTAGCCGTTCGGGACTTATTGTATAAACCAACGATTAGTGCATAGCAATACCAGGCTTAACCTGAGATTGCCCTATGACTAGCCGTTTGCTTAACCCCTTTTTTGGAGTGCGTGATGCGTGTACTGCTCCTCTATCCACAATTTCCCAAATCGTTCTGGTCTTTTGACAAAGCGCTAGAACTAATCGGACGGAAGGTATCGCTTCCTCCGCTGGGAATGATTACAGTCGCAGCGATTCTGCCCCAAACTTGGGAGTTCCGCTTAATAGACCGCAATGTTCGATGTGAGACTGAAGCAGACTGGGCTTGGGCAGACCTCGTCATCATCTCCGGGATGATTGTCCAGAAACCCGATATGCTACACCTGATCCGCGAAGCGAAGCAGCGCGGCAAATTGGTGGCAGTCGGTGGTCCTTACGTTACCTCAGTTCCAACTGCGGCACAGGAAGCCGGAGTAGACTTTCTGGTTTTAGACGAAGGCGAGATTACCCTGCCGCTCCTAGTCGAGGCTTTAGAGCGGGGTGAAACACAGGGGGTATTCCGTTCTAATGGCGAAAAGCCCGATGTCACGAACACACCCATTCCCAGATTCGACCTGCTGGATCTAACTGCCTACAACGATATGTCGGTGCAGTTTTCGCGGGGTTGCCCGTTCCAGTGCGAGTTCTGCGACATCATTGTTCTCTATGGGCGCAAGCCACGCACGAAAACCCCCGCGCAACTGCTCGCTGAGTTACAAGCTCTGTATGATTTAGGCTGGCGGCGCTCTATTTTTGTGGTTGATGACAACTTCATCGGCAACAAGCGCAACGTCAAGCTCTTGCTGCGCGAACTCGGTCCCTGGATGGCAGCTCGCGGCTACCCCTTCCGCCTTTCGACGGAAGCCTCGGTAGACTTAGCACAGGATGAGGAATTGCTGGATTTGATGGTCGCTGCCAACTTCAGTGCAGTGTTTTTGGGCATCGAAACACCGGACACAGAGAGCCTGGCGATGACTCAGAAATTCCAAAATACGCGCAATTCCCTGATGGAATCGGTTCAGAAAATTAATCGGGTGGGTTTGCGCGTAATGGCTGGTTTCATCATTGGCTTTGATGGTGAAAAGGCTGGGGCAGGTCGGCGGATCATTGATTTTGTGGAAGCGACAGCAATTCCTCAAGCACTGTTCAGTATGCTTCAGGCTTTGCCGAATACAGCTCTGTGGCATCGACTTCAAAAAGAGGGTCGTTTGCTGGAGGGGAGTGAAGAGGCAAATATCCATCAGACAACACTGACCAATTTTATCCCCAGCCGTCCTTTAGAAGAATTGGCTCGTGAATACGTCAGTTGCTTCTGGGAACTGTATGAACCATCTCGCTATCTAGCACGAGTCTATCGGCACTTTATACAGATGAAGCCGACTCCTCACAAGAAGAAGTTCCGAATGCCGGGATTCAGTGATATCAAGGCATTATTTATTATTTGTTGGCGACAAGGACTGAAACGCAATACCCGTTTCCAGTTCTGGCGTCAGATGTTCTCCATCATTCAACACAATCCGGGTGTATTTGAGTCTTATTTGATTAATTGCGCCCATATTGAGCACTTCATCGAGTACCGTCAAATTGTGCGCGACGAAATCGAAGCTCAGCTTACCGAATATCTAGCGAACAAGGGAACAGAAACTCCTCAAGAAAAGGTTCTGGCAATTTGAGCCATTCAATGGATTGACTTTACCAATGAATTTGGAGAGTTAAACAAAAGTTGTTTTATGAAACACTTTTACAACTATAAAAATGGTGGAAAATCAAACAACAAAGGTTCAAATTCGAGCGGTAACAACTCCGGAAGAGACCAAAATGTTTTTGGATGTTCCGGAGCGAGTTTATGCGAACGACCCTCACTGGGTAGCGCCAATTCGCAGCAGTATTGCCAAGCAGTTCACTCCTAGTAATCCGTTCCTTCAGTATGGGAAACTACAACAGTTTATTGCTATCTCTGAGGGAGCAAACAGTTCTCAGGCAGTAGGACGCATTGTTGCCGCAGTCAATCATCGGTTGATTGAACGAGAAGGACAAAATGTTGGGTTGTTCGGTTTTTTTGAGTGCGTTCAAGATTTTGCGATCGCGCAATCCTTATTTGAGACTGCCTGCAACTGGTTGCGGGAGCAAGGCATGACGGTTGTTCGGGGTCCAATCGACCTCTCAACTCACAATAATTGTTTATTTTTAGTAGACGGATTTGACTCGCCACCAATGGTGATGATGCCCTATAATCCGTCCTACTATCCAGAGTTTATAGAGAAAGATGGCTGGCATAAAGCTAAGGATGCTTACGCCTATAATTTTTCTTTAGATAAACCCTTATCAGCAGAATTTGAGAAAGCTTATCGGATTGCTTGTAAATCAGGTGTTACCTTTCGTCCGTTAAGAACAAAAGGAGAAGGATTTGAGCAAGATTGCATCAGCCTTTATCATCTTTTTAACCGCGCTTTCGCTAATAACTGGAGTTCAACCCCGCGCAGCCAGGAAGAATTTTTAGAAGAAGCGAAAGAACTACAGACTTTAGTAGATCCGGATGTCTTTCCAATTGCCGAATATAGCGGGGAAATGATTGGGTTTTGGATGGGATTACCCGACTACAATATTCCTCTAAAACACGTCAATGGAAAGTTAAATTGGCTGGGAATTCTTAAGTTCCTTTGGTATCGCCGTCAAATTGATCGAGGACGAGTAATTGCCATTTGTTCGCTGCCGGAATATCGCCGAAAAATGGTGCCTCTCGCCTTGATTTATTTGGGAATGCAAGGGGGAATTCAAAAAGGTAAACCCTATAAGCAAGCGGAACTTTCCTGGGTCTATGAAGATAATTTTCCCTCCCGCAAGCTAATTGAAGCAGCGGGGGGCAAGATTTATAAAACTTACCGCATTTACGAAAAAGCATTATGAAGGCGCTAGTTACTGGAGCCAGCGGATTTACAGGTTCTCACTTAGTGCGGGCTTTAGAGCAGCAGGGCGACTTGGTGGTGGGGCTAGTCCGAAAATCGAGCAATCTAGCGCGTCTTTCTAATTGCAACGTGCAGTTGGTTTACGGAGATATCACCGACCGGAATGCCATGCGTTCGGCAATGACTGGGGTAGATATAGTTTTTCACACGGCTGCCTATGTAGAACTGGGCATCGTTGATGAGGCAGAAATGGAGCGGGTGAATGTGGAAGGAACCCGCTGCGTGTTAGAAACTGCTCAAGCCGCTGGCGTTTCTAAAGTCGTCTATTGCAGCACCATTGGCGTGTTTGGCGATACGGGGGGCAAACTTGTAAATGAAACTTTTAAGCGGACACAGACTAACTTTTCCTCTGCCTACGATCGCACCAAATACCAAGCGCAAGAATGGGTGGATCGATTTGCGGCGCAAGGGCTTCCGGTTGTGAGTCTTCTGCCTTCTGGGATTTTTGGGGCGGACGATCCCCATTTTGGCCCCGTGATGCAACAATTTCTCAAAGGACGGCTAAAGGTGTGGGCAGGAGGCGATCGCATTACCGGCATTGTCCATGTGGACGACTTAGCTGCGGCGATGATTCTAGCAGCAGCAAAAAGCAAACCTGGAGAACACTACATTATTTCTGCTGGTGAGCTGACTACCCGCGAAATGTTCGAGATTTTCAGTCAGGAAACCAATATTCCTGTCCCCGCCGAAGCTCCTAAGCCGGTCGTGAGATTTTTGGGAAATTTACTCGATCCAGTCGGACGCCTTTTCAAATGGCAGCCACCCCTCAGTCGGGAGCGCGTTCACTACATTTACGACCGCTGCGTCCGGGTAGATGCCACCAAAGCCTTTCAGGAACTAGGTTGGCATCCCCGCTCAGTATCAGAAACCTTGCGTGAGATTGTCCAAACCATGCAAGCAGCATCGTGAATGTTGCCCGATTTACACTATTCTTTCTTGAGAACTCCATCTTCCAGATAAGCGACTCGGTCGGCGACATCGACAATCCGAGGATCGTGCGTCACCATCAGCACCGTGCAGCCGCCTTCCTTCGCTAGCTGACGCAATAACTCAATTACGGTATGCCCACTATGGGAGTCTAAGGCAGCGGTTGGCTCATCTGCCATAATCAATTGGGGATTGCCTGCTAAAGCCCGCGCGATCGCTACCCGCTGTTTTTGTCCTCCAGACAAATCACCCGGCTTCTGGTTCGCTTTATCCCCCAATCCCACCTGTTCCAACAACACTCTTGCTTGCTGTCGGGCGACCCTATCCCGAATGCCTTTAACATTCAGCACGATTTCAATATTTTCAGATGCTGTTAGTGCTGGAAACAAGTTGAAACCCTGAAAAATAAAGCCAATATTGTGTAGTCGGAACCGTGCTAGCTTTGCCCTAGACATTCCTGTAATCTCGTCTCCGAGTAAGTACACCTTTCCAGCAGAGGGTGTCAGCAGTCCAGCTAAGATTGACAGCAGGGTGGTTTTTCCCGATCCAGACGGCCCCATCAAGAGTTGGATATCGCCCCTACAGATTTCTAAGTCAATCCCTTTAAGAACTTGATAAGACTGTTGCCCTGAAGGGAATGCCATCTCTACCCCTTTGGCAACAATCGCTCCCATTTGACGATTATTAAATTCTCTTGCGGTAGAATCATCCTGGATTCGGCTCTTTTTAAACACAGTAGAGTTAATTTGAGAAGCACTTATCCGTTTAAGTCTTTAGCCTAACTTTTGGTCAAACTTGCAAGTAATCGTAAATCTTTTCTTATGGTTTCACTAGCTCGGAAGCACTTGCTCGAAGACATTCCTCGTTTACTTGTGGCTCAGGCAGGGATTATGTTTGCCGTTAGCCTGGTAACAATTCAAACGGGTATCTTCAATGGCTTTAGTCGCTCCGCTGCTAAATTAATTGACAATTCTCAAGCCGATATTTGGGTGGCATCCAAGAGTATGGTGTACCTTGACTTGACGTTGCCCATCCCCCAGGCGCACGTCGTTCTGGCTCAAGAGGTGGCAGGCGTAGAGCGAGCCGAAGCACTCATTGCCAGGGGTTCCGTATGGCGTCACGCTTCAAATGAGATTGCTCCAGTCAGAGTCATCGGATTTGACCCAAATGGACAATTGTTTGTACCAACAAATATCACCCAAGGAAGCGTGAGCGCTCTAAAAGAACCTTACACCGTAATGGTGGATGTAACGAATCTGGATGCCTTAAAGGTACGAAAGATCGGTGATGTCGCTGAAGTAGGTACTTTACCAGCTCGGTTAGTTGGCTTCACCCAAAGAAATCGCTCAATTGCATCAAATGCTTATATGTTTACCTCATTGGAGAGTGCCAATGCTTACTTAAATTCCGGTCAGACTTCTAATTTGTCTTGCCGATTGCAATCAGGATCGAGGGGAATCCAATGTACTAACACTTATGAGAAGCTCGATCCCACTGCTACTTCTGTACCCAAACCGTTAGCCGCATCAGACCCCATCACTTATGTGTTGATTCAAGCCAAGCCGGGTCAGGATTTAGAGGCACTTAAGCAGAAGTTAGAAGCCACTTTACCAGATACCCGTGCGTACACTCACGCCGAAATGATTGAAATGACTCAGACTTACTGGCAAAAGCGAACTGGAATTGGGTTCCTTCTGGGTCTTGGTGCAGCGGTGGGTATCATTGTTGGGGCGATCGTTGTCGGTCAGATCCTCTACTCGTCAGTATCCGATCACATCAAGGAATTTGGCACTCTCAAAGCGATGGGCGCGTCCGATTGGGTTATCTACTGTGCAATCATCGAACAGGCGCTGTGGATGGCAATTCTAGGCTATATTCCCAGCATGGTTCTTTGCTTAGGAGTGGTAGCCTGGACATTTTCCAGTCAGGGAATCATCATTTTAATCACTCCGGCAACTGCGATCGCTGCCTTGGGAATCACGGTTGTCATGTGCGTCGGTTCTGCCATCTTTGCCATTCAAAAAGTCACTCGCGTTGATCCCGCGATCGTCTTCAAGGCGTAATTCCTAGAACCGTTAACCTGACAATACCAACTACGCCGTCTGTTGCCGTCCTCGCTTCGCAAGCTTAATTAACGATAAAAATACGAAAATTGCAGTTGCCCATCTAACTCTTTGATCCGCTGTTTTGCTTTATAAAATTCTTGGCAGTAATATTCTCTTTTTTTAGGGTCGATAGAGGTGTCGGGGTTTTTCCATAAATCCAAAAAGCGGCGGGCGATGTTTTCACACATTACCCGTTCCATACAAGCGGCAGCTGATTTAATCAATTCAGGAGAAAGAATATCTTGCTGTGTATTCTCGTCGAGATGAAACAGTGGAGATACCTGAGCCAAATCGTCAGGAAATTCAATCAACAAGTTTTGTAGGGAAGATATCAGTTCTGGCGCTTCTATTCTAGATGCCTCAGAATGCCTTTGTATATCTAAAATTTTTAGCCATAAAAATCGGTAGTGGGGAAGGCTAAAGAACAAATCTCGTTCTTCTAACACATCAATAACTGCCTGCCGATATTCGGGGCAATGGACGTAAAAGCGCAGGAGTAAAGCTTCTGATCGTTCTAAAAGACTGCGTTCCGAAGAACCCGGTACAGATGACTGTTGGAGTTTATTATTGCTACCAGTACGGCGCGGCTGGAAACGTTTATTCTGATTAGGCTTGGTTTGCTTGAGAAGATTGTTAATTAGCAGCGGCACCTGTAGGGAATTATCTTGATTGAGGAGTTCTTCCCAGTGACGAACAACTTTATTGAGAAGATTATCTGATAGCAACCCTACCCGCCGAGAATCCCCCTGACTCAGGATTTCCGCACAGTGATTGATGTAATAAGTAATTTGATCGTCGTTGGTGAGGTTGTTGAGTAACTTCACCAACTCTCCCGTAACTTGCTGAAATTGATCTGCTTGTTTGAGGCTTTTTCCGACTAAGATTTGCTGAATCTGCCAATCAAGCCACAGCGGGGCATTGAGCAGCAGTTCCCGATAGGTTTGAGTGCCGCCTTTGCGGATAAATTCATCAGCATCTTTCCCATCTGGAAGGTTGAGAATTCGGAGATTAACTTGTCCTTGGTAAGCGAGATTGGCAATTTCTCCAATCGCTCGTTGAGTTGCTTTTGTCCCCGCGGCGTCGGCGTCGAAGTTAAAGATAATCTGCTTGGATTCGGTGTACCGCAGCAACAAGCGCACCTGTTCTATGCTGAGGGCGGTGCCAAGAGAAGCGACGACGTTAGAAATGCCTGCTGCATGGAGAGCGATCGCATCAAAATATCCCTCTACCACGACGGCTTGATCCTGCTTGCCAATCGCGTCGCGAGCTTTATCCAACGCAAATAAAGTTTTGCCTTTATGAAATAACTCAGTTTCGGGGGAGTTGAGATACTTGGGTTGCTCATCCCCCAAGGTTCTGCCACCAAAGGCAATGACGCGCCCTTGGCTGTCGTGGATCGGAATCATCAAGCGATCGCGGAATCGATCTACATAACCGCTGCCCGTCTTCCGAGGAACAATCAACCCCGCTTGTTCTACCAACTGCACCGGGTGGTGTTTCTGTTCCACCAAGTAGCGATAGAGGGTTTCCCAACCCGCTGGTGCATAGCCTAGATGAAATTGTTGGATGGTTTCTTCCGAGAGTTGCCGCTTCGCGCGTAAATACTCTAAAGCCACCTCTCCTTGAGCTTGCCGGAGGGCGTGCTGATAAAAGCTTGCAGTCACTGCCAAAATCTCATGCAGCTGCTCTCGCAGCGTAATTTGGCGCTGCAATTCCTGTCGCTGTTCTGGTTCCAGCATCTGCACCGGAACTTGGTAGCGCCGCGCCAAATCCAGCACGACTTCGCCCAGAGAACGCTTAGAATGTTCCTTCAGGAAGGTAATTACATTTCCCCCAGCTTGACAGCCAAAGCAGTAATACATCTGCTTGCTGGAACTGACACTAAAACTAGGGCTTTTTTCCTCATGAAAAGGGCACAAACCCACAAAATCTTTGCCCTGCTTCCGCAATAGGACGTATTCCGAGATGACATCTACAATGTCAGCCCGTTGCTTTACTTCCTCAATCGTGTCTGGATGCAGTCGGGGAATTTGCACAGCTTAGTTTTTTGTATTGAGAGAACCAATTGTGATTGGTGTTTTTTTCTAAACAAAGACAAAGGGGTCTTCCTAGTAATGTTCTAAGCTGGTACTAAGATAACTCTTGGCACCCATTCATCTTGCTAAAACTGAATCGCTAATCATCATTGTATTGGGATTACACTCAGGGTTGCACGCTACCAAAATTCTCAATCAACCTAGCGATATAGAGGATAAACCGGGCAGTGCTTAACTTTTTTCCTAGACGCCAAAGCGCGATCGCCAAAGCTGCCGCTACATTGGAAGCTTATGGGGTTAAACCAGCAGTACGGCAGCATCTGACGGCATTTTTGCAGGAAAGCGACAGCCGAGAACTCTACCATGCTAACCCCCGTCGAATTGCCGAACGATTGCACTTAAGCGAACGGGAGGCGCTGCGAGTGTTAGTCACCGCGTTGAAAGAAGGCATCCTATCTCTCAACTGGGACATTCAATGTCCCATGTGTCGGGGCATCGACTTCAATCCGAAAAGTCTGTACGATCTGCGGACAAACCATACCTGCCCAAGGTGTCACACTGTCCACGCCACTGATGCTGATGAGCAGGTGCGGATTACGTTTAGTATTGATGAACGATTGCGCCGCTTGGGAAGGGAAGCAGACGATCCGAATTTCCGCGCTAAAGTCGATGCTCAATATGGGGTAGTTTCCGGACACCAGATGCTGACGCTGCAAACTTTCCGCGACTTTTTTCCCCGCGAGACGATTCCGCCTAATGAGAGTTTAACGATTCGGCGGGTAGCAATTTTATTTTCGGATCTGGCTGGTTCGACGGCACTCTACGCAAGGCGAGGAGATTCGCGGGCTTATCATCTGGTACGCCGACACTTCGATCTGCTGTTTCAGGTAGTAGATTCCCACAATGGTGTGGTTGTCAAGACGATTGGGGATGCGGTGATGGCAGCATTCACTGCGCCTGCTGATGCGACGAGAAGCGCGATCGCCATGCACCAGCAGATGGAAGCTTTGAATCAACAGTTGCAACTAACAGCAGAAGATCGGCTCATCCTCAAAATTGGCATTGATGTCGGCCCTTGTATTAGTGTCACCCTAAACGAGCGGCTTGACTACTTCGGCACGACGGTGAATACAGCAGCACGGGTGCAGGCGACAAGCCAAGGAAACGACATTGCTTGTACCGAAACTGTACTCATGGACGCTGACGCTGCCAGTGCTGTCAAGGATTGCCCCCGGCTGGGTAACGCGATGAGTCTTAAAGGATTGGATACACCGATTCTGGTTTATCGGATTGAGTTAATGAAGGCAATTTGCAGCAAAGCAAGTGATGTCTGAACTTTTCTCTCTCCGAACTCAAAGGAGTAGCGGGAGCAATTTTTACATTGACGATGTCAATGTATTTTTCTTATAAATTTAATTTTTCTGTTAACTCGCTTTCCGGAAATATTATTTTTTTTTTAGCCTTGCATTCTTCGATAGCCATCTTTAAAAAAAACGGCTAAGATTTATTAGAGCAAAAGCAAAACAACTGATTTTTAACAGTTCCTCACGCTCTGGACGCGAATTTTTTGGACGATGAACATAAAGATTGCGATGCTTACAAAGTTTTATACTTTTAGTTGCAAATTGTGATTATTTAACACTGATAGACCCAGTTGATGTAAGATGTGGAACTTGCTAAGAAAGTCTCTGGAAAATCAGCAGCTTTAAACTGAAGATAATCACGGCGTACCGACAACTGAGTAGAATTCCTCTGGGTTAACTTCCCTGAAGCCAACGGGTGAATCTAAGAAAACTTCCCTTCCTTTACTGAGTCTTCTAAACCTTGATAAATGCGTAATTATCCGGTGGGCAGATAGGTCACTCAGTATGTTATTCAGTTAAGTTTGAAGTAAAAAATTCATAACTCACGACGAAAACCATGAAAGCAGCTAATAGCCGTCAACCTTCCTCCGTTGCCTCCAAAATCCTCAAGTTGGTCGGAGTGATCCTAATTGTGTCCTCACTGGTTGACTATGCGGTTTTTCTAATTCCGCCAAATAGACCTAGTGGCGTGGACGATCCACAGTGGCGGCTGAACTTCCTACAGTGGCAACAGGGCGTTACAGGGCAGCTAATTGACAGAGGTGTGATTCCAATGGTAGGTCTGGCGCTGCTGTTCGCTGGATATTGGATTGACAATAACTCTGGAGTAGCTCGAAAAGGGTGGGAAGATATAGTAAGAATCGGAGCGTTGATACTCTCTGTTATTTTAGGTTTGAGCTTCCTGCTGCCAGTTCCCTTACTGAACATCAATAGCCTGCGTCTGCTGAACCAGGAAGCGCTCGCCCGAATTAACCAAAGAGCCACTCAAGTTGAAACTCAAATCGCCAGCCAGTCAGCCCAAGTTACCGCCTTGCTTGAAGATAGTAAGAAGCTTGCGGAACTAGATCAGGCGCTCAAGAGCGGTCAAGTTCAAGGGGAGCAACAGGCGAGATTGCAAGCACTCAAAGATCAACTACAAAAGTTAAAGCAAGACCCAAAAGCTTTGAACGCACAAGTCGATGCAGCTAAAACCCAAGTTCGAGGCGGCAAACTAGAAGCCCAAAAACAAGCTCAAGGCGAGTTATTGAAGACGAGTATCCGGAATGGTCTGAGCAGTTTACTCTTAGCGATTGGCTACCTTAGCATTGCGGCACTGGGGTTGACAGGTTCGGGAGGAAGCCGTCGGAAAGCTCAGGCGCGGTAAGAAATCGCGAGTTGTGAGGGGTTAGGGGTTCAGTTGCCGAAAAAACTGTAGGCTTTCCCCTCGGCGAAGTGGTGGCGAAGCTGCTGCCTGTTAAGTAGGCTAGGATGAAGGCTGCAATTTCCATCCTTCATCCGGCAAAGAAAGCATCCCCGAACAGACTTCTACTCTTTGAAGTCATAACGCCCCAAGGAACCCAACGCGATCGGGATTTCCCTTTTTGAAGTGCATCTCAAAGCAGGGATTGGTTATTTCCTCTCACGAACGGCATCGCATGTTTTCAATTTACATCCTGACCTATAACGAAGAAATTGATATTGCCGCTTGTATTGAGTCGGCAATGCTATCGGATGATGTGATTGTGGTGGATTCGTACAGTAGCGATCGCACCCTCGAAATCGCCAGTCGCTACGATGTGCGCGTTGTGAAGCATCGGTTTGAAAGTCACGGACGACAAAGAACCTGGATGCTTCAAGAAGTCCCCGCCAAACACGAATGGATTTATATCCTCGAAGCTGATGAGCGGATGACAAAAGAGCTGTTTCAGGAATGCCTGGAAGCAATTAAAACGACTGAATATGTCGGCTACTATGCAGCAGAGCGCGTCATGTTCATGGGCAGTTGGATTCGCCGCAGCACCCAATATCCCCGCTACCAGATGCGTCTGTTAAAACCGGGCAAAGTCTGGTTTAGCGACTACGGTCATACCGAACGGGAAGTTTGCGAAGGAGCTACCAGCTTCTTGAAAGAAACCTATCCCCACTACACCTGTAGTAAGGGATTGAGTCGCTGGATCGACAAGCACAACCGCTACTCTACAGACGAAGCCGTTGAAACCCTGCGCCAGTTAGACAAAGGAAGTGTCAACTGGCGAGAATTATTCTTGGGTCGTTCGGAAGTAGAAAAACGCCGCGCCCTCAAAGATTTGTCTTTAAGGCTGCCCTTCCGTCCGCTCGTGCGCTTCGTATATATGTATTTCTTTCTGGGTGGCTTTCTGGACGGGCGAGGAGGATTTGCCTGGTGTACTTTGCAGGCATTCTATGAATATCTCATCTTACTCAAGGTCTGGGAGCTTAAGCATCTTCCCCAGTCCCCGCTGGATGACCCAAGTCAGCCAATTCCTCCAGACGATACGAATGTGGATGCGACGACAGTCAGTTCCTCTCCTCGATAAAGGTAACGGACTTGTAAATGCTAAAGTGTAAAGTGTGATACTAGATCCCTGGGGAGTTGCAACAATTCTTCACAAGTCTTACAAATAAAGATAGAAAAGAAACAATTCCAGAATCAAACCTACGCTGTTGCGGCAGGTAAGTCATGCATGAAGGAGCAGCAATCTTTTAGAGAATGCCCGGTTCCAATTTTGCAGGCGTGTCTTCTGGGGTTGATTGACGAACTTTTTCAGCCAACACTCACCGAGTGAGATTGGTATCCCGATATAAAGAAAGCACCGCCAGTTGTAAGGAGATTGGGCAATCTGTGATCCAACGCTTCAAGCAGGACTTAAAGAATGACCTGATTGCAGGTCTCCTGGTTGTCATTCCTTTGGCTACCACAATCTGGCTGACAATTACAATTGCCAGCTGGGTGATCAACTTTTTGACCCGCATTCCAAAGCAGGTAAATCCCTTCGATGGCCTGCATCCCATCCTGGTGAATGTCCTAAATCTGCTGGTGGGACTGGCAGTTCCATTGCTGTGTATTATGCTGATTGGCTTAATGGCACGCAATATTGCCGGACGGTGGCTTCTAGATTTTGGGGAGCGACTGTTGCAAGCGATTCCATTAGCCGGATCGGTTTATAAAACGCTCAAACAGTTACTAGAAACGATTCTAAGGGATACAAACGGCAAGTTTCGCCGCGTCGTTTTGGTAGAGTATCCTCGTCGAGGAGTCTGGGCGATCGCTTTTGTTACAGGTGTGATGAGCAGCGAAATTCAATGTCAGATGACTCGTCCCATGCTCAGCGTTTTTATTCCAACCACGCCCAACCCAACCACTGGCTGGTATGCGGTTGTCCCGGAAGAAGAAGTGCTGAACCTCTCCATGTCGATTGAAGATGCCTTCAAGGTCGTGGTTTCGGGAGGAATTGTCAGTCCCAATCCCTTACCCTTAGTGCCGGTTCCAACTGGTAGCGATCGCCAACTAGAACCCCTGGTTTCTGAAGGAAGATGGCAGGTTTTACCTACAGAGGAAGATTAAAAAATCACGAGGGAATGAGTAATCGGTAATCGGTAATCGGTAATTGTTAGTAGTTATTAGTCCTTAGTCCTTGGTTCGTTACTACTGGCTAATGACCAATGACGAATGAGCTTTTGACCAACGACCGATTACCGATTACCCATTCCCGATTACCCATTAGAATTTGTCATGCAAAACCGCCAACCCCGCCGAATTGCCCGTGAATTAGCTCTCCTCAGCCTTAGCCAGCTTAGTGGGACTGTAGAACGACTGGCGACCCAGCAAATATCCAGCTTAGTCACTGCTGCCATCCGCGCCCTCAGCTCTGAAGTTCAAGAGACTTTAGAAGTTGCCGCAGCAGAAGTTCAACGCTCCAGCGAGCGCTTGCTCAGTAGCGAAACCCGCGCCTCGGATGTTCAGAGTGCAAAGGCGATGATCAACGAAGCCATTGAGCTAACTCAGGCAGCCATCAACCGTGTGGGAACTGCGCTAGAACTGCCAGAATTTATTCAACTGTCAAACCAGCAGGAAGTTCGCGCCTACGCCTTAGAAATTATTACCAAAGTCAACGCCAAGCGGGAAGAGATCGATCAACAGCTCGACGAAGCAATGGTGAATTGGCAGTTAAACCGCCTGCCTCGGATTGACCGAGATATCTTGCGGGTGGCAGTGGTAGAAATTATGTATATTGGCGTGCCAGACAGAGTTGCCGTCAATGAAGCGATAGAGTTAGCTAAACGGTACAGTGATGAAGAAGGGCATCGGTTTATTCAAGGCGTCCTGCGCCGAGTTACTGACCAGCTTAAGGCTCAATCGCCCACGACGTAGAAAAGTTCTCTATAGTTAGTAGCAGTAATAGCTCCTGAATTGCTGCTGAGTTTTGTAGGTGCAATGGTTTTTAATTGGTTCCGTCGTCAGTTTAGCGATAAAACAAGTGATTCCCAAGTTGAACGGGAAAAAACCGATGTAGAGACGCCAGATATTGCGTCTCTACAACCGGAAGCCGAAACCCAAACGTCAGAATCAACAACAGAGGCTCAGTCACAGCAGGTTGCTGAAGACCTGCTCAGCTACGCTAAGGCAGCCTACAAAAATATTCAGCAAAAACAGCAACAATCCCAGGTGGAAACGGCTCCAGCGGTAACTGAGTCACCCGCCACTTCGGCAGCGGAACCCAGCAAATTAGAGACTGTTGCAGAAACGACAGAAGTAGAAACGGCAGAAGTCAACGTGGAGGCTGAAACGGCTCAATCAGTTGAAGCACCCGCGACAACGACGGTTGAAGCTGAGGCACCGGAAACTTCTGAAACTCCGACACTGGCAGAAGCATCCCCGGTAGAAACAGCCCAAGAAACAGAAGCAGAACCGACTCAAACGCCTGAACCTGTAGTCGAGGCAGAAGCACCGACAACAGATGAGTTTGGGGAGCCAGAAGTCGCGACAGCGATCGCCCAAACCGGGATTGATTTAGAAGCCGCCCCCCCAGAATTAGAGGCAGAGGAACCAGAGGTCAAGACAGCGATCGCCGAAACCGGCGTCGATTTAGAAGCTGTACCCTCAGAGGCATCACCAGAGCCAGCAGCGACTGAATCCCAGACAGATGAGACTGCCACTACCCCGGTGCCTTTCTGGGCACGGGAAGACCGACAGGCGCGGCTAGAACGCCTCAAGGCAACAGCGATAGAGACGCAAGAACCAGAACCTGTCAGGGCACCCGTGCAGCCAGCCGCGGCAACCGTAGAGACTGGATCGATACCCGGGCTTACCTTCGATGAGGGCTTCATGTGGTCAGCGCAAGTGCTGGCAGCTCAAGGGCGTCGGGTGGAGGATGTTTCAATTGAAGAAATTACTTGGCTGAAGCGGCTGCGGCAAGGCTTGGATAAAACTCGTCGCAGCTTGATCAACCGACTGAAGGCAATTGTCGGTCAAGGGCCGTTGAATCAAGACGCGGTGATGGAGATTGAGGCGCTGCTGTTGCAGGCAGATGCTGGCGTTGAGGCGACAGACTCTATCATCAATACGCTCCAAAAGAGGCTGCGAGATGAGGTGTTACCGCCAGAACAAGCGATCGCCTACCTCAAGCAAATCTTGCGCGACTTACTCGACCAACCCATTCAGGAATCCTACAGCCCCACCTTTGTCCCGACAAAAGACACCCTGAATATCTGGCTGATGACTGGGGTGAATGGTGCAGGTAAAACAACTACGATTGGCAAAATTTCCCATTTAGCCCAAAAATCCGGCTATAACTGCTTAATTGGCGCTGCCGATACGTTCCGAGCTGCTGCTGTAGAACAGGTCAAGATTTGGGGACAGCGCAGTGGCGTTGAGGTGATCGCCAACCCAGGGCAGAATACCGATCCGGCTGCTGTTGTGTTTGACGCGATCGCGGCAGCCCAGGCACGGGGTACAGAATTACTCCTCATCGACACCGCAGGGCGTCTCCAGAACAAGAAAAATCTGATGGACGAACTGAGCAAAATCCGCCGTATTGTCGATAAAAAAGCTCCCGACGCCCAAGTAGAAGCCCTCTTGGTGCTTGATGCTACCCTCGGTCAAAATGGCTTACGTCAAGCACAAGTCTTCTCAGAAGCCGCAAAACTCAGCGGCGTCGTCTTGACAAAACTAGATGGAACGGCAAAGGGAGGCGTGGCTCTAGCCGTAGTGCAACAGCTTGGCTTGCCCATCCGCTTCATCGGTGCGGGGGAAGGGATAGAAGATTTACGTCCCTTTTCTAGCTACGAATTTGTAGAAGCCCTGCTGAGTGGCTGATAGTCTGCTAACCTAATTTTTTAGCTTGAAAAACCCGTTTTCTTCGAGAAAACGGGTTTTTGATTTGTCAGCAAATTTGTGTATGAAAACCGATAGCCCCGAATATCTAGATAAACAGGTTTTTACCGACAGCCTAAAGATTCGCGAGTTACCACTTTCGTCTTTGAATTAACACCTGTTGCTCTGGCACACAGTTTTTTTACTTGGACACCATCTAAAATCGCATTAGTAAAATCGGAACCTGTAATGTCCGCATCGTTAAAGCGCGATCGCAACATCATCGCGTCTTCAAACACTGCATCACTTAAATCTGCATTCGTGAAGTCAGCTAAATAGGCGATTCCATTGGTAAAGTCTGCTCCATGTAGATTCGCCTTGCTCAACACTGAACCATTAAACACCACACCCCGTAAGTCGGCATTGCTAAAGTTAATATTTTCCAGGTTGGCATTGGAAAACTCAATTGCTTGTAAGTTTTGACCGGAGAAATCCTTACCCGTAAGTTCCCCTTGACTAGCTGAACGGGAAATGGAAGAAGAGCTAGCGGCGAGTGCTGAAGGGGAAAAACAGATAAGCACGAGTGCCAAAACCAATGCTGTTAGTCGGAGAAAATGCTTCATACTAGATCGATTTTTTACGAGCCGCTTGAAAAACTATAACGATGTTTCGAGAACAGTCAAGTTCGCGACAATTAGATTAATCATGCCATGACTGGCTCAATGCTAGGTGATTGGATATTAGAGTTCCCGATCAGGCATTTTAAATTAGGATTTACTCAGCAAATGGCAGCGTTGCGGTTCAATTTCAAATTTTTGAACAAAAATTTCAGCTGAGGTGGACTCAACTTATGCCATTTTGGATGTTGGATTGACCGAAGCAATCTAGCAGGTATTTTTCGTGGTTAGAAATTATGCAAGTTCAAAGCCCAATGGTTTAAGGAGGTCGCGCCGCCGACAAAGGAAGGGGATTCATACCTGGTTCATTTCTTTGCTCTGTTTGGGGCTAGCGATCGCGTTCTCCATTTATTCTCCCCAGTTTAGAACCAACTCCCCGCCTTCTGTAGCTTCCACTGAATTGCGGGGCGTTTGGTTGACCAATGTTGCGAGTTCCGTGCTATTTATGCCCTGGGGAGTCAACCGGGCGATGCACCAGTTATCTCAACTACATTTCAATACCGTCTACCCTGTAGTCTGGAATCGGGGACACACTTTTTACCCCAGCACTGTGGCAAGACGGAAGACGGGTCGCCCTCAAGACCAAGGGTTAGAGCTTCTGGGGCTGGGGCGAGATGTCCTGGCTGAGATAATCAAGCAGGGAAATCGACAGCAAATTCGAGTGATTCCTTGGTTTGAGTATGGTTTTATGGCTCCTGCGAGTTCAGAACTGGCGAAGCGCCACCCAGACTGGATCTCACTTCGTCAGGACGGCACCAAGAATATCTTGCCGGAGATTTTGGAACAGGGCTTGCGCGACCCGGCAAAGCCAAATGTTCAGCCTTCTTCTCGAAAAATAGAACAATTTATCCGCAACCATTTTGCCAGGAAAGTCGTGTGGCTCAACCCCCTGCATCCAGAAGTGCAGCAGTTTATCCTAAATCTGATGGTTGAAGTCGTCACTGAGTATGATGTAGCTGGCATTCAGATGGACGATCACTTTGGTTTACCAGTTGAGTTTGGCTACGACCCTTTTACAGTCGAGCTTTATCAGCAAGAACACCAGGGTAAAAGCCCTCCCACCAACCCCAAAGATGCTGAGTGGATGAGCTGGAGAGCAAACAAGATTACTGATTTTATGCAGCGCCTCTTTCAGTCTATTAAGTCTGTCAAACCTGGCTGCTTGGTGTCTTTGTCTCCTAACCCCTACTCTTTTGCTTACAGATTCTATCTTCAAGATTGGCAGACTTGGGTACAACGGGGTTTGGTGGAGGAGTTGGTACTGCAAGTGTATCGAGATGACCTAAAAAGTTTTTTGGCTGAATTGTCGCAACCCTCTGTGCAGATCGCGCGTCGTCAGATTCCAGTGGGTGTCGGGATCTTATCAGGCTTAGTGAGTCGTCCGGTTGACATGAAGCAGATTCAGCAGCAAGTTCAGGCGGTGCGCGATCGCGGTTTTAGTGGGGTATCCTTCTTCTACTGGGAAAGCTTGTGGGGTTATATGTCTCCAGAGCCACCAAAGCGACGCCGAGAGGCATTCCGGGCACTTTTTCCTGCCAGCGCTACACGACCCCAGGTTTTGCCATCCGGTAATCGGTGATGAACAATTAGCAATTAGCCATCCGCAATTAGCAATGACCAATGACCAATCGCCGATTACCAATTACTACATTTTTTGGTTCCAGTGGGTATCTGTCACCCTCGTAGGATTTTTAGTCAGTTTGTTGTGGATTGAGGTGGGTGAAAGACCCGATATTGGCGTTGTAGAGGGTGCAATCGGCGGGGTTGCGGTTGGTTTGGCACAAGCGTTAGTTCTCAGACAACGAGTTGAGGTGGGCAAAGGGATGCCAAATGCGATCGCGGGTTGGTGGGTACTCACCAGCGTATTGAGTTGGGGGTTCATTGGCGGCAGTGGTATCGGAGCCATCGGCTGGGTGGCACCCAGAACGTTACTATTTGAAGCCAGGATGATCTTTGGAATCCTTAATGGAGCACTGGCAGGCGCTTTGCTGGGGCTGCTGCAAGGGCTTGTCCTGTTTGAGCAGGTGCAAAAGGCCTGGATATGGATCTTGGTCAGTTCTGTCAGCTGGGCAATGGGGCTAGGGATGGGTTGGGCTGTTGGCGGACTGTTGCGCGAAGCGACGCGCTTATTCGTTAGTGAGGTAGTCGGTTTAACCGTGGCATGGGTTGTCGTTGCTGCGATTACAGGCGTTGCCCTGATTGGGTTGCTACGCTTTAAACCTGGCTAAGTAGAACTTTTGTGGAGAGAGCGATCGCCCGGTAGCAAAACAGCGAAGGGAAAGGAAGCGATCGCCCAGTAGAACAAACAATATTAACCAACCGCTAACAGAGAATTTCTTGAATTTGAACTGTACTAATTTCACTTGACATATTCAATTCCTACCTTATCTTACAGACCAATCTTCTAGAGCCATTTTCACTACTCCTTCTACAGAAGTAAAATCAGAGTGTTTAATTGGGCTTAACTTCTGCCGAGACTTCATATACTTCCGGTAGTTGATATAGTAGTCCTCAAAACTGTAAAATGCCTCATCTATCTCTGGGATTTTTAGCGGATACTTTAACGTAAACCAATTGCCTTATGCAATGTGTAATTTAGATCCCTTAGTTCAGTCACCTTCACAAAATCATTAGTTTCTACATATATACTATCTACTTGTTTTGTTCGTTTATATGTTCTTGGGTTCATTTCAACAGTTGGTAGGTAAACCTGTAGAGATAGCTTTCCAGTAGGAAAATTTAGCCCGTAATTATAACTAAAAGCAGCACAAATTTTGTCTTTTGGCACTTGTCCTTGTTTATTGTATTTAGCAAATACAATTTCTTTGGAGACATTATCTTGCGAATACCTTGTGTAGCTGTCAAATCGTATATCTGAACTGTAAGATTGTATAGTTTGAATGATTCTCAATACATTTTCTCGGATTTGAGGTCTTTCCAACAAGTATGCCTGCATAAATGACGGCATAGCATCAAAGAGAGAATCCTCAAAGACCTCAATCTTCACTTGAGAAAATACAGTGCTAGCAATATTTTTAAATATTAAATAGTATTCGCCGTTTAAAGTTTTTTTGACTTGATAAGTCAAAAGCAAACAACCTGGTATCTTATTTTCAGCGTAGGTTCTAGTAGAATCTGAAAAGAAAGACGCTACAGCGATTAGAAGAAAATCTTTATCGAAATCTACCTTAGAGAATTCAGGAGTTTGCGGACAATTGTTAATTAAGTTATCCTTGTATCGTATAAGTTGGTCTATACTGCCTTTATCACCTCCTTTTTTAATCTCCAAAATTGCAAGTCTCCCGAAAGAATCCACCCCTAAAATATCCGCTCTATTTTGTTTGTTGATAATGTGTTGTTTCTTGAGTTTAGTTAAATTAAGCAAGGAACTGAGATGCAACCAAATGAATTCTTCAAGCAATGCTTCAGATTTGAATAAAAACTTGCCCTTAGATTGTCTTAACATACTTAGTGCAATGTCTCATTTTGCTATCGCAAATCAACGCTAGTTCTTGGTGAAGGTGGCATGACCTTCACCGTTTATACACTGTTATAAGAAAACCTAAAGGTTGACACTCTCTATGAGTCTAAAAATTTTGGAGTTAGTCCCGTCCCAGAAACTCTCGCACTACCTTCAGGTAAGCTTCCGGTGCCTCTAGCATCGGGAAGTGAGCGGTATCGGGAATCTCAACATACTCGACTTTGTCACTCAATGCTGCTGCTTGACGCCCCATTGCTGCGGGGATAATAATGTCGTATTCGCCAGCAACTAAAAGTGTTGGAACAGTAAGCTTGGCGAACTCATTCGGCATCACTTCAGAGGCTTTTTCGCTAACTGAGGTAATCATGGTGCCTACAGCAGCTTGGTAATCTGCCATGAGAAAATCGTCTAAGAAAGCACGACTGATAGCACTAGGTAGAGGGCGATGCAAGAATCGCGCCATAAACATTCGGTCAACAAACGGAAGTTGATACAGCCAACGGGGACGGAATTTAACGACGTAACCGCCAAATTTATGAAAGGCTTTAAATGATTTTTCGTCGTATTCAAAAACGCCGCTACAGGTTAAGATTGCCTTGAATACTCGTTCTGGGTAGCTGTTTAGAAAAAAGACGCCGACAGATGCGCCCATAGAATGAGCATTGATGTATACGCGATCCAGTTCTAAGGCATCTAATAAGCCTGCTAGGTCATCTGCGTATTCTTCCATTTCGTAAGTAAACTCTTCCGCTGTCGCCGGTTCGTCTGCTAGTGGAGACGAGATTTCTTCTGCTAAGACGCGACCGTTCCCCACAGGAGAAGGTTTACGCGATCGCCCGAATCCTCGCATATCGTACAGCAAACAGTCAAACGTATCTGAAAGGGCTTTTGCGGGGCTTTCCCAGTATCGAGAAGATCCCCCCCATCCGTGCACGAAGACCATCACCGGCTTATTTTTACCTTCCTCGCTGGGTGTCTTAATCCACTCGTAATAATGGGCGATGCCACGAACTTGAATATGAGCCATGTTGAAATTTTTGAGTTTTGAGTGATGCTTATTATGTAAAAAACCCGTCTTCGAGAAAGAAAACGGGTTTCTATATTATTTTCAGCTTTTTTGTGCCTAGGGCGAATACAAGCTTTAGGCAGATTCGGGCTTTGGCATCGAGGAGGGATGTACGATGAGTTCGGCAGTCGATCGCTTCTCGACCATTTCCCGCGTAATCATGCAGCGAGTCACATCCTTGCGGGACGGCAACTCGTACATCACATCCAACATCAGTTCTTCAACAATGCCGCGCAGCGCCCGTGCGCCTGTTTTCCGCCGATACGCTTCTTGCGCGATCGCTCGCAGCGCATCCGGCTTGAACTCCAGTTGCACGTTATCCATCTTCAGCAGCTTCTGATACTGCTTCGCCAAAGCATTCCGAGGCTCTGTCAGAATTGCCATTAGCGCCTCTTCATCCAGCGGATCGACGACCGCCACCACAGGCACCCGACCGATAAACTCTGGGATCATCCCAAACTTCACCAAGTCGTCCGGCTCCAGGTTCCGCACAATATCTGCTGTCCGCTTTTCTCGCGGTTGCCCTTCGCCACCTTGGACAAAGCCTATTGACTTTTTCCCAGTTCTCTGCTCTACTACTTTTTCCAGACCGACAAAAGCACCACCACAAATAAACATGATGTTGCTGGTGTCAATCTGGATGCAGTCCTGGTAGGGATGCTTGCGTCCACCCTGCGGCGGCACATTCGCAATCGTCCCTTCCAACATCTTCAGCAAAGCTTGCTGAACGCCCTCACCGGAAACATCCCGCGTAATTGAGGGGTTCTCGCTCTTTCGGGCAATCTTATCAATTTCATCTATGTAAATAATCCCCCGCTGGGCTTCCTCAACGTCGAGGTCTGCCACCTGTAGCAGTCGCAGTAGGATATTTTCTACATCTTCCCCCACATACCCCGCTTCTGTAAGCGTGGTAGCATCTGCTACTGCAAAGGGCACATCCAGAATACTCGCCAGCGTTTGCGCCAGCAGAGTTTTCCCGCATCCCGTCGGGCCAATCAGAAGAATGTTAGATTTTTGCAGCTCTACTTGATCTTCCTGCCCACCTTTGCCACTGCCTTTAGACTGGATAAAACTCAGGCGCTTGTAGTGGTTGTAGACCGCTACAGAAAGCACTTTTTTGGCTTCATCCTGACCAATGACGTGTTCATCGAGATACTTTTTCAGTTCTCTCGGTTTGGGAATTTGACTTAAAGAAATATTCCCCGACCGGGTTCGACGCTTCTGGGGAGGTTCGGCGCGAGGTACTGGTTGGGGTGCGGGTGCCCCTGAGTCCAGCAACTCCTCATCTAAAATTTCATTACATAGGTCAACGCATTCATCACAGATGTAGACTCCCGGCCCTGCAATTAACTTGCGTACCTGTTCTTGAGACTTGCCGCAAAATGAGCATTTTAGATGGGAGTCGTACTTAGACATACTTGCCTCTTACCTGAGTGAAGTAACAGTTGCTTCCGAGTGGGGAAGGTTCTGTCTGGAGATGACCTGATCGATCAAACCGTAATCTTTTGCTTCAGCAGATGACATGAAGAAGTCGCGTTCGGTATCTGCCGAAATTTTATCAAACGGCTGACCAGTATTTTGAGCTAGTAGCTCGTTCAGCTTTTGCTTATGATAGAGAATTTCTCTTGCTTGAATTTCTATATCAACCGCTTGTCCCTGAGCGCCTCCCAGGGGCTGGTGAATCATAATCCTGGAACTAGGCAAAGCCATACGCTTACCCTGCGCTCCACCTGCTAGCAAAAACGCACCCATACTGGCTGCTAAACCATAGCATATGGTAGCAACATCAGGGCGTATTTGTTGCATCGTGTCATAGATCGCCATCCCAGCGGTCACTGACCCTCCGGGGGAGTTGATGTATAGCTGAATATCTTTTTCTGGGTCTTCGGCGTCTAAAAAGAGCATCTGAGCCACAATCGAGTCAGCCACATTATCATCAACCGGCGTCCCCAAGAAAACGATGCGCTCTCGCAATAGCCGCGAGTAGATATCAAACGCCCGTTCCCCCATTCCGGACTGTTCCACCACCATAGGGACGACGTTGCTGGGGAGTTGCGAGTAAATATTACTCTTCCTCAGGTTTGTGATTTCGTAATTCCGGGACAGAGATAAATCCATAACGAGCGAAACTTATATTTAAACGCTGCACTATCAGGTGAACTGGCGAGTGGCTTGTCACCACATACTTCCGTTATATCCGAATCCGCTGTATTTGACCATTCAGGACTGCGTGTGCAGATGTTGGGGCAATTTTTAAATTGCCCCGACACAAGGTTTATTCAACCTCAGACACCTCAGCTTCTAGTACGGATTCAGTAGCGGTTGCTTCTACTTCCGAATCTTCCACTTGTGCCGCTTCTATTGCTTCTGGAGTGTTTGTTTCAGCCTGTTCCTCCGTCTCCTCAGGTGCGAGAGAGCCTTGGGGAACCAGTTCAATCGTGGCGTGTTCTTCCAGCCACTTAATCGCTTTTTCTTTGAGAAGATCGCCTTCGACAATGGTACGCAACCGTTCTAGGTCAATCTCTTGATCGGGGAACTGCTGGAGTAGCTCATTGACTCTGTCTGTCACCTCTTGCGGCTCGGTTTTGAGGGATTCGCGCTGAGCAATCTCCTCAAGTGCCAGAGTTTGTTTGATCCGCTCGATGGCTTCCGGACGCGATCGCACGCCCATTTGTTTTACCATGTCGGGAGTAAACACTTTCTTGACATCCATCCCCATCTGCCCCATCTGGATGATGGTTTGACGAAGCATGGTTTCAACTTCCCGCTGAATCAGGGTTTCCGGCAGGTCAATTTCAACTCTTTTCAAAAGTTCCTTGACAAGCGCTTGCTCTTTATTGGCTGACATTTCTTGATCGGCCTTCTCTCGGAATTTCTTCTCTAAGTCAGCTTGCAATTCAGCCAGGGTTTCAAACTCGCTGACTTCTTGGGCAAAGTCATCATCCACCGCCGGTAACTCTTTTTCCTTGAGGTCTTTGAGCGTGATGGTAAACATCGCTGTGCGACCGGCTAAATCTTGGCGATAATCTTCCGGAAACTTTACTTCTACTTCTTTGCTGTCTCCGGGATTCATTCCCACAATCCCATCGATAAATTCCCTCAAGAACCGCCCTTCTAACAGCTCTATTTGAGCGTCTTCTGCCTGACCCCCACTAATTTCTTCCTGTGCTTCATCTTCTTGTTCGCTGACAAAGCGGCTGGTATAATCGACTACCGCCACATCTCCCATCTGTGCCGGACGACCTGCCACTGGAATTAACGTAGCTTGCTCGACGCGACGCTCTTCTAAAAACTTCTCTATCGCACTGGAGTCATAGGGGACTTCTTCGGCTGTGATAGAGAGGTTGTTGTAATCGCTTAGCTGCACCTGCGGTTGGACATCTACCGCAGCTAAGAAAGTGATAGGTTCTCCAGGTTTAAACTGGCTGACTAATTCCTCGAAGTCAGAACGCAGCTCATAGTTACCAAGCGCCTCAATTGCTTCTTGCTTGAGAGCCTGCTGGAGACCATCTTGAATCAGTTCTTCCAAAGCAGTTGCTTTAATTCGGGTCGTTCCCAGTTGCTGTAGCAGGATCTGGCGAGGCACCTTTCCTTTGCGAAACCCAGGAATATTGGCTGAGCGTGCGAGCTTTTGAATCACCTGCTCGTAGGCATTTTTTGACATATCGGCTGGAATTTCAATTTCCAAGCCAATCTTGCTGGCGGGAAGCTTTTCCTGGGTAACTTTCATCAGTTAACTTCTCTCAAAACTCAGAGCGACAAGGTTGATAACAATTCGAGAGGGCGGGTATTGCAGACGTTTTCGGATGGTCGGTTCAAGCCAAATGGATACAATTTCTGTCTCAACCCCGTGATATCCTAGTTTTGCAACAGTTGGAGCTTTGGTAAATAAAACCTTACCTATCCCTCTCGTTGACATATTTGATGATAGTACATTGACTAAGCCATCGCTCTGTTGCGAATTCAATTTAGCTTGTTCGGGACTGGAAACTTCGACAAAGTCGGTGCTAAGCTGTGTAAAATTTCTTTAGAGATATTCGTTATATAACAAGCAACAGTCAATAAAAAGCGTCTTCCCGTACAAGCTCAAATTTCACGAAAAAAAATATTTAACTGTTTTGGCTCACTCTCATTAAAACTTTTGACACCTACTATGTATTCAAGAGGAGGAACCATCTTTGTCTGATTCCTATCGCGTTGCCATTCTGGGAGCAACGGGTGCGGTGGGTACGGAGTTGCTAGAACTCCTAGAATCCCGTAACTTTCCGGTTGCTGAGTTGAAACTCTTGGCTTCTCCCCGTTCCGCCGGTCGAACTTTGCAATTTTTAGGCGAAGATTTGCCTGTAGAGGCAGTGGGCGATCGCTCGTTTGATAATGTGGATGTCGTGCTAGCTTCTGCCGGTGGCTCTACTTCTAAAGCTTGGGCATCGAAAGCAGTAGACGCTGGGGCAGTGGTAATTGATAACTCCAGCGCCTTTCGACTCGATCCTGGGGTGCCTCTCGTGGTTCCAGAGGTAAATCCAGAAGCAGCAGCAACTCATCAAGGAATCATTGCCAATCCCAACTGCACGACGATTTTGTTGGCAGTGGCGGTTTGGCCCCTGCATCAAGTGCAGCCAGTCAAACGCATTGTTGCCGCTACGTACCAATCGGCAAGCGGTGCGGGTGCGAGGGCAATGGAAGAAGTAAAAACCCACACTTCAGCAATTTTACGGGGAGAAGACCCGAAACCAGGCATTTTTCCCTACACCTTAGCGTTTAATTTGTTTCCCCATAATTCCCCGATGACCGATCTGGGTTATTGTGAGGAAGAGCTGAAAATGCTTAACGAGACGCGCAAAATTTTCGGTGCGCCCGATCTGCGAGTGACAGCAACCTGCGTGCGGGTTCCCGTACTCCGCGCCCATTCAGAAGCGATTAACCTAGAATTTGAGCAACCCTTCCCGGTAGCAAAGGCAAAGGAAGTGTTAGCGAATGCTCCTGGCGTTAAGTTGGTCGAAAACTGGCAGACCAATTATTTCCCGATGCCTATTGAAGCCAGCGGTCGGGATGAAGTGTTAGTGGGTCGGATTCGGCAAGATATTTCTCATCCTTGTGGGTTAGAACTGTGGCTGAGTGGAGACCAAATTCGCAAGGGAGCGGCTCTTAATGCCATCCAGATTGCCGAATTATTGGTAGAACGGCATCTACTGAAACCAACAACCCCAGCTTTTTCTAAATAGTTTTTTAAGCGATTTACAACAGTAGGGGGCACAGTCGTTGTATACCCCTACCAACAAACAACCCATCACAAAACTAATCACGAAAACAGGGAGGAGTTCAAAGAGTGTGGTAAATTTTGGGCGCGTTCTCACCGCAATGGTGACGCCGTTTAAAGAAGATGGCAGTGTGAATTACGCTGTTGCAGAGCAACTGGCGGCTCATTTGGCTCAAAATGGCAGCGATGCCTTAGTAGTATGCGGCACGACGGGGGAATCTCCGACGCTAACTTGGGATGAGGAATACGAGTTATTTCAGGTAGTGCAGCGGGCGGTAGCTGGCAAAGCGAAGGTAATCGCAGGTACGGGGTCAAATTCAACCAAAGAAGCGATCGCAGCCACCGAAAAAGCCGCTAAACTAGGATTAGATGGATCTTTACAAGTTGTTCCCTACTACAACAAGCCCCCGCAAGAAGGGTTGTATCAGCACTTCCTCCGCGTCGCCCAATCCTGCCCAGACCTGCCCCTGATCCTCTACAACATACCCGGTCGCACCGGACAGAATCTCCAGCCAGAAACCGTGACTCGTTTAGCAGAGATTCCGAGTATTGTGGCAATCAAGGAGGCCAGTGGCAACTTAGACCAAGCGAGTCAAATTCGACGCGCCACCCCCGCGGAGTTTCAGATATACGCTGGGGATGATTCCCTGACGCTGCCTTTATTAGCCATTGGGGCTGCTGGAGTTATTAGCGTTGCCAGCCATCTGGTAGGGACTCAGCTCCAACAGATGATCCAAGCCTTTGAAAACGGTCAACCTCAGGTAGCAACCGAGATTCACCTGAAACTTTTTCCCTTATTTAAAGTTTTGTTTTGTTCAACCAATCCTATTCCGGTCAAAGCGGCTCTACAACTGCAAGGTTGGGATGTAGGGGCCACTCGTCCACCACTGTGCCATCTCTCAGAGTCAGATAGGCAAATGGTAGAGGCTGTAATGACTCAGATGGCTTTGATGTAAGGCGACGGTTTTTTGGAAAACTGAATACGTCCACAAAGGCAAGAGTAAAAAGGCAAGCGGCAAAAAAAGACAAAGTAAAAAGACCAAAGACACAACCTTCTCTTTTTACTTGGGGCTTTTTACGTGCCAAAGCTGCCCTATCTTATGCAAATTTTCAACGATTTTGTATTGATTGACATTGATTGACTTAATAGAAGGAAACAAATGACTAAGAACGAAGTATCTGCACCCATCCTGAATAAGAACGAATCATCCGCACCCATCCTAAATAAGAACGAATCATCTGCCCCCGCCCTGAAAGTGATTCCCCTGGGCGGGCTGCATGAAATTGGAAAGAATACTTGTGTTTTTGAATACAACGACGAAATTGTTCTATTAGATGCTGGATTGGCTTTCCCTAGCGATTCAATGCACGGCGTCAATATCGTCCTGCCCGATATGACTTATCTGCGAGAAAATCGCCACAAGATTAAGGGCATGATCGTCACCCACGGTCATGAAGATCATATTGGGGGAATTGCATATCACCTCAAACAATTTGATATTCCAGTCATCTATGGTCCCCGCCTTGCAATGGCGTTGCTAGAAGGCAAGTTAGAAGAAGCAGGTGTTTTAAACCGCACCACGCTCAAACGGGTAGGACCCCGCGATATGGTGCGAATTGGCGCTTCCTTCTTCGTCGAATTTATTCGCAACACTCACTCCATCGCGGATAGCTTCACCGTCGCTATCCATACCCCGGCTGGTGTCGTCATCCATACGGGTGACTTTAAGATTGACCATACCCCCGTAGATGGCGAGTTTTTTGATTTACAGAGGCTGGCTGAATACGGCGAAAAGGGCGTTTTATGCCTGATTAGCGACTCTACAAACTCGGAAGTACCAGGGTTTACCCCTTCTGAGCGCTCAGTTTATCCCAATCTTGACCGCTTTATCAGTCAAGCGAAGGGACGGGTGCTATTGACGACTTTCGCTTCGTCCGTCCACCGGATTAACATGGTTCTGGAAATCGCCCAAAAACAGGGACGAGTGGTATCCGTTGTGGGTCGTTCGATGCTGAATGTGATTGCCCAAGCACGCAATTTGGGTTATATCAAGTGTTCGGACAATCTCTTCCAACCTTTGCAGTCAATTCATCAGCTGCCTGAAGACAAAGTGCTCGTTCTAACTACAGGTTCGCAGGGGGAGCCAATGTCAGCAATGACGCGGATTGCCAACGGCGAACACCGGCAAATTAAAGTTCGTAAGGGCGATACGGTGATCTTCTCGGCAAACCCGATTCCGGGAAATACCGTTGCTGTGGTTAACACCATTGATAAGCTGATGATGCAAGGTGCGAATGTCATCTATGGTCGTGATAAGGGGATTCACGTTTCCGGTCACGGTTGTCAGGAAGACCAAAAGCTGATGATTGCCCTGACTCGTCCGAAATTCTTCTTGCCAGTTCACGGCGAGCATCGGATGTTGATTCAGCACTCCAAGACTGCCCAGAGCATGAGCATCCCGGCGGAAAATATGGTAATTATTGACAATGGGGATGTCGTGGAGGTGTCGGAAGATGGCATCCGCGTAAAAGGTAAAGTTCCTTCTGGCATTGAGCTGGTAGATAATTCTGGCGTGGTGAAAGCTAATGTGCTGAAGGAACGGCAGCAGTTGGCTGAGGATGGAATTGTAACGATTGCAGCGGCAGTCAGCTGGGAAGGCAAACTGAGTGCTAAGCCGGAAGTTCACCTGCGTGGTGTCGTGACATCAATGGAACGCGATCGCCTACAGGGAATTGTCCGCGAAACCCTAGAATCTCTTTTGGGCGATCGCTGGTCAGAATTCGCCCGCACCTTGGATGATGAACTTTTAGAAGTTGACTGGATAGGGCTGCAAACTCAAATGGAGTCTGCCCTCCAGCGATTGATCCGCCGCGAATTCCAGTCTTCTCGCCCGTTGCTCGTCTTCTTACTGCAAACTCCGGAAGAAGAGCCACCTGCGAAGGCTGCGGGAAGACGCCGCCGCCGTTCGACTGCGAAGGTCGCATCCTAATCAGGCAGATAGGGAGCTTGAGGATCGTTAATGTAGGGCGATCGCGCAGAGCTTCCCTAACGCTAGAAAAGATAACAGTGCAAAATTGGAGTTGGGAATAAAATTCCCTCAGAACTGGCGATCCAGAAAGGATCGCCAGTTTGAATTTGTGCGCTTAGTGATGGTGCAAAATATCAGCTTCTCGACTCGGTTCTGGTTTTTTAGTTAGTTTAGACTTTCCACCGGGTTTTTTTCCACCACCTTTTAAGCGATCGCGTGCCGTCACAATTACGATATACAGAACTGGCACAATGAATAAACTTAAGACAGTGGAGACAATGGTACCGCCTGCGATCGCAGTTCCTAGAGAACGTCGGCTGGCGGCTCCTGCTCCTTCGGGATTTACCAGAGGAGCAATACCCAAGACAAAGGCGAAAGTAGTCATCAGAATTGGTCGCAAACGCTCTTGGGAAGCTTCAACCACCGCCTTGGTTGCTGACATCCCGCTTTCTCGGAGTTGGTTGGCAAATTCTACAATTAAAATTGCATTTTTACTAGCCAAACCAATCAACATTACTAGACCAATTTGGCAATAAACATCATTAGACAACCCGCGCATCGATTGAGCTAACAATGCCCCTAAAATTGCCAGCGGAACTGAAAGCAGAATAATGAAGGGGTCAACATAATTTTCATACTGAGCAGCCAGCACCAAGAACACAAAAATAAGTCCCAAACCAAAAATTATTGGTGCTTGACCGCCAGACTCAATTTCTTCTAGTGAAGTCCCCGACCATTCATAACCTAAACCAACTGGTAAAACCTCTTTGGATACCTGCTCCATTGTCTTAATTGCTTGTCCTGAGCTATAGCCAGGAGCAGCAGAACCAGTGATTTCAATGGAGCGATATAGATTGTAGTGATTAATAGTTTGCGCTCCAGTCGTTGGAGTAACTTTTACCAAATTGCTCAAAGGAATCATCTGATTTTGTTGGGAGCGGACGTACAGATTACCAATATTTTCCGGGTTAGAGCGAAACTGTTTGTCTGCTTGCACGTACACCCGATAATTTCTTTGCTGTAAATTGAAATCATTTACATATTGCGAACCCAAGAATGTTTGCAGTGTATTAAAAATATCGTCTACCGAAACTTGCAACGCCTTAGCTTTGTTGCGGTCAACTTCGATTAGTAGCTGTGGCGTATTTGCAGCAAAAGTGCTAAACACTTGTTGCAATCCAGGTGTCTGGTTAGCACGACCTAATAGTTGACCCATTGACTGAACCAAAGACTCTAAGGGACTATTACCGCGTTGGTCTTGCAACTGATATTGGAAGCCGCCAAAACTGCCCAAACCTTGAATTGATGGAGGATTAACGGGGAAGACTCTTGCTTCGGTGATACCTGATAGCGTACCAAATAAACTGCCAATAATCGCTTGCACTGACTGCTCTTTTTTATGGCGTTCTTCCCAAGGTTTGAGAGTAGTAAATATAATCCCATTGTTAGAAGTATTACCGCTAAAACTAAAGCCACCTACTACGAAAGTTCCGACTACTTCAGGGTTTTTAAGAATTTCTTTTTCTACCTTGTCCATAACTTCGCCTGTATATTGCAGGGAAACGCCTTCTGGCCCTTGGACAAGCGTGATGAAATAACCCTGATCTTCTTCGGGAAGAAACGCTGTAGGTACGCTCAGATAAAGCCAAGCAGTTATTCCCAAAGAAACGATAAACAACCCGACGACGAAGCCTCGAAAGCGTGTCAGGAAGTTAAGCGATCGCTTGTATCCTCGCCGCGTCCAGTCGATCGCTCCATTAATTCGGTCAAAAATCCAGCCAAGCCATCCTCCAGGCTTTTGTCCCTGACGCAATAACAAAGCTGAAAGAGATGGAGTCAATGTAATAGCAATAAAGGTAGAAATAGCAACTGAAAAAGCAATTGTTAATGCAAATTGCTTGTACAGCGCTCCCGTTGTTCCGGGAAAAAATGCAACTGGAACAAACACCGCCATTAGCACCAGTGAAGTTGCAATTAAGGCGCTAAAAAGTTCCCGCATCGCTTCACTTGCAGCTGCACGAGGAGTCATCCCCTTTTGCTGGATCAAGCGATCGATATCCTCAACTACAACGATCGCATCATCAACCACCAAGCCAGTAGCTAATGTAATACCAAACAGAGACAAGCTATTAATCGAAAACCCGAATACCTTGATAAAAGCAAAAGTTCCTATCAAGGAAATGGGAATTGTCACTGCTGGAATCAAAGTTGTTCGCCAATCTTGCAAAAAAACAAAGATAACTAAGACGACCAAAACAATCGCTTCAAATAGTGTTTTAACTACTTCTTTGAGCGATTGTTCAACATACAAAGTTGTGTCAAACGCCACCCGATATTGCAAACCAGGCGGAAAGCGAGTAGCCAGTTTTGCCATTTCTGCTTTCACTGCTCTGGCAACATCCAAAGCATTACTACCGGGAAGCTGAAAAATACCCAAACCTACAGCATCATTGCCTCGAAATCGCAGAAAAGAGCTGTAATTTTCCGCTCCTAATTCTGCTCTCCCCACATCCTTAAGTTTGACAAGCGTGCCGTCAGTATCCGTTTTTAAGACAATTTCCTCAAATTCAGAAGCTTCTGTCAGCCGGCTGACTGCACGCAGGTCAATTTGATACATTTGCCCTTCTGGAGCAGGTTCCTGACCGATTCGCCCAGCACCGACTTGTAAGTTCTGTTCTTGGAGTGCGTTGACTACATCTTGAGCCGTTAAACTACGACTAGCAAGTCGATTCGGGTCTAGCCATAAACGCATAGAATATCGGCGTTCGCCGAAAATTTGCACGTCACCAACGCCCTTTAATCTTTTCAGAGAATCTGTTAAATAGAGGTCTGCGTAATTGCTTAAAAATATGTTGTCGTACTCTTTATTTTCGGCGTACAAACCAATTGCTAAGAGGATGTTGCTGGACTGTTTTGTTACCGTGACCCCAGTTTGTTGTACGGCTTGTGGTAGCTGCGGTTGGGCGACGGAAACTCTATTTTGAATATCGACTGCGGCGATATCTTTGTTCCGGGATGAGTCAAAGGTAGCTGTAATTGTACTGGTGCCATCGTTACTGCTGCTCGAACTCAGATATTTTAATCCCTCGACTCCATTAATTTGCCTTTCTAAAATGTTGGTCACAGCGTTTTCTACGACTTCAGCACTAGCTCCGCTGTAGTTAGCCGTAACGTTGATTTGAGTCGGGCTAATTTCTGGAAACTGGGCGATAGGTAGAGTAGGAATACTAATTCCTCCCACTAGCAAAATAACTATGGCGCAGACTGTAGCAAAGACTGGTCGCTTAATGAAGAAATCGGCAAACATATTGTTGGTAATTGGTAATTGGTAATTAGTGGGTATTAAGTATTAGATATTAGAGATTTGTGGAGAAGATTCTCCATTATCCTACCCATTACCTATTACCCATTACTGATTACTTAGACTCAGGAAGAATGGGAGCGCCATCCGACAAATTCTGAAGGCCTGAGATGATAACTTTTTCTCCTGGTTCTAATCCTTCTAGCACTTGATAGTTATTTTTCTGGATCTGACCCAATTTCACGGGCTTTTGCTTAGCCACAAGTTTGGGTTGTCCTGATTGTTCTGGTTGTCCTGGTTGAGGTTGTTGTGTTTGCGCCACAAAAACAAAAGTTGCTCCACCCAAGCGAGAAATAGCGCTAGTTGGGATTAAAACTCCCGGACGTTCTTGCCAAATCAGATTAGCTTTGATAAATTGTCCATCCCGCAGTTGTCCTTGTGAATTGTCAAAGCTAGCTTTTGCTTGGATGCTTTGAGAATTGCTCGTTACTCTAGGCGAAATGAAGCTAATTTGACCTGTACCTAGCACCTTTCCTTGAGAATCCTTCCCTTCAACTCTCTGCCCCAAGCGTAAATCTGGCCCTCGTTCTAGCGGGATAGATAACCGCAGGTCTAGCGCTTGGTTTTGAGTAACCGTGGCAATCGTATCGCCACTCTTAACGTAGTCCCCTAACTTGACTGGGATAAGTCCGACAACGCCAGCGATGGGGGCGATAATTGTGGCATCTTTCAGTTCTTCATTGGAAAGATTGGCGTTGGCTTCAGCTTGCCGTACCCCTGCTTGCGCTTCGGAAAGGCTGGCTTGAGCTGCCTGAATGCCTTGGTTGCTAGCATTTAAGGCGGCTTGGGCGGCGCGGATATCGCGGGTAACTTGGTCTAGTTGCGCTCTGGGCAACGCGCCTTGCTGTACGAGGGTGGAAGTGCGGCGGAGGTTTTCCTGTTGTAGTTCCACTTCAGCGACACGAGAAGCCCGTTCTGCTTCTAAGGCTTTAATTTGCGAGGCGGCATTGGCACGGGTGGCGCGGGCGGCGTTAACAGCCTGGAGGACGCCAGCTAATTCTGCTTGTCTCTTTTCGCGGCTGAGTTGGACTAAGGGCTTCCCAGCCGGAACGCGATCGCCTTCAGCAACAAAAATCTGACTGACTCGTCCGTCAATTTCAGGCTTTAATACCACTGAACGTTGCGCTTCTAAAGCGCCGACAAACTCGGAACTTTCCTGAATTGTCGCTGTCTCTATCGTTGATAGCTTGACAGGAACTCCTTGAGGTTGACCCGCCGCCGCCGCAGTCGCATTCGGTGCATCATTAGCACGGCTATGCCACCACCGCCAACCAAAACCTGCACCGACAATTAAAAGGATAATTCCCAGCGCCACAGACCAACGCTGTCTTTTTCTTGGTTGATACGCAGACTCATCGCTTTCAAGAGCCTGACGATCGTCTGCGATCGCAGACGGTTCTGCGTCAATTGGAACTGGAGACGGGGAATCAGGATCGGGCATTGTCGTTTCCTCTCCTTTTACTTAAGTTTGATAGCAAACCGCTCTACGCTTACAAAGCGGTACTTAAACGACTTTTAACAACGTCGCGATTGGCTTATATAGTTTTCTTAATCGGCTTGCGCTCATCGCCACCCCACCTCAGCCGGATGATTGCGAAAGAGAGACAGCAGATAACATCTACATATATTAAAATCAAATGCAACTATTAATTGTATCAGATTGATATAAATGCTGGAATTAGCTACTTTAGGTTTACTACAACGCGAACCGCTACATGGCTACCGCCTAAAACAGCAACTAGAGCTGTTCATGAGTGGTTGTATCAGCGTCAACTATGGAGCTATTTATCCGCTCTTGAAGCGCCTGGAAGAACGGGGTGCAATATCAGTGCTGGTAGAGGAGGAAGGAGAAGCGGGTTCGATTCGCAAGATTTACAGCATTACGGATCGAGGGCGCGAGCGATGGATGCACAAAATGATGGAATATCCCCATGAAAGCTGGGTGAATGCTCGCTCTCGCTTCACGATCAAGTTTTTCTTTTTTGGTCACTTAGAACCTGCCAAACGGATTAAGTTGCTGGAGCATCGCTTGATGGTTTGTCGGCTGCGCCTGGAAAGCCAAGAAAGAGAATCGCTGCCAGCAGAACCTTACCAGGCAGAAGTTTGGCACAGATGTAAAGCAGTGATTCAAAGCGAAATCGAATGGTTGAACGAACGACTGGCGTCTGAACGAAGCGAACCCTCTCTGGGAAGTTCGGGGCAAAGCCACGTAGAGGCGGAAATCATCGCCACTTGAGAGACATCGAATACTGCAATCAAATAATGGCAAAGCCATGTCAAGGGAAATACAGGGGCTATCTGCTTTAGGGCTAAGGAAATCAATTATTTCTGGCAGAATGCACCAATATCAGGCTTAGGGTTCTGCATTTTCAGGTTCTTGCCCCAATTCACAAAAATTCGTTTGCCAAGCACATTCGCAACCCAGTATCCTTCTTAAGGTGCTTGAGCTAAAGAAAAGAAGTTTTTCTAACAGCGCAGACCAAATTCAAAAACTTATGCCAAATTCTAGTCATCCGTTTCACTGGGTAGGAACTGGTTTCATGGCTGTGGGTGCGAGTGCAGCGATCGCCATGAGCTGTGCAAAAGTCAGTGTTGCACAAGAAAAGCCTCCGCTTACTCAGCCAAATCCTACTTCCGCTGAAAGTAAGGGAACCCCGTCGGTTGCCCCTACCCCAGCGCTTCCCGCAATCTCTTCCCAGACGCTAAAGGAAGCCGTTAGCCGAGATGGAGCTAACCCTCCAGACTCAACGGGAGCCAAGACAAGTGTTTCCCAGTCGGCTCCAGCACAATCGCCACAAGCACCCGCCACGCTGGAAAGCCTACCCCCTGAATATCTCAACCCCAGCGCTAATCCCCTACAATTTCCGACCAGATCTGAGGAAGTGCAAATTCAAAACTTCCAACGAATTACCCTACAACAAGCTCTGGAGCTGGCACGGCGCAACAATCGGGATTTACAAGTGGCAATTCTTACCCTAGAGCGATCGCGGGCATCCGTGCGAGAATTTCGGGCGGCTGAGTTTCCAACAATCGGCGTAGAATCAAATTTTACTAGGTCAGATTCCCCGAATGCTGAGCTACAAAATCGGCGACAACAGTCATCGCCATTAAACCCATTCTTGGGGAATGACGACGATAATACTGTTTCGACATCCTTTGACACCGGCCTGCAAGTGAGTTACGAACTCTACACCTCCGGGCGGCGCGGGGCACGTATCCGGGCGGCAGAAGAACAGCTGCGATTCGATCAGTTAGAAGTAGAACGCCAGTCCGAGCAACTACGCCTGGATGTCAGCAATGCTTACTACGATCTGCAAGAAGCCGATTCCCAAACTGAGATTTCCCAAGCAGCAGTGACAGATGCCGCCAGGAGTCTCCGGGATGCTCAATTGCTAGAACAAGCTGGACTTGGAACGCGATTTGACGTACTGCGGGCGCAGGTGCAGCTGGCAAATGCCGTGCAGGATCTCACTCGCAGCCGGAGTCAGCAGAGCATTGCCCGCAGGCAATTAACGAGGCTGTTGAGTCTAGGGGAAACCGTTGAGGTGGCGGCAGCAGATGAAATTGAGGTCGCTGGTGAATGGAATCTAACACTAGAACAGAGTATTATCCTCGCCGTGAAAAATCGCGCCGAGCTAGAACAGCTCTTGGCTCGACGGAACATCAGCCAAGAGCAAAGGCGCATTGCCCTGGCGGCAACCAGACCGCAAGTCAACCTCGTTGCCAACTACAGCGTTTTAGGGGTATTAAATGACGATATCGGGCCAGCCGATGGTTTAACCCTGGGGGCGCAATTCCGATGGGATTTTTACGATGGGGGAGCCGCCAGAGCGAGAGCCAGTCAGGAAGAAACGAACATAGCGATCGCTGAAACTCAATTTGCCGACCAGCGCAACCAAATCCGCTTGGAGGTGGAACAAGCTTATTTCAACTTAAGGTCGAATGCCGAGAATATTCAAACTGCCTTTTTTGCCGTTACCCAGGCAGAAGAAAGCTTGCGTCTGGCAGAGTTACGATTTAGATCCGGCGTTGGCACCCAGACAGATGTCATTAGCGCTCAAACCGAGCTAACTCGTGCTAGAGTAAACCGTCTTACAGCGGTTCTGGATTACAATCGCTCTCTGGCAGCTCTCGAACGGGCGATCAGCAATCTCCCAGATAGTCAACTTTTCGATCAGCCCCAATAGGGTGATGGAAGCCAATCGATCCTACGGTGTCTCAAAACACCACTGGCATTTCAGTAGAGATCGGCTTTGCTAAATTTGTATAATTTTTTAAGATTTGTTAATAGAAGCGAGGTGAGTTAAAAGGCGGATGGCTAATATTACATTTGTCAATGAAAATCAAGAAGCGATCGCAGCGGATGGGGCTAACTTAAGAGAAAAAGCCCTCCAGAACGGCATTGATATCTATACCTTTAGGGGAAAGATGATGAACTGCGGGGGCTACGGTCAATGCGGTACCTGCATTGTGGAAATTGTGGAAGGTATGGAAAATCTTTCGCCTCGCACTGAGGTGGAAAATCGCAAACTGAAGAAAAAGCCAGAAACCTATCGCTTAGCTTGTCAAACTCTTGTAAATGGCCCAACAAGTGTGAAAACAAAGCCGCGATAAAAAATTGAAGGTTTATTAACGCAAAGATCGCAAGGATTTCGCAAAGTTACGCAAAGGCAATGATAAATTCTCTGCCGGACTCTGCGATTCCTTTGCATCCTCTGCGTTTAAGTTTTCTCGCTCTACTGCCTAGAACCATCCTCCTAGCGGCACTAGCTTGAAAAATTCTTGCTTGATCTTTTGATAAATTGGAATCTTCCCGGTTGGATGTGAGTATACCCGGTCGTACCTAAAAATAAGGGAACATCTTGAGATCGCATCGCATCGTTTCAGAACTTTACCCAACCGATGCACAGCAGCACCAGAAGCGCCGATGATTGGTCGTGAAATTCGGCAATTATGGGTCGGAAAACCAAGGAAATATCCCATTCTATTTGTGGTCGAACAAGATGTCGTAGCCGTTTTTCATGTTCGGCACAGTCGCCAAGCTTATTTGGGTGACGAGTCTGAGTAAGGTTGTTGCGTAAAATATGCGATCGCTTTTCTCTTTCCTTTAAGAATAAAGCGCGATCGCGAAGTGCCGACCTGTCGGTTCGCTTTTTATATTGGTGAGAGCGCGATCGCCTCAATGTCTGCTCCAGGAGAGCGATCCCACTGTTTAGGGGAAGAGTGCGCGATCGCTATTTTGGCTTCTTGGGATCGCACTCTCCTCAAGACAGACACCGGATGATATGCTTAAGGGTGGTGCTTTAAAGTTAATTAGAGGCTGGGTTCAATGCAAGTTAACGATCTTGGTTTTGTCGCCAGCATCCTGTTTGTGCTGGTTCCCACAGTTTTCTTGTTGATTCTGTACATCCAAACTGCTAGCCGCGAAAGCAACAAGAATCCTTAATCATCTGTATCGAACAAAATCCCCCCGCTGTAGTACGGACAAGGCTCTTGCCATGTCCTTCTGGCGAGGGGAATTTTTTTATGGTTAGGCTTGGCTTAGGTTTGGCGTTTCTTAGGTAGTCGCTGTGCGTCCTAAGAGAACGGGACAATTTGCATAGACTCGCACGTAGTCGGATAGCGAGGTTCCCAGCAAGCGATCCAAATCTGGTAAACCTTTGGCAATCGAAGGACGGCGATCGGGAGAACCCAACATCAACAAATCAACATTTGATTCCTCTGCCAAACGACAGATTTCTGGGCCTGCTTTACCATTTCCGGTGACACACTTATAAGAAATGCCTTGTTTTTTAGCGGCAGCGATCGCAGGAGCAAGTACAGGATCTTTTTCAGCGTTAGCGGCTTCTTCAAAACCTGTCCGAGCTTTGTTGACGTGAACCAGAACCAACTGCCCACCCTTTTTATCTCGCAACAGAAACAAAGCCAGATTTAAGCATTGTTGTGCCGATTCTGAGCCGTCCATTGCAACCATGATGCGGTTGATTTTCTTGACGTAAATATCGTCTTTCACCAACAACATTGGGCGGGAAGACAATTGGAAAACATATTGGCTGACCGAATTTTCTAAAATGGATTCCAGACGCTTTAGGCCCCGCGAACCCATAATAATCAAATCAGCATTTATTTCTTCTGCTACCTGGCAAACCGTATCCTTCGGATCGCCCTGCCTCAGCATGGTGTTAACGTGATTTGGGTCTAGGTTCAGAGTCTGGATGGCTGTAGCGAGAATCCTGCCTCCCTCTTCCCACTTTGAAGTCATGGACTCAGTGGTAATTTGAGAAGGAACGACGTGCAAGATAGTGACCGCTGCCCGTTGGATCGAAGGCAGTTCTATCAAAGCCTTGAGCATCTCTTCAGAATGTCCAGTTCCAGAGTCTGCTAACAAAATTTTTTCAATCATCGAAATGCCTCTTTATCAGAAAAAATCGCTCTGTTTTTATTGCTTTCTGACCCAATGAATCGGGAAGTAGATGTTGATGAAAGTGTGATAACTGCTAACAACAGTAACCGATTTATCTGGGAAGTGAGTTTTTTCATCATTCAGCATACTTCTGATAGTGACGTTAATTTTTAACGATTTATGACACTGCTTTAATAAGCGCAAAAAATATTCATTAATTTTTGTAACTTAATTAATCGGAACACGTCAAAGGAGCATCTACACTCGCTGTATCTTAGAAAATTTGCTAGTCATCAAACTTCTGACGCTCTTTCCCTTTGACGCCCCACCACAAGATAGACATCAACCATTTGCTGTTTGCCCTTCAGTGGCAATGGTCCCCAAGATTCAACCAGAAACTGGTTATCAAGATGAACCAGGGTTTCCTTGCCGATCAGGACGCGGCAGTTGCTTGGTTGGCGGTGTTTCTCGCAACTTTCCAAGCGAGCGGCAGTATTAACGCTGTCCCCAATGACGCCATATTCTAGGCGGTCTTTGCCTCCTAAACTGCCAACGACGACGGGACCCGTAAAAATTCCAATTCGCATCTGGATGACTGGCAAGCCACGAGTTTTCCAGTTTTGGTTCAATTCCTCCAGAATTTCGCCGATTGCTAGAGCGCATTCTATCGAGCGCTGGGCATCAAGAGCGACTTCCTCCTTGTGGATGCGATCCATCGGCACGCCAAACACAGCCATGAAGCCATCCCCGGTAAACTTGTTGATAATGCCTTCATGGCCGATGATTTCGTGGGTGACGACATCCAGCATTTCATTTAACCATTCCAGCAAAGCTTCCGGAGGCATTTGTTCGGCAATGGTACTGAAATCTTTGATATCTGCAAACATCATGGTTGCGATTAGCTTAATTCCTGGTAATTTCCCAGATTTGATCAAGCGATCGCGTCCTTTCCAGAGAGCTTTGGCAACTTCGGGTGAAGTATTCTGTCCCAAAAGCTTCATGATAATTTGTTGCTGCTGCTGTGCATCATACGAGCGGTAGGTGATGACCACCCCGCTGGTGAGGATAAATCCCAGTACGGGAGCAGACAGAGGCACCCATCCTTGCAGAGTAAACAGATAGAAGCAGGTGCCCAACAAAACCCCCAAACCAACGCCGCAGCCCAAAATTAAGACAACGGGATGCCGCAACCACCAAGCCGCGATCGCACCTAGCAGCGTCCATCCGACAATCCATAACACCTCTATCCGTTCATCCCAGAACCAAAATAGGGGTCGCTCCCCCGTGGCAGCGTCAAGGAATTGGCTGACCATCTGGGCATGAACCAAGACGCCGGGCATCTTGGCGATTGTCTTTTCGGCTGGACTGTAGGGGGTTGAGAAAGTATCTTTGGCGCTGGGTGCCGTTGTGCCAATCAGCACAATCTTATTTTTCACCCAGTTCGGGTCAATCTGTCCCTTTAATACTTGGGTGAGCGTAACTTGCCGCGCTACGTTTGAAGATCGGTAATTCAGCAGAACTTGGTAGCCCCGCGCATCCATATTTTGATACCCGCCAGAGTTTTGTTGGAGCGGGACAAATACCGCTTTTGCCAGTTGAATATAATCGGGATTTTGTTGGCTGGACTCTGGTGTGATGCCTACACTTTCTAAGTAAGCGATCGCTAGCCGCAGGGAAAACGAGAAATAAGTGCTTGTATCATCCGAGACAAACAATAGATTGCGACGGACAACGCCATCCGGATCGAGCAGCAAATCGTTAAAACCAACTCGATCCTCTGGAAATCCCGGCGGCGGCGACACCAGTTCCAGCTCCGTATCGCCAAATTTCTTAATGGCAAAGATATTTTTTTCCCGGAGTTGCACCTTAAGTTCGGCATTTCCTGGTTGTTGCGGGATTTCCCGATACACATCTAAGCCAATTACTTGAGGCTGCAATGATTGCAACTTTGCCAATAGCTGCGCCATTGTCCGGTCGGATAAAGGCCATTGTTTCTGAGTGCGAATGTCGCCTTCTGTAATGCCCACAACTAAGAGCCGAGGGTCGGGACCTGGATCGGAATGTAACCGCACCAGTTGGTCTAAAGCGACGAGTTCTAGAGGTTGTAGACCGCCCAAATGACGCACTCCTAAAACGAACCCGCTCACAACAAGACTAGCGATCGCTACCACTCGCACACCCGTGAATTCCGACAACGCAATCTTGAGGCGATCGCTTAGATCCAATAGCGTGGATGTCTGGGACTTAAAAAAGCCTTTCATCATCGCCCTAGCCTTAGCGGAGCTAACATGGGGAGAAACAGAGGCAAAGACAGAGCCATAGCATTTTCTACTGTAGCTTTTGGGCTAATTTCGGGAATTGAAAACTGGTAAATTTACCGACTGCTGATTTGGCATTACCACATTATGGCACTTGGACAGTGACGGGCTATACCCCTCATTCTGGGTAAACAGTCAGGAATCATGGAAAAAGAAAAAATTGCTAATTTCTAGAAATGGGTTCGATCGAGATGGGAAAACGACTTACAAATATCGCCAACCCTATACAAGTCAATCTTTATAGACGACTTCTTTCCCACAACAAGATTACCGAATGCAGTTATTTCCACATTCTCCCCAGAAGCCTCTGAAGTTCCTATCCTGCCTAATTTGTACTCTCTTGAGAGGAAGGAATTAAGGGCTACCAACCACTGAATCATCCCGGCTTTGGACTGACAACACATCCAAAGTGGGAGGTTATCATAGGGTGAATGTTGATATTTCTTAAAAAAAGTTATCAATGCAGTTTTCCCCCTCTGGTATGTCCGAAATCAAGAACTCCGCGATCAAAAAGGTGTTCTTTGGTCATGAGCCGACTCCTGAGTTATGCGCCATTCTAACGGTCTATTTGGTGCAGGGAATCTTGGGTTTAGCGCGTCTAGCAGTCAGCTTTTTTCTCAAAGATGAACTGTCGCTAAGTCCGGCTCAAGTTTCGGCTTTGATGGGCATTGCTGCCATTCCTTGGGTGGTAAAGCCGTTATTTGGTTTTCTGTCAGATGGTCTACCGTTGTTTGGCTACCGGCGGCGACCCTATCTGATTTTATCTGGACTATTGGGAGCGATTTCCTGGTTTAGTCTGGCAACGATTGTGCATACAGCTTGGGCGGCGACAGTGGCGATCGCGCTTTCGTCCCTCTCGGTAGCGTTTAGCGATGTGATTGTAGACTCGTTGGTGGTAGAACGAGCTAGGGCAGAGTCTCAGAGTGATGCCGGTTCCCTGCAATCCCTGTCCTGGGGTGCCTCATCGCTGGGAGGCTTAGTAACTGCGTATTTTAGCGGTTTCCTTTTGCAACACTTCGGGAGCCATACTATTTTTGCCATTACCGCTGGTTTCCCCTTAATTGTGTCAGCGGTTGCTTGGTTAATCGCAGAAGAGCCAATTAGCGATCGCCCTAACGTCTCCACCGTTGCCAACCAGATCAAACAACTGGGAAAAGCCGTCAGCCAAAAATCAATCTGGCTCCCAACCGCCTTTCTATTCCTTTTGCAAGCCACACCGACCGCAGATAGTGCCTTTTTCTACTTCACTACCAACGAACTAGGGTTTGAGCCAGAATTTTTGGGACGGGTACGTCTCGTCACCAGTCTCGCCTCCCTGCTCGGAATTGCAATTTTTCAACGATTTCTCAAAGCCGTCCCCTTTCGCACCATTTTCACCTGGACAACGATCATCGCAGCGGCACTCGGAATGACCACGCTGCTGCTGGTGACTCATACCAACCGCTCTTTAGGCATCGACGATCGCTGGTTCAGCCTGGGAGACAGTCTGATTCTGACCGTTATGGGACAGATTGCTTATATGCCCTTGTTGGTACTCGCGGCGCGGCTATGTCCGCCTGGAGTAGAAGCAACCTTGTTTGCGCTGCTGATGTCGGTGACAAATATGGCAGGGTTATTGTCCCACGAACTGGGAGCCGTCCTCACCTATTGGCTGGGCATCACCGAAAGGAATTTTGACCATCTCTGGCAGTTGGTCGTGATTACGAATCTATCAACCCTTTTGCCGCTGCCACTGATTGGTTGGCTACCCGCAGGCAAACCGGAAACCGAGCCATCTGGCGAGATGCCAAGCTTGCAACCGTCATCAGCCATACATATTCAGTCAGCCCCCATTCAGCATCGGGAACGGTCTTTTGTTCCTGACTTTCTTCCAGAACTCATCCCCACAGTAGAAGAACCCGCCGACTAAAAGAGGAAGGATCGAGAGTAGGCAGTGCTGATTCCGCTTCCCGTTTCAGACTGGAAACGAGAATCAGAAAGCTGCTGCACTCACTAGGCGGATGCAATTAAATTGCAGATTTTCGTCGGTTGGGACGCCAGGAAACCCAACACCTGCATAGGGTAGCGATCGCTATCCCATCCGACAAATCATTCATCCGTGCGACTTAACGTGCAGCGGCGCTAACACGTCTGTCCTAGTTCACGATCGCGTCACGAGTTTTTCTAAGCCGAATCGTTTAATATGCAAATACCCACACCAGAACGCTTTCCGGTGCCCACAGAGGTGCCCGATCAACTTCCCTACCACATTAAAAAGTGGCAAAAGGGCTATGAATCTTTGCCGCAAGAATTCGATTATTGGATTGATGACATTGAAGGGGAGATTCCCGCAGAACTAGAAGGAACGCTGTTTCGGAATGGCCCCGGGTTGCTAGATGTCAAGGGTCAACGCATCCATCACCCATTTGATGGAGATGGCATGATTGCCAAGATCGCCTTTTCAGAAGGTCGCGCCCACTTTCGCAATCGCTTTGTCCGCACACAGGGCTATGTGGAAGAACAGAAAGCCGGTAAAATTCTCTATCGCGGCGTCTTTGGCACCCAGAAGCCCGGTGGTTGGCTAGCCAATGCTTTTGATGTGAAACTCAAAAATATTGCCAACACCAACGTCATTTACTGGGGGGGCAAACTCCTGGCGCTTTGGGAAGCTGCCGAACCTCATCTTTTAGACCCCAACACCTTGGAAACCCTGGGGAAAGAATATTTGGACGGGGTTTTGCAAAATGGTGACGCCTTTGCTGCTCATCCTCGCATTGACCCTAGATGCGATCGCCAGGCTGGTGCCCCTTGCCTGGTGAACTTTGCCATTAAACCGGGTCTTTCCAGCACCATCATCATCTATGAATTAGACGCGGCTGGCAAAGTTGTGCAGCAGAACTCTCACAGCGTTCCTGGCTTCGCCTTCATCCACGATTTTGCGATTACGCCCAATTACTGCATCTTCTTCCAAAATCCTGTTTCCTTCAACCCAGTGCCTTTCCTGCTGGGATTTCGGGGTGCTGGTGAGTGTGTCAAGTTCCAGGCGGAGCAACTCACCCGGATTGTGGTGATTCCCCGCAACCCCCAACCAGGGGAAAAAATGCAAATTTTTGAAACTCAGTCGGGTTTTGTCTTCCACCATGCCAATGCCTTTGAGCAAGGGGACGAAATTTGTATTGACTCAATTTGCTATGAGTCTTTTCCAGAAGTTGAGCCGGAATCAGACTATCGGGAGGTAGACTTTCAGGCGCTATCCCCCGGACAAATGTGGCGGTTCCAGTTTAATTTAAAGGATAAAGATAAAACGGTACGGCGGAGGCTTTTAGAAAGCCGTTGCTGCGAGTTTCCCTTCGTTCATCCCGAACGAGTCGGACGCCCTTATCAGTATCTATATCTGGGTGCAGCTCATGCTGCCGAGGGCAATGCGCCTCTCCAAGCTATCCTCAAGGTGGATTTAGAATCAGATTGTCGCCAACTCTGGAGTGCAGCACCCCAAGGCTATGTTAGCGAACCGATCTTTGTCCCTCGTCCGGGTGCTACCCGTGAAGATGAGGGTTGGGTGCTGACGTTAGTTTACGACTCTTCTCACCACCGCTCTGATGTCGTTATTTTAGATGCCGCACACGTCGATCGAGGCCCGGTGGCGCGATTGCACTTGAAGCATCATATTCCTTATGGGTTGCATGGCAACTTTACGTCCCACTGCTTTGCGCCCAGCCACTAAATATCTAGTCAGCCAATTTTGGATTTTAAAGCGGTTATGGAGGAGCGATCGCTGCTCTAAAAGCTAAAATTGGCTGACCGTTGTAGTATAAAGCTTTGCAAACCTAGTAATCTCCACCTTCTCTTTTGCACAAAGATAGGCTACTTTTGGCTGAAGTATCCCAAGCGGAGCTGGGATGAAATTCAGCATCGTTATTACGACTTATAATCGCCTTTCCTTGCTAAAACGGGCAATTGACACTTCTCTTGCCCAAACATTCCCCTGTGAAGTCATTGTTGCGGATGACTGCTCCTCAGATGGCACCCAAGCCTATGTAAGCGGTTTAGTGGCAGCGCTTCGTGCCAAAGGTGACGAACGCCTCGTTTATCACCGCAATCAGATTAACCTGGGTCACTCGGCGACGATGAATGCTGGAGTGCAGCTTGCTAAAGGCGAGTGGATTAAGCCGGTTGATGATGATGACTATTTAGCACCGAATTTTCTAGAGGAAATGAATCGGGCGATCGCGCTGTGTCCAAACGCTGTCATTGCCTCTTGTCAGGCGGCGCAGGTTGATGTCAACGAGGTCGAACTTTACAGAACCCGACAAATTGGTCCCGGCAAAGCTTTCTCTATTCCCCAAGAAGACCTTCATTTTGGGATGCTACTAGAACTTATCCCTTTTGGTACTCCGATTCAAGTTGTCTTCGCTCGTTGGGCTTTTCTGAAATCCGGCGGCTGGGATTCTAGCTTAGATGCGAACTTTGATGACATTGATTCTTGGATCAAAATTGCCCAGTTTGGAGATGCTGTTTTTGTAAATCAGTGCCTTGCTTATCGCACAATTTGGCCTGGAGCTTACAATCAAAAGTTTCCTCTTAAAACGAGGATGGATACTAATATTTTGATGAAGGAAAAAATCTATGCTTTGGTGAGTGAAACTCACCGTGCTGAAACTCCACCAATTAAAAATATTCAAGCTTATCTTAAACTACATTGGAGTCTGGTAGCTCTCAAGCAAGGAAAAATATTGAGTGCTATTAAAATGGCATTTCCCTCAGTTTTTTCACTAAGTGCATGGAAGATTTTAGTAATTAATAATCTATCGAATCCTCGGCAAGTCTTCTTGGCTCAAAAGCAAGTTGATGCCAATAGTTCGCTGTCTAAATCGATTCCTTATTCGGAATCTATTCATGGCTCCATCGTTCCAAAGAATCGGTTTAAAACAGCACAACTTCAAGAATTACGCATTTCTCTAAAATTCCGCTGTAGCCGGATTGCTTTCAAGCAAGGAGAATTTTTCAGCGCTATTAAAATGGCTGTAAATGGTGTCGTTTCGCTAGGTGCATGGAAGATTTTCGGGATAACGGATTTTCCTCAATCTCTTAGTAAGAAACCCCCGATTCAAAATCGGTTACTAGATAAAAATATTCTAGTGATGGAAAAAATCTATGCTTTAGTTAGCGAAAAACACCAATCTACTATTTCCAACCTTCAAGACTGGCAAGCTTATTTCAAACTGCGTGCAGGGTTTTTAGCGATTCGGCAAGGAAAATTGGCGATCGCGTCTCAAATGGCATTCCCGGCTATATTTTCCTTTGCTGCCTGGAAATTATTAGTAAAAGTTATCTTATTGCGGCAGCGTCATCATAAAGAACCCTTGATTCGCAGGTTAGTGCTATACAGATTACCAGAAGGCAAAACTAAGGATTGAATAGGGAAGTAGTACATTTCAAGATTTGGAAAAATATTGTTTCTCTGTCCCTCTACCTCAATCGCCTTTTTTTACTTCTAAATAATATTGCTTGAATCGCTCTTTGATGTTGATATGTTGTCGTCTTAAATAATTTGTGAAGCGAGATACCCGACTTTTGTAAAAAAATTGGGTAGCTGAAACACTAGCATCTCAAAACTAAAATAGGATTGCTATATTATGTTTCATCTCACCCCAAGCTTTAAAAAGCCCTTAGCGAAGCGGCAGCCATTCACCGGGGTATAGCCTTGCTCCTGCACAAAAGGAAATTGTTGAAGAATGGGCTGGCCTAAGCGATCGCAATCAAAATTACCGAACTCTGTTGAACCGGGTTTGCGAAAAGCAAAAACATACGCATTTTCACTGCGATCGCGCCTCATCGGCTTGGTATTGCTGGTTGTCGTTCTGGTATTGGCGTTGATATACACAAACTTTGAGGAACGCCGACACCAAACAACTCAAATTCAGGCAGAGGCGCTACAAATAACTAGGCTGGCTACCGCTAACCAAGAGCGCTTGATTAACAGCCAAGGGATAATTTTAGCTCGCTATCCTAACCCCGAAACCTGGGTCGCGCAAGCCTCACCGGAAGCACCTTTGGTTAAAACGATGCTGACGCAAAAAAGGGCAGGCATGGTGGAGGCTTCCGGAGTGGATGGTGTAACGAGCTTGTATGCGATCGCGCCCTTGGAGGGCACTTGTAGAGATCAGGGCGATCGCTGCAACCTCTACGTGTCAGTGGGCATCCCCAAAACCGTCGCCTTTACTGCTGCCGATCGGCAGTTGCACCGCAACTTAGCAGGCATGGGATTAGTCGCCGTGTTAGCGATCGCTGCCACTTGGGTGGGTAGCGAGGTGTTGATGTTGTGTCGGGTGAAGGCGCTCCTGAAGGCAATGCAGCAGCTCTCAGAAGGCGATTTGAGCGTTCGTAGCGGGGTGACTCACGGTTTCGGAGTCAGGGAATTGGCGGGTGCTTTTGACACGATGGCGGCGTCGCTAGAACGTTCTGAGCGCGATCGCCAGTCGGCAGAAACTGTTTTGCGAGAACGAGAAAAAAAATATCGCTCATTGGTGAACAGCCTGCCACAGGTGCTATTCCAGACTGATGAAGCCGGATATTGGACATTTCTTAATCCCGCCTGGAAAGAAATTACCGGCTTCGCCCTCGAAGAAAGTATTGGTAAGAATTTAATCGATTTTGTTCATCCGAGCGATCGCCCACAACACCTGGAAGAATTTCGCTCCCTCATTGAACGCCAGCAAGAATCTTATCGGTATCAGGCGAGATATCTGAGTGCAAATGGCGACTATCGTTGGCTGGAAGGACACGGCAAATTAACATTGGCTTCCGACGGAACGATTATCGGTACGTCCGGCACCCTGAGGGACATTACCGATCAAAAACAGGCACAAGAAGCCCTATTAACCACAAATCAAACGCTGCAAACCCTAATCGAAACTTCACCGTTAGCGATCGTGACGCTCGATGTTAATAGGAACGTCACCCTGTGGAATCCAGAGGCTGAACGTCTTTTTGACTGGAAATCGGCAGAAGTTGTCGGCTATCCGTTGCCGATTTTCCCCCCGGATCAACAGGAAGCGTTTCATGCCTTGCTTCAGGCTGACTTACATGGCGGAGGAGATCGTGGTAGCGGTGGCAGGGAATTCCGCAGCCAAAAGAAAGACGGCACCTTGATTGACGTTAGCCTTTGGACAGCCCTGCTGCAAGATGTCAATGGCAAGATGAGCGGCAGCATTGGCATCTTCGCCAATATTAGCGAAAGCCTACGGCACGCTACGCTACGCAATCGCGCTCTGGAAGCGCTGCGGGAAAGCGAAACCCGTTACCGCCTCGTCGCTAAAGCCAGCAACGATGCAATCTGGGACTGGGATTTACTGACAAACCGCGTAGAGTGGAACGAATCCTTGCAAAAACTCTTCGGCTATGCGGAAACTGAAGTAGGTTTTGATGCCAGTTGGTGGTACGAGAATATACATCCAGAAGACAGAGAGCGGGTTGTCAGTGGGATTCATGCTGCAATTGACAGTGGAAGACAAATCTGGTCGGATGAATACCGCTACCGTCGCGCCGATAACTCTTATGCCTTAGCGAGCGATCGGGGATTTATCGTCCATGACGATAAGGGGAATCCAGTGCGGATGATCGGCGCGATGATAGACATCAGCGAAAGCCTGCGGCACGCTACGCTACGCAAGCAAGCTGAGGCGCTGATCGCAGGGCAAAAACAGGTACTCGAAATGATTGCCACCGGCGCAGCACTGGGTGATGTTCTGGATGTTTTGGCTCGGTTTATCGAGACCCAATCCGGTGAGGGCTTTTGTTCGATTCTGCTAGTTGACGAAAAAGAGAACAAGTTACGACATGGAGTCGCTCCTAGCCTTCCCGAAAGCTACACTCAGGCGATTGATGGTATCGCGATTGGTCCTGGTTTTGGTTGCTGTAGTAAGGCAGCGTATTTCGGTAAACCCGTGATTGTCTCAGATATTGAGAGCGATCGCCTTTGGGCGGATTTCCGAGATTTGGCATTAAGCCATCAACTACAAAGCTGTTGGTCTACGCCTATTTTTTCCAGTAACGGTAAGGTATTAGGCGTTTTTGTAATGTATCATCCCGACGCGAGGCGACCGAATCGGGATGAGTTATATCTGACCGAGATTGCGACCCAAATTGCGGGAATTGCTCTGGAACGCCAGCAAGCAGAGGCAGCATTGCAACAGAGTGAAGATCAACTGCGCTTGATTACAGATGCTTTGCCGGTGCTGATTGCCTATGTCGATTTGGAACAGTGCTATCGCTTTAGCAATCAGGCTTACCAACAATGGTTCGGCAAATCTCAGGCGGAAGTCATCGGACAGCCCATTAGAAAAATTTTAGGGGACTCGGCTTATCAGGCAATTCAGCCGTATGTCGAGGCAGCATTGTCCGGGCAGGAAGTAACCTACGAAAGCCCTATATCCTATGAATATGGAGGGATGCGTTGGGTCAATGCTACTTACCTGCCACATTTTGGGGAACACGGTGAAGTCAAAGGATTTATTGCCCTAGTCAGCAACATCACCGAACGGAAAGCAGCTGAGGAGGCGTTGCGGCAGAGTGAGGAACGATATCGTTCTTTGGCACGCGCGACCTCCCAAATGGTTTGGATTTGCAACCCCCAAGGTGAGGTTGTGACGGATCAACCGGATTGGAGAGCCTATACGGGTCAAAGCGAGGCAGAAATACTAAGCTGGCACTGGCTAGATGCCATCCATCCAGACGATCGCGATCGCATTGCCGAGCAGTGGTCTAACGCTATCCAAACGAAAAGCCTCTATGACACAGAGTTTCGGCTGCGGCGTGCTGATGGTATTTACCGCTACTTCAATGTCCGTGGGGTTCCAGTATTATCAAAAGACGGCGACGTGCGAGAGTGGATCGGCACCTGCACCGACATTACCGAAAAAGTCCAGGCAGAGGAAGCAATTCGACAGTTGAACGCGGAACTTGAACAACGAGTCATCAAACGAACCGCGCAACTGGAAGCTGCAAATCAAGAGTTAGAAGCTTTCTGTTATTCCATCTCTCATGACTTGCGATCGCCCTTGCGTGCTATCAACGGATTTTCGCGGATTTTGCTGGAAGAATATCTAGAACAACTCGATCCGGAAGCCCAACGTTACCAGAAACTGGTGCGGGATAATGCTCAGCAAATGGGACAACTGATTGATGACTTGCTGACATTTTCGCGCCTTTCGCGCCAGCCACTGAGAAAACAAGCTGTAGCGATCGCTGATTTGGTACGTCAAGTACTGGCAGACTTATGGCACGAACAGCAAAATCGCCAATTTGAAATAAATATCGGCAATTTACCCGCCTGCGAAGGCGATCCTGCTTTACTTAAGCAAGTAGTTGTCAACTTGCTGACAAACGCTCTAAAATTCACGCGCGGTCGGGAAGTCGCCCAGATTGAAATTGGCTATCGTCATCAGTCATTTACGAATGACCCAGAACTAGAGACAAATGACTTTTCAACCACTGTCGTTTATTTCGTCAAAGACAACGGCGCAGGCTTTGATATGCGATACGCTCATAAACTCTTTGGCGTCTTCCAACGGCTGCATCGTGCGGAAGATTACGAAGGAACCGGAGTCGGACTCGCGATTGTGCAGCGCATCATCCATCGCCACGGCGGACGGATTTGGGCTGAGTCAGGCGTTAACCAAGGCACAACATTTTACTTTACCCTGGCAGAGGGAAATATTCATGAGTGAGCGCACAGCAGAATGTTTGCTGGTCGAAGACAATCCCAACGACCTAGAATTAGCACTTTATGCTTTGCGAAAGCACAACCTTGGCGATCGCATACAAGTTGCCCGCGACGGTGCGGAAGCCTTAGACTACATTTTCCGGACAGGTGCCTATCGCGATCGCTATCCGGAAAACTACCCCAAAGTCATTCTCCTCGACCTCAAACTCCCCAGAGTAGACGGCTTGGAAGTCTTGCAACGCCTCAAATCTGACCCCCAAACCCGCATGATTCCAGTCGTCATCCTCACCTCGTCAAACGAAGAACGCGACATCGTAGAAAGTTACCAGTTGGGCGTCAATAGTTATATCGTTAAGCCGGTGAACTTTGAACAGTTTACCGAAGCAGTGCAGCAATTAGGCTTGTACTGGCTGCTGTTAAACCAGCTGCCAAGCCGCTAGCAGCTAGCATTCTTGAGGCTAAAAATTCTAAAAACCGCAATTAAATTTACGCTCAACACCTCATAATTCAGACTGCACGCTCTCTAAAAGCGAACAGTGGTGTAACCCCGCCCACGGCTCAATTCCCTTGCTTACAAGAAGGTCATCATGTCCGCTCCGCTCCAGATTTTACTGCTTGAGGATTCCCTGGCTGATGCTGAATTAACTTTGCACGAACTACGTTTGGCTGGCTTTAAACCCGACTGGCAGCGTGTAGAGACAGAAGCCGACTACCTCGCCCAACTGCATCCCGGTATCGAGCTAATTTTGGCTGACTATAGCTTGCCTCAGTTTGACGCCCTCAGAGCGCTGCAACTTTTGCAAGAGCGCGGCTTAGATATTCCATTCATCGTTATCACGGGTACGGTGAGCGAAGAAGTGGTAGTGGAGTGCATGAAGCAGGGGGCAGCGGATTATCTACTGAAAGACCGTCTGATGCGGCTAGGATCGGCAGTAGCGCAAGCCCTACAAGCCAAACAAATGCGCGACCAAAAGCGGCAGACTGAGGTGGAAAAAACCAGATTAATCGCCGCTTCACAAGAGAGTGAGCAACGATTTCGAGCGCTGATCGAAAATGCGACTGACATCATCATCATTGTTAACGCCAGCGGTCAAGTGACTTATGTGAGTCCCTCTGTCAATCGGATTCTAGGATACGCACCCGATGGACTCATAGGCAAAAATGCTTTGACATTTATTCATCCAGAGGATGTGCTACTGGTTAAGCAAAGGCTGAAAAATTCGATTCAAAATCCCAATGTGACTCAGCGACTCGGTGAGTATCGCGTGCAGCATCGCAATGGCTCTTGGGGGATCTTCGAGGCAGTCACCACTAACCTCCTGAACGATCCGGCGGTGCAGGGGATTGTCGTCAACTGCCACGACATTACTGAGCGCAAGCAAGCCGAGGAGCAACTGCGACACCATGCGTTCTACGATTCGCTTTGCGGTTTGCCAAATCGGACCTTATTTCTCGAACGTCTTGCCAGCCAAATCAAGCATTCCCAACGATACAAAGATAGTTTATTTGCTGTTCTGTTTCTGGATTTGGATCGCTTCGAGATGGTCAAATATAGTCTAGGACACTTGGTAAGCGACCAACTGCTCATCGCTACAGCTCGCAAACTAATGACCTGTCTCCGTCCCACGGACACCCTAGCTCGGATTGGCACAGACGAATTTGCAATTCTGCTGGAGGATATTCACGATGTTAGCGATGCGATTCGCGTTGTCGAGCAGATCCAGGGGGAACTGAATTCGCCTTTTAACTTGGATGAGCGCGAAGTATTCACCACGACTAGCATTGGGATTGCCTTTGCAGGAAAGGGACAAGAGGGATGGGAGCCGGTTCGGAAAGCATCTGCCCCTATGCCGCTTTGTCCCTCTGCACCCTCTCACAATAACCTCTTGCCTCGTCCGCAAGACCTGCTGCGGGCAGCCGACACGGCTATGTATCATGCCCGGTTAGAGGGTAAAGGTCGCTATGTTGTCTTCCATCGGGCCATGCATACCCTTGCCGTGGCACATTTGCAGTTAGAAACGGATCTGCGACGAGCGATTATCGCTACGGAATTTCAACTTTACTACCAGCCAATCGTCGAGCTGGCGACGGGTAAAATTAAGGCTTTTGAGGCTCTGGTGCGTTGGAATCACCCGACTCGTGGCATGGTTCCCCCAAGCGAGTTTATCCCTGTGGCAGAAGATACGGGTCTGATTATTCCCTTGGGTACTTGGGTATTGGACGAAGCTTGCCGTCAGCTAAAAGTTTGGCAGCAGCTGTATTCTACGACTCAGGGTTTAGCAATTAGCGTAAATCTCTCTGGTAAGCAGTTTTCGCAACCAAATTTGATTGAGCAGATTGACCGAATTTTGAGGAAGACTGGCTTGGATGGACACTATTTAAAGTTGGAAATTACTGAAAGCTGCTTGCTGGAAAATGCTGAAGCTGCCGCCATCCTGCTTTGGCAATTGCGAGATCGAAATATTCAATTGTCGATTGATGATTTTGGTACGGGTTATTCATCCTTGAATTATCTGCACCGCTTTCCCGTTAATACATTGAAAATTGACCGTTCTTTTGTAAACCGAATGGGAGCGGGTGGCAAGGATGCAGAGATTGTCAAGGCAATCGTGGCGTTGGCTCATAATTTAGGAATGAGTGTGACGGCGGAGGGGATAGAAACGGCTCAACAATTGGCACAACTCAAGGCATTGCAATGCGAACGAGGACAGGGATACTTTTTCTCGAAACCTGTAGATAATGGGGCTGCGGGACAGTTAATTTTGGCACAGTTGCAAGTGAATTCATGATGCGCGTTATTGGTCTGACGGGAGGCATTGGTACTGGCAAAACGACTGTCTCAAATTATCTTGCCAATCACTACAATTTGCCGGTTTTGGATGCGGATATATATGCTAGAGAAGCTGTAAAAGTAGGTTCGCCGATTCTTGACGAAATTGTTGAGCGTTACGGAACCGATATTCTGCTACCGGATGGAACACTTGACCGTCGAAAGCTGGGCAATATTGTCTTTAATTCGCCCGAAGAGCGGCGTTGGCTAGAGCAACAGATTCATCCTTACGTGCGCGATCGCATGATTGAAAAAATGCAAGCACTCAACTCGCATCCGACTGTAGTGTTGGTGGTGCCTTTGCTGTTTGAAGTGGGGATGACGGCTCTGTGTACGGAAACTTGGGTCGTATACTGTTCCGAACAACATCAACTTCAGAGATTAATCAAGCGAGATCGCCTAACTTTAGAACAAGCGCAAGCCAGGATTACTAGCCAAATGCCCATTCAGGAGAAATGCGATCGCGCTGATGTAGTTTTAGATAATTCTTCTACGCTTGAAGATTTGCTCAAACAGGTAGATACGCACTTAAAAATTAAAAATTAAAAATGTGGGAGTTGTTAGTGTCATGAGTTTTTTATCGCCTATATCTTGACTTCTTCTCTGTCTCTTGAAAGGAAGAATGCCGAGGTTTAGGTCATTCCAATCGTGAAAACTTCATGACACTGACGAAATTTCTAATTTTTAACTATTCTGCATCGCCTCCCACAATGACATTGCGAATGCGGAGACTTGGCCCACCACAACCAACTGGCAAGCCGTTCTGACCTCCCTTACCGCAGCCGCCGGATTCATCCCAGTAGAAATCATCCCCAATTGCTTCAATATCCGCCAAGGTGCTGAAAACATTCCCCGAAAGCGTCACATCCCGAACGGGTTCGGCAATCTTGCCGTCGCGGATCATCCAAGCTTCAGCGGCGGAGAAAGTAAACATTTCCCCATTTGTCATACCACCCAGCCAGTTACGAGCGTAGACACCTTCTTTGATCCCTGCAAATAAATCCTCCACGGGCGTTGTACCCCGCTCAATCCAAGTATTCGTCATCCGAACAAGGGGGGGATAGTGGTAATTCAGACAACGGGCGTTGCCAGTGGGGGCTTCGCTCAGCTTTCCAGCAGTTTCGCGGGAGTGGAGGCGTCCAACTAAGATGCCATCCTTAATTAGCTGAGTCGTGGTAGCAGGCGTCCCTTCATCATCGTATAAGTAGCTGCCACGATGACCGGGAGGAGCAGCACCGTCAAAGATTTGCAGTTCTTTGGGTCCAAATCGGCGTCCCAGGGTCATCACTTCTAAGATATCCGGGTTTTCATAAGCCATGTCTGCTTCTGAAAGGTGCCCAAAAGCTTCATGGACAAATAAACCGCTGAGAATGGGGTCGATGACGACCGTGTAGGTATTGCCTTTCACAGGAGGCAGAGAGAGGGCGTTCACGGCACGGAGAGCAGCACTCCGAACCTGATCGTCCAAATTTGTTAAGTCTTCGTAGGCTTTGCGGGAGCCAGTCGTTTCGCGTCCAGTTTGCACGGTTTCGCCATTCCGCGCAGTGGCGGCAAAGCGCATTTCCATATCTACCCAAGACTGCTCAATCAGCGTTCCGTCTGAGGTGGCGAGGATAATTCGCTGGGAACTGTCGCTGTAGCGCACAGAGGTGGTGGTGATTGAAGGGCTAGCGCTTTTGAGGATTTCAGTGTAGCGATCGCACAATTGCTTCTTGGTTTCCAGCGATATCTCTCGCGGATCGCTGCCTTCTAGGGGAAGTTGGCAAGTCGCCTGTACTGGCTCAATCGGAGCCAACAGGGTTTCTTCATCGCCAATAATCCGAGCGGCAGCGATCGCTTCTTCAATTCGGTCTGCTAAGGTAGAAAGCTGATTAAAGCTGGCAAAGCCCCAGCCGCCCTGGTAACAAGCCCGGACTTGTCCACCAATGGAGATGCCTTCAGTGAGGGTTTCGACCTTATCGCCGCGCAAAAAGATATCAGTTCCTTCGGCTTCTTCTATCCGAACTGCCAAATAATCGACTTGAGGTGAGTAACGAGCGATTAAGTCGGCGAGCAAGTTTTTGGCATCAGCCAGTAAGGTCGGCATTTGTCTTGCAGCAACATTGATAAACTGCTTCCATTGTGCAATTATTTGGTCTCACCTTGCCACTGGAAGCAGGAAACGAGGAGCGGGGGAGGTTATGGTAATCAATAGAGATACAAAATACGAAAACCCCTTTTCCCTAGGAAAAGGGGTTTTTAAAGTCAGATGCACCTGTTACTACCTGGACAAGAATCTCTAATATTAAAGAGGCATTTCATTGATGGATGGCGGTGGTGATGCCGCAGCATCGTAAATTCTTAATTCTTGGACGTTCCAACGGTTGAGAATTGCTTCAGCTTGACGCACCTCTGCTTCTGTGCCCTCAACGATCAAGAAATAGTCCCCATGATGAATGCGATCGTTGTAAATTGCGGCTTGCTCATCAGGAATCCCGTAGCCAGTCAAGGCACCTAATAAGCCGCCTGCGGTTGCACCAATCACACCACTGGTTAAAGTAGTCGCTAAAGCCGTGGCTGCCACCCCAATAATGCTAATTGGCCCTAATACGGGAATGGCGGCAATGGTGCCTAGTCCCAGCGCCAAACCCAAGACGCTTCCGGCTGCACCACCCGCGATCGCGCCAAGGGTCGTTCCTTCTTGCGCTTTAGAAGTCGGTGGCGGGGATACTGGCTCAGACTCTTTGTTGATTGCAGAAACCTGATTCATTGGAAAGCCAGCAGCTTTTAATTCCTGAATTGCGCCTTCTGCATCTTGCAAGCTTGAGAACACGCCAAAAGCTCGTTTTGGCTGAGTAAGCACCATTACCCTTTCCTCTCTAACTCTTTAGGGATCTATTCGTGGTTTTGCCACAAGCGAAATCAAATTACAGTTTCACCGTTATTACACAGGACTTATCCAGTTGCCCTGAACTAAAGCCCACTAAAGTTACGGCTTCATCGCTCAAAGCCATGAAATGGATTGGTTTGAGTTTTTTTAGTCAGTTTAAACTGACTTAGGCTTTCAGCCAGGAAATTGATTTCCTGGTTTCCAGGCCCTAAGTCCTAGTAAAGTTAATTTTTCTGGGCTGGCGCAACTTTCGCTTGAACAGCTACTGTCTTAACCCCCTTGATTTCCTTCGCCAACGGTTCTATTTTTGCCACTTGATCTGGCTTTTCTACAGTTCCTACAACTGTTACAGCTCCGTCTTTAGCATCAATTTCTAATTTGCTGCTGGGCAAGTTCGCTTCTAACTTGCTACGAACCTCGCTTTCCAAGTCGCTATCAGCTCTTTTTAGGGGGTCGCCAGCAGCATTATTACGTTGCTCGCGTGCCCGAATATCAGATTCTAGCTGTCTTTTGCGGACATCACTCGATGCATCATTCTTCGCGCCTTGATCGGGTTGTGCTGAAGCATCAGCCGAGGGTGATGCTGGGGCACTGGCATTTGGACTGGCGGCTCCGGTTGCAGCAGGCGAAGAAGTCTGACTTGAATCAGAATTCGCTCCATCAGACGTTTTCTCGTTGTTATCGCAAGCAGCAACACTCACTAACAAGACGCCACTAAACAGTAATGTTAAAAACTTGTTCATTTTTCAATTCCTCACTTCGAGCAGATAAGAGGTGGAAGTATTTTTCCTTCCACCCCATTCAATCGTTCTCAAATCAGCCTAAAGAGTCTGTTCCCGACGGTCGATAATTTGAACCGGGGTATCCGTGCGTGGAGTTGTATCAACTACTGGAGTTTGATAGGTACCACTGGGATCGGCAATATCAGATGTGCGAGTTGTCGTTGTAGTGGTTGTATTGGTGGCAGGAGCATCGTAGATACCCCAATCTTGAATTCCCCGATGACTGAGAATCGCTTCGGCACGACGGATATCGTCGTCGCTGCCGTCTACCATTACTAAATAATCCCCACGGGATACTCGATCGCTATAGTGTCTGGCTCTTTCTTCAGGAATTCCCAAACCGATTAATGCACCTAAAAGACTTCCTGCGGCTGCACCAATGGCACCGCCAGAAAGGGTTGTAGCAATAGCGGTGCCTGCTGCTCCCGCTAGCATGACAGGGCCAAGTCCCGGAATTGCCAAGGCTCCCAGACCAACGAGCAAGCCTGTTAGACCGCCCAAAGTACCGCCGGTGACGGCACCTGCTTTCGCACCTTCGTCGGCTTTATTGCCAACGCGATCGCTTACATCGGCACCAGCAATGTCGTTTCCTTTGTCCGCGTCACGAGCTACTACGGACACGTTGTCCATAGAAAAACCAGAATTTTTTAGTTCAGTCAGTGCTACTTCGGCGTCTCGATAGTTTGAAAATACGCCAACAGCACGCTTATGTTGTCCTAACATCAGTGTTTTCTCCGATTGCCACTGAACCTAACCAAATTGTGTTACTAACACAGCAGCATTAGTCTGTCAGTAACAGTTCAATTCTTGCTTTTTATTTGACCAAAGCCATCAATCTTCAGATATAACTTCAATCTCCAATTTTCTGTTTTTTTGCAATTCCCCATCTTCCTTAGGAATTAGATCGTTACTAATTGAGGGAGTTGCACTTTGACCGTCTACTCTTTATTAACAATCTTTTTAGGGGTCTTCAACTAGCAAGCACAGTAAGAGTTTGAGAAACAAAAGCTTATTTTCTTAACAAAAAAACATATATTAGGAAACGCTAGTAAAAAGAAAACAAATAGTTAGAGTTCTGTAGACTGTTAAATAGGAAGCGCAAGAAGTGATAGACAAAAAAATTTTTCTCCTATTCAATGATTTTATTAAAAACAGAGGACTTTAATTTTTGGGTCAAAACAGGGAAGTATAAATAAGGTCTACTGGGTTGTTTTATCAAGTTGTCAGATTGAGGAGTTTCAGATGCGGTACTTATTATTAATTTTTGTGTCTTCCCTACTAAGCTTGGTGTCCGGACAGGCGATCGCGCAGGCAGAGTCCCAAAGGCTGGGTGTAAGCCGCCAAATCCCTTCGAGTTCAGCTTCGGATCAAAGTTTCTGGCCCCAAGCTCAGCGATTGGTACAAACTCAAATCAATTTAATTAATCGAATCGAAAGAGCGAGTGGGTCTCCCGAACCCTACCCGGCTTTTGCGGCGGAGGGGCAAATCCTCCTCCACCAGGGAGAAGTAGACCGCTTTCTCAAGAGCCAATATCCCAATCCTGCTTTGCTGTGTACCCGCACGAACGGCGTTACCCCGGCAGGCTCTAATTTAACCTTAGAGCAGGCGCAGGTGTACTGCGCTCTCTATGCTTCGACGCAGCAATTATTGCCCCTGCGTCCGGTGCTAGAACGGCGACAGTCCATTCTCGCTCCTACCAGAGGAAATCCTTTGGCAATTGGTCAACCGTCGATTTTGACCGTACCTCCTCAGCGTTTGGCGGTTCCAGTGCCCAGATTTCCCGCTCCGGAACCGCCAGTCGTTGGTGTAGCGGCAAAGACACCGATTTCTGGCTATCAGCCGCCAATTCAGCCAGCGATCGCGCCCTCCCAGCAAACCGTGACAACCCTACAAACTGCCAAAAAGTTCTTGGGGCAAGCTGTGGCAGCATTTCCCCCCTCCGCCCGTTTTACTGATATCGCGGAAACGTACCAATTAAACGAACGCAACTCTTACGCCCTATATCGGCAAGAGCCAAGCCTGTATAGCGAATTTCTTTCTCAACCCAACACCGGCATTGCCCGCGTTTTACCCTCTGAGGCTTACCGTCAACAACTGAATCCGCTAGGAAATCGCCTCTCGCCCAGCGTAGCAGAGCGTTTCCCATTTCCAGCCTTGCTGCGGGGAGTTGGCGGCGGTAGCGATGAGGAATCTACTCCCTCATCGGTGCGAATTGGTCCTGGGGAAGAATTTACTCCGCGCTTTGCGGTTCGGATGGAAGGGGGCAACTTTGAGATTGCCCAGCAAGGGCTAGATTATGGCTTTATGGTGGATTTGGGAGAAGTCCCCTTAGAAAACCTCGATCCCACCTTGAAGAAAGTCCGCGCCTTATCGCCGCAAACACGCCAGTTTTTCCTGAATTATCGTCCGCCGAATCAATTGGCATCGATTCAGGTAGATCGACAGCGGTTTATCACGGGAAAGCTGGGTCAGGTGGCTTTCAGCGAACCCGTGCAACAGACGAGAGCGATCGCATCCTCGATCGACCGCCTCTCTCCAAATGCACCAGCGATGCTGAACCACACCTACTTAATGCGATTAGTCCAATTCCAGGTGCCGGAAGTGGTTCAGACGGGAGGTACCGTTTCCAGGGAACAACGCCGCTATCTTGACCAAATTTTAGAATTGCCCAGTAGCGATGTCCTGGTCGCCTTCCGTCCCGTCAGCCGCCGTGCTGATGGCAGTTACACGGTTTTATGGCAAGTGCTAACTCAGTTTCCAGATCCCCAGATTGAAGATGTGGAGAAGTACATCAAGTTGCAGTAGTGGGTAATCGGTGATTTTATTTCGAGCCAAGGCGCAAAGAAGTTATTCTTAGCATCTTGGCGTCTTGGCGCGAAATTATCTCTTGGATTGATTCTGAAGAAAATCGTCAACCACAGCTTGCGCTTGGGGCGGAATCTCCGTGACGAGGCGAATCGGGAAAGCATCGGTTGATGCCAACTGAGCATATTCTGGGGTGAGGAAAATCGCGTACTTGGCAGCATCATCGGTGAGTTGTGCTGCCATTGCCAGCGCGATCGCTTTCATGTAGCTGCGGATGGCAACCGCCTGTTCGCCAACGATTTCCCCGCCCGTGTACAGTGTATTCGGCTGTCTCGCTTGATCTTGGGTAGTGCTAGGATCTTTCACACTTAAATGGGTGCTTCCCACCACACCCACCAGCCATTTTGGGGCGGGTATTTTAGAAAATCCAATAATTTGTTCGGTTAAAGCCGGAGTCGTCTTATCGGCGGAAGCGGCTTCAATTAAAGTGGGGACTTGCACGGCGCTTAAACCCGTTTCGCCAAAAAGCAAAGACGTGGTGGGATTAAACGCGATCGCTGCTTTGACTCTGGGATCTCGCAGTTGATAGCGGTCTTCTGGAAGTCCGCTCGCAAAACACTGGGAAGCTTCCCCAAGATTGAAGGAAATTACATTCCCTTTACAGCGCTCTTTTAAAGACGCTAATTGCAACTCGGCACCCGCAACCGATAAAGCTGTACTACCCCCCAGAGAATACCCGATTACCATGACGCGATCGGGTGCCAGTTTCCCCTGAAGTTCCCCGGCTTGATTCAGCTTTTCTAGTTCGTCGATAACAAAACTGATATCCTTGGGACGATTCAAAAACTCCTGAGCATCCAATAAGGGAGCTTTGCCTCTAACTACCTGCTTCACATGACTTTCGTTACTCCCAGGATGTTCTAAGGCTGCCACTACATAGCCATAGGATGCCAAATGCTCTGCCAGGTAGCGCATATCAGTGCGAACCGAACCTAAGCCATGCGATAGAACAATCATCGGCTTGGCAGGAGAAGCCGCTTCCGACCAGTAAACATCAAGGGGAATTTCCCGGCGGCGCTGGGTATCATTGAGTTTCAAGTTCAGCACCTGCATGGTTGCAGTTCCCGGTAGCGTCGGATCGAAAGGTAAATTAAGTTGGGGGCGCTTGACAGTCAGTTGGGGGGCAATCTCTGCCATAAACCACTGAGTTTGCCAAAAAGCGCTGTTAAAATTTTCGACAACTTTAAACGCCCGACTTAAGTCTATATCAAGCGTTTGACGGGGATAAGCTTCGATAAAGCTGAGTAAAGACAGTCCTTCTGGTGCCCTAGCCCCTAATACGAGTCCCGATCGCACATCTAGCACTCCGACATTATCCTGACGCGATGTTGTACTAGCCAAAGAAGATGCGATCGCGCTACCAATTTGAGTATCGAGTAACCGACTCACTTGCACAACATCAATATCAAATTTTGCCCTCAGCGCTGACAGAATTTGGCTTCGTTGTTGCGAAGACAGGTTTCTTGCAAAACTTCTCAAAGACGATGGGGTGGTTCCCGTTTCCGCAAGCTGGCGGAGATCCGCGATATTGATGGATTCAGTAGAGGAGCCTTTCCGAACCACGATGGTTTGAGCGGCTTGTACAGAAGGAGTTGCGCTGCTGATGTAGGCGCAACCACTGAGGACGCTGATAACTGACAACAGCCATCTCAAGCGCGATCGCATGAATATTTCTCCTTGTTTGTGCTTTTTGGCTATCTACTTGCAATTATTGTAGGGGCGCACGGCTGTACGCCCCTATAGATGTATACCGTGCAATTTATTCTTCACAGGCACGAAGCGGATGACGTTAGGTTGTAGCCTTTGTCTGTACAGCCGCGACTTTCAACCATAGAGCAAGTGCAGCAAGCAGCTCACAAGCAGCAGAATAATTGAGAACCATTTGGTCTTGCGAGTGAATTTGTTGAAGACAGCAAGCACCCAAAGAAGCAGGGTTAAGGGGCGAGCGCTTGTGACAGAATTTTATTGAGAGCGATCGCGTCTGGCTGTATGTTCTTTCTGTTCCCAGCTAAGCTTTTAGAGACTCTGCTATCAGTAACCTAAGCAAATGCCTCAGATTCAACACATGGTTCTGCTCAAATTTAAACCAGAAATAACGCAGGAAAAGATTGCAGATTTGTTAAACCAACTGGGTGAACTTCAGCTATTAATTCCAGGTATTACCTACTATGCTGGGGGAGCCTATTCTAGTCACGAGGGGCTGAACCAGGGCTATAACCACGGATTTTTGATGACATTTGAGAGCGCGGATGCCCGCGATTTCTATCTGCCGCATCCCGAACACGAACGAGTGAAGTCTGCGATATTAGAATGCTTAGATGATTTCATCATCTTTGATTTTGCAGCTTAATAGTTTTTTGGGAGATTGGGAAGAGAGCGGAGCGATCGCTATCTTTTCCTCACGCCTCTGTTTCCCTTTCCCAAAATTTTAAAGGCGCACAATTCATTGTGCGCCTCTAAATCTTGATTGCGATCGCGCGAGTTACTGCTTTTCTTTTTCGTTGGATTTCGGCTTGTATGTCGAAGCGACGTGCAATTCCTTCAACTGCTTCCCATCGACACCAGAGGGCGCATCGGTTAATAAACAACGAGCCTGCTGCGTCTTCGGGAAAGCAATCACATCCCGAATCGATTCTTCTCCTGCTAAGAGCATCACCAAGCGGTCTAAACCGTAGGCAATCCCCCCGTGTGGAGGCGTGCCATATTCAAATGCCTCTAGGAGAAATCCAAACTTGCCATAAGCTTCCTCTTTCCCTAAGCCAATGGCTTCAAACACCTGCTCTTGAACCTCGCGCTGGTAAATCCGCCGACTTCCACCGCCAACTTCCACGCCATTGAGAATCAGGTCATAAGCTTGCGCCCGTGCCGTCTTCAGGTCGTGCAAATCATCGGGATGGGGAGCAGTAAAGGGATGATGCAGCGCTTCTAGGCGCTTCTCATCCGCATTCCACTCAAACATGGGGAAGTCTGTCACCCAAAGCAGGTTATTTTTGTCAGGAGCGATGAGTCCCAATTCGCGACCAATCACCTGGCGCAATCTATCGAGGGTTTTATTAACCGTATTCGTATCGCCCGCACCAAATAGCAAAAGATGACCGGGTTTTGCACCTGTGCGACTTAGTAATTCTTGCTTTTGCGCTTCGGTGAGGTTGTCTTTAATCGCGCCAATGGTGTCGAATTCGCCGTCATCTCGCACGCGAATATAGGCAAGACCCTTAGCACCGGCTTCGCTAGCTTCTTTAAATAGGTCACCGCCTGGTTTAATCCGCACGTTGGAGAAGGCGTCGTTTCCGCCAGGAACGGGCAATACTTTGACGATACCGCCAGAGGCGACAGCGCCGGAAAATACCTTAAACCCAGAATCTTTCAGCAAATCGGAAACGTTGACAAGTTCTAAGCCAAAGCGGGTGTCTGGTTTATCGCACCCGTAGCGATCCATCGCGTCTGCATAAGTCAGGCGCGGGAAGGGGCGGGGTAAGTCGATGCCTTTGACCGTTTTGAAGATATGGCAAACTAAACTTTCGTTGAGCTGGAGAATCTCTTCTTGAGACATGAAGCTCATCTCCATGTCTAACTGAGTAAATTCTGGCTGTCTGTCTGCGCGTAAATCTTCATCTCGGAAGCAACGAGCAATCTGGTAATAACGGTCATAGCCGGATACCATCAGCATTTGCTTAAATAGCTGCGGCGACTGAGGAAGCGCATACCACTCGCTGGGATTGACGCGGCTGGGGACGAGGTAATCCCGTGCGCCTTCGGGAGTCGATTTGGTGAGAATCGGCGTTTCGATTTCGATGAAGTTTTCGATGTCTTCTAGGTAGCGACGGATGGCTTTGACGACTTGGTGACGCAACTGGAGGTTGCGAGTCATGCGATCGCGTCTTAAGTCTAAATAGCGATACTTCAAGCGCAAGTCTTCGCGCAGGGATTCTGTGTCTCCCGCCCCTACTTGGAAGGGCAGCTGCTTGTATACCTGATTGAGCAGTTCAATTTTGTCTGCGTAAATTTCAATTTCGCCAGTCGGGAGGCGAGGATTGAGCGAGTCTTCGGGACGTTTGCTGACTCGACCCGTAACTCTGAGGACGTATTCGTTGCGCTGATTTGCCGCCTCTGCGTAAGAGTCAGGCGTCCGCACTGGGTCGCTGATAATTTGAACGATGCCGGTGCGATCGCGCAAATCTAAAAATATCACCCCCCCGTGGTCGCGGCGACGGTCTACCCATCCACACAAGGTGACAGTTTGTCCAATATGTTCGCTTCTAGGTTCGCCGCAGTAATGGGTTCGCATGGTTGCCGATCGAATGCTTGCTGAAAGATTGGGATTTAAAGGTAACAAAATGTGAAAGCTTTGCCCATTATCCTGCATTCTTTGTAATTCTGTTCAAACTGCTAGGGGCTGAACCTACCGAACCCCTAACAATTCCTGACATTGGTACCAAAATAACTAAAGCTCAACCAACGCTTGGTTGAGCCATATTTTTGCATTTTTAGCGATTGGGATACGTCGCAGTGACCCTAAACTAGCCTAGAGCCGAATCATTGCGGCATTGTCTACGCGATCGCTATCCTGATTTTTTTTAAGTGAATACGGCTTTACTTCCCTGGTTTACCCAGTTCTATTGCTTTTTCCACGATTTATCGCTTTTATTGGCTGTTTTTTTTTAAGCTCTAGGATTGACATCCTTCGCCATTTCCCGGAAGTCGTCCGGATTGCTATGAGCCTCTGGTGAGGATTTCATCTCTGTTGGCTGGGGCATTTTCCGGGCAGCACCTGTTGCCGCTTCAGCAGCTTGGGCACCAGCACCACTCTGGTCAACTTCACTGACGCTAAGCTCTTTTGATGCTGCGTAGTCAGCGTCGAAATCGACACTTTGCGTTGCTTCTTCACCCGCAGCCATGCGTTCGGCAGCTAGCTGGGCATCTTGAGTTGTCGCTTGTTTCGGATCGGGTTTCACTTCTTCAGTCATAAGTAACTCCTATTTATTTAGACTTTTTTATCTGCAATTTAGATTTTAAGGGAGCGATCCCCGTTCCTTTGACCCTCTTGAGATAGATCCTTACCCAACTCTCAATCTGCAAAATCGAGTGAGTCAAACTCTCTCTCTTGGAGGGCGATTTTAACCCGCCAAGTTTGCAACTCTTGGAAATATTAACCTCACTGTTGGATAAAATTTATGACTACAAACCAAAAATCTCAAGCTCTTTCCAGTGAAACTCAAAAAGTGGTTGAGGCTTTTGAAGCGTTGAACACGGATGACAAACTAGCATGGTTTTATTACGTTTATGAAAAGATGGGAGACTCAATTACTCCTGCTGCCCCAACTGCAACCGATCCAGAACTGGCTCCGAAGCTGTTAGGAGAATTTTTTGATTTGGATGACGATCGCCAGTTGGCAATTATGCGAGAAATTGTCAATCGCGAAAACACAGAATATTCCCATGCTTATGGGGCTTTGAAAGAGAATAATCAGTTAATGGTTTGGTATGCTTGGGCGCAGGGTATGGGTGATACGGTCGTAGATGTGCCCTCGGACTACCAAGCAAATAACCCCGTTAACGACCTAATGGGTCAAATTGAAGGTCTTGACTTTGAGGGACAAATTTCTATGTTCCGGACAATCGTTAGCAACATGGGCTATACAGACGTGAAGCCAATTCCCTCTCAAGCTGAAACTGGTAAGACTGCCAGCCTGTAAATTATTTCCTTATGCGATCGCAGGGGCGTATAGCCGTGCGTCCCATGATTTAATCCGAAATGCCATAAAAGAAGAGCGTTCTTGGGATTGAACGCTCTTTTTTGCAATTAAGAAACGGCGACTTTTCCAATATCGCCTGGGGTCAGATGGGAATGCAGCACTTGTCCATCGCGGAACCAGACGATGCGTTTGGTGAGACGGGCAACTTCGGGTTCGTGCGTAACCATGACCACAGTGATGCCGCTGGTATTCAGTTCTGTGAAGATGTCCATCACTTCTTCGGTCGTTTTGGAATCCAGTGCGCCAGTGGGTTCATCAGCAAGCAGCAAGACGGGTTTGTTGACAATCGCACGCGCGATCGCGACCCGCTGCTGTTGTCCCCCAGACAGTTGATTCGGTCTGTTATTCAGCCGATGCTCTAAACCAACGCGAGTTAGAGCAACTGTTGCACGTTGGCGTCTTTCAGCACTCGGAATACCCGCATAAACCATCGGTAGCATGACATTTTCTAACGCTGTTAGTTGTGGCAAAAGATGGAATTGTTGAAACACAAAACCAATTTTACGATTGCGAATTCCCGCTAAGTCAGCGTCTTCTAGAGACGATACATCCACGTTATCTAAGTAATATCGTCCGTCGGTGGGTCGGTCGAGACAACCGATAATATTCATCGCAGTGGATTTGCCCGATCCAGACGCCCCCATAATCGCGCAATATTCGCCCTCCTCTACAATTAAGCTCACACCAGCAAGGGCGCGAACTTCTGTATCGCCGACGCCGTAAACCTTGGTGACATCCTCTATACGAATGACGACAGGTTTTTTTGAAGGATTAAGGGCTGAGGACTCAGGAGTGAGTTGTTGATTGCTCATTGAAGGATTGAAGAATTGCTAACTGTTCAAACGCCCTTAGTTATGAACGATGAACCATGAACATTGTTCGTGCATTTTAAGCACTCCGCAAAGCCACAATTGGGTCAAGTTTAGCGGCTCGTCGTGCCGGGACGACGCCAAAGAATAGCCCAATCCCGCCGGAGACACTGACAGCAATAACAATTGCCACGGGTGAAATGCCAGCTTTCAGAGGGGTGAAAGCGCTGACGAGCGAGATCCCGCCAACGCCAATCAGAGTCCCTAATAAGCCACCCGCCGCTGAGAGAATTACTGCTTCGATGATGAATTGAATCAGGATATCTTGCTCCCGTGCGCCAATCGCCTTGCGAAGCCCGATTTCTTGGGTGCGTTCGGTGACGGAGACGAGCATAATGTTCATGACGCCAATGCCTCCGACAAACAGGGAAATTGCCGCGATCGCAGCTAACATGAAGGTCAAGCCGCTAGTAATCGTGTTTACAATGCCCAAAAGGTCTTTTTGACTGCGAACGGTAAAGTCATCTTCACCGTTGATTTTGTGCCGCAACCGCAGCAGATTGGCTACCTGAAATTGAGCGGCTCCAATGCTATTTTCATCTTTGGCAGAAATAGAGATAGCTGTCACTTCAAGACCATAGGGAGACGTATTTCCCACGATCCGATTCGCTAGGGTGGTGATAGGTAAATAAGCTGCTTCATCCGGATTATCTCCCAGCGCCGAACCTTTGGGTTTCATCACGCCAACAATTTGAAAGCTGATGTTTTTAATCCGCAGTTGTTGCCCGATTGGATCTTGATTGTCAAATAATTTATCTGCTAATTCTGACCCCAGGATGACAATTTGATTACTCCGCTTAATATCAAGATCGGTAATAAATCGTCCTCGATCCACATCAAAACTTCTCGCTGAGAGATACTCTGGCGTTGTCCCGAGAACCAAGGTAGTGGTGTTTTTGCTGCGGTAGGTAACTAATTGTCTGGAATTGATCTGGGGAGCAACATCTTGGATGGAAGGCACCTGAGACGCGATCGCTCTGGCATCTTCAAGAACTAGCGTTTTCGGCACCTCAAAGGTCGTATTCCGAGTTTTCTGGGAACCAGGAACCACAAACAGCACGTTTGGTCCCAACGACTCAAACTGTTCGGCGGCTAGCCTTTGCGCTCCTTGTCCAATTCCCACCATCGCAATCACCGAGGCATTGCCAATCATAATGCCCAGCATGGTGAGACTGCTACGCAGTTTGTTTGCTACCAGCGTCGTGGCAGCCATTTTGACGCTTTCTACAATATCCATATTCGGTAATCGGTAATTGGTAATCGAGAAGGGGTAATCAGAAACCTGACTAATGACTAATTAGCTATTACCCATTACCAACTCTCCTTATTCCTCTGGCTTGGGTTTGCGGTCTTGGGGCAAATCGATGAATACGCGATCGCCTTCGTTGATACCATCTAAAATCTGCGTTTGGTTTTCAATCGATGGGCCAATCGTCACCGCTTTAAACTGGGGTTTGTTCTCTTCATTAGGGACTAACACACCCGTCTTTCCTTTCTCGGTGACAATTGCCACGGTGGGAACGACCAAGGCATTAGTCGCAGGTTTCCCCAAAAAAGTCAGGTCAACATTCATTCCCGACCGCAGTTGTTCCTTACCCGTTTCCAGAGCGACCCGCACCTGAAAAGACGTGACATTTTGCTCGACCACCGCTTCCGGCGCAATCAGCTTGACCTTGCCTTTAAACACTTGGTCGGGATAGGCATCTGCCACAATCTCAACCGGCTGTCCTTGGGTAATTTGCCCAACATCAACCTCTGGGACTTTCGCCAGAATTTCTAAATCTCTGGCAATGGCAACAATCGAAGTTGAAGTGGCGGAAGCCGTAGTCGAAGCAGAAGTTGTGGGAGTGACGAAAGCGCCTTCTGTGGCGTATTTCTGCGTCACAATCCCCGAAAAGGGAGCGATGATTACCGTGTCGGAGAGCTGGACTTGCACCGCCTGCATCGAAGCTCTGGCGGCGTCAGCGGCTGCTTTTAACCCAGCAATCTCCTCTCGGCGCGTCCCATTTTCTAACTGTCGTAGAGCCGCCTGAGCTTCTGCGACATCCGCTTCTCGCTGAGAAATTTCCTCGCTGCGACCACCCTTTTGGCTTTGCTGTAAGGCAGATCGCGCTTCTGCTACTGCCGCTTGACGCTGCTGGATTTCTTGGCTAGTGCGGTTTTTGAGTTGCTCCAACCGTCGTTGGGCTTCTCTCAGGTTGGCGCTGGCATTGCGGTACTCTGTCAGCACCTCATCCAACTGGTCTTTAGAAATGGCTCCTTGAGAAGCGAGCTGTTGATTGCGATTGGCTCGTTTTTGTGCCAATTCTACCCGCGCTTCGGCGGCAGAGATTTGAGCTTCAGTCTGGGCAATTTCTTCAGGACGACCAATTTGTACCGATGCTAGATTCGCTTCGGCTTGCTCCAGACGAGCTTTGAATTGGGAAATTTCTTCGGGACGACCCACCCGCGCCGCGGCTAAACGAGCTTTCGCTTGCTCTAGACGGGCTTTTGCCTGATTGATTTCTTCAGGACGGCTCCCAGCTTGAGCTTGTTGCAGTTTGGCTTGAGCTTGCTCCAGATTGGCTTTGGCTTGAAAGAATTGAGCCTGAAGCTGGGAATTCTCCATTTGGGCGATTTTTTGCCCTTGCTGGACTCTATCTCCCTGCTCGACGTATAACTTTGCCAAACGCCCAGATGTTGGAGGGCTGAGATTGACGCTTTGAACGGGCACGACGGTACCGCTAGCGATAATCCGTACTTTCAAGGTTTGCGATTTAACAGGTACGGTCAGGCTCTCAATGTCTAGTTTGGGCGTTGCCCGACCCATGATGAAATAAGTGGTAGAGCCAACTACCAAGATGCTAGACGCTATCAGCCCAATGACCCACCGAGAAGGGTTCTTGACTTTGCTTATTAGTGGAAGTTGCATTCGCGTAGTTTTTAAGTCCGGTAGTACGAATGAACAGACTGCTCAATGAGGGTATTTTTAATGACGATGGGATTCAGCTTTAGCACCAAGGAGTCACACTCAACTGCATTTATCTACAGCAAGTTGCTTATTGTTTCCCTATTTTAGCGAGTTTGAACTTCCTGACGGATCGAACCTTGTTTAGTGTTTCCCGTCAATCCGTTATAGCGATCCCCAAATTGACGTGTAGCTTTGCTCTCGATTTCTGCTACGGTCAGTTAAATTATTGGTAAGGTTGCTGAACATTTCTTCTCTTCGCATTATTTCTTTGAGGCTGCACCGTGCCTAAACGTTTCTCGATATTCCCGCTTCTTGTTTTCCTTGGTTTAGGGAGCGTTGCTCTCCCCGCCTCTGGGCAAGCGCTTGTGCCCTATACGCTACAAATGGAGTCAAAAGAGCTAGAGCAGCAGGGCTTGAACCTGGCACAAGATGCGGCTCAGCTAGCGCGATTCCAACAATACGATCTAGCATTGCCCAGAGCGCGACTGGCGACTCAGCTGGCTCCCACCAGTTATCAAACCTGGTTTTTACTGGGGAGTTTGTTTTTGCAAGCGCAGGAGGTAAATAATGCCATTGATGCCTTGCAACGGGCGAGAACCCTTCAACCCAACGAACCGGGGATTCTATTTGCTCTGGGAAGCGGGCACTTTCAGCAGGAAAAGTATCAGGAAGCTGTTAGTGTTTTGCAAGCTGGGTTAAAGATCAAACCCGATGTCCCGGAAGCTTTGTTTGATTTAGGCAATGCTTACTACAAACTGAAACGGTTTCCAGATGCGATCGCTCAGTACCAAAAGGCGGTTGCTAAGGAGAAGAAATTCTGGCCTGCCATTAATAATATTGGGCTAGTTAAGTACGAAATGGGCGATATAGATGGGGCGCTTAGTGAGTGGCGTTCCGCTAGCTCTCTCGATAAGGAGGCGGCAGAACCCCGGTTGGCGATGGCGGTGGCGCTGTATGCGAAGGGCGATCGCGAACAGGGTTTGTCTTTGGGAGAGGCTGCGATTCGGTTAGACAGTCGCTACGCCGATGTAAAATTTCTCCAAGAAAATCTTTGGGGCGATCGCTTACTCACAGAAACGAAAAAGTTCCTGTTAACTCCCAGAATTCAGGAAACAATTGCCCAAAATGACAACGAACCCCGACAACCGCAAAACGCCCCTGAGTGAAGCATGAAGAATAAAGGACGAAGGATAAGATTTTATCCTTCGTCCTTTATTTTTTTGCCGGTAGTTTTACAAATTAGGGCAGGTAGGTAATGGGTAATTACTATTTTCCGGCTGCTCTGCTCCAAACGCCATAACTGCAAGTCTTTTACAAACTCAAGACTGACGCACAGACACCAGATAGGGTGTAGGATCTACGCCAGGTGCATCAAGATGGTCAACCGCTTACTATTTTGATCGGGTTTTGAGCTGACTGACCATAATCCGTAATCGTGCAACGGATACCTTTACCCTAAGAACTTGAGACCTTGGTCTAAATTGTTCAGATTCGATAGCACAGACGAAGTGAAAATTCTGCCTTATTTTTTGGAGTGATCGCTCTCAAAAAAGAGTTTATAAGCAACCCAAACCACTGCCCCAACTATAATCACATAAGAAAGGGTTCCTGCTAGCTGAATGCTGACAACGATGGTAACAACGATGGCTACAAACTTTCCAAGGTTCGCCAGTTTCTTGTACCACGGCTGGGGTGAACGCTGAGAGTCTTGATGCTTAGTAGTTTGATGCAGCGGCGGTTGATTAATTTCTGCCTCTATCTCTCGGAGTCGATTAGCTCTTTTGCGCTCCTGAAGCTCTCGTTCCCTGCGTTGAAGTTCGTTATCTTTATTGTCTGGATAATTCATAAGTGTTTATACTGTATAGGCTTATAAAAGTGTGTGATTATTAGCGTCAATCTTAACCTCGGAACCTCGCAACTGACTAGAGCAAATTAGAAAAAATTTAGTTAAAAAATTTTAGGCAGGCAAGCAAAGAAAGTACATTTGCTCTGTCTCTACCTGTAAATTCTTACGATTCATGTGTTAAATAGCACACTATCGTAACTCAAAAAAAATATATATAAAAGCTATCGCTATCTAGAACAAGTGTAAAATTCCTGTTATATTAATCCGCCGTGGTTACTACATAAGCCATAAAATAGGTGATTTTTTCACTATATCTACAAAAAAATTGTTGATTGTGTAATAGATTCAATTTTGCTTTGAAGCTGTAAGTAGCTAGGATGATTTAAACCTAAAACGCTCTAACGTATATCCCCCTTGTTCACTCCGTGATTCCATGCCGTCCATTACAGCAAGGGCTAAATCATATTCATTGTCGAACATTCGTCCTGAAATTTCATGGGTTTTGAGTTGATGCCACTGTCCTTCGATGGGGTTCATCTGGGAGCAATAAGCAGGCAAAAAGAAAATGAATAATCCTTGCGCTTGCCAGCGTGCCCACTGCTGACGAACCACTTTACTGGTGTGAATCGGTCCATTGTCTTGAACGATAACGGTAAGCCGTCCCGTTTGTTCGAGTGTTTGGGCCGCTCTGGCTGCAATCCCATCCATCACACTGATGTAACTTGCACTCTTAAATCCTCCTTGCACTAGCGCATACTCGAAGCGTTCATCCGGTTGCCAAAGACCCAAAATGCTAATTCGACTTCCGTAGCGTTGCTGGGTCTGCTCCAGGCA
>NZ_JAMPKG010000014.1:0-150964 GCF_039962015.1 Trichocoleus sp. AS-A1 | reverse complement strand
AAAATGGTTGATACTTTGCTTGCTACTGCACTTGATTTAGTCAATCCAAAACACCTACGCAACTGGTTCACAAACTGCTGCTACTGTACTTCATGAACTTGCAATCTGCTGTAATTATCATCCTTGTTGTGGCTTCAGTGACGCTACACGAACTCGCTCATGGTATAGCTGCTTTAAGCCAAGGTGATGACACCCCCAAAAAAAGCGGACACATGACCTTGAATCCAGTGATTCACATGGGATGGGAGTCAATTATTTTTCTTTGCATTGCTGGTATGGCGTGGGGACAAATGCCTATCAATCCCGCACGCTTTCGCCATAAGAAAATTAGCAATATTTTGGTTTCTATCGCTGGCCCTTTATTAAATCTAGGCTTGGGCATTCTGTTTCTTTTAATTCTAAAATTGGATTTCAGTTTGTTCTCGACAAAAATTCTGAGTTCTGAATTTCTCTACCTGGGTGCGTCTATCAATTTGAGCTTGTTTCTCTTTAATATGCTGCCTATTCCTCCTCTAGATGGGTTTCATGTATTCAGTGAATTTTTCCCGTCATTAAAACCTTTAGAAAGTAGCCCTTTTGGATTATTAGCTTTAACAATCCTCTTGGTTAGTGGTTTTTCTTTAGGTCTGGGTTTTATCGCGAATGCAGTCATCTGTGCGGTTGCTCCCTCAATGCAGGGATGCCAAGTTGTATTTTAGATGGATGCACTGCTTCCATCAGACTTTAGTCTGCGTCTATACAGAATAAGCCTGCGTCCGCAGGCTTATTGTTTTCTGGTCAATTCCGGATTTGAGATTCATTGAACACAATCTCTATTAACGAACTGCGTTGGCGGAGCCTGCGCGTTAGCGCTTAGACGCCTTAGCGTTCGCGAAGCGGCGCGGATGCGCGTTAGCGCTATAGGACGCGAAGAAAGAGAAAGAAGAGAGATTACAAATCACTTCAGAACCCCGACTTCTTAAAGAAGTCGGGGTTCTCGCATTCACGAATCATATAGGACTGCTATAGTTAAATCTTATCTATAATTTTTTTTGCAAATCAATTGGCAGTAGCATGGATTTTGTGACGGGTTTGGGATTTTTGGCGGCAACTTTGACCACTGTAGCTTTTTTGCCTCAATTGTTTAAAGTATGGCAAACAAAATCAGCCAAAGATGTTTCTCTAGAAATGTTGATTATTTTCTGTTCGGGAGTTTTTTTGTGGTTGGTGTACGGTTTTTACATTCAGTCTTTTCCGGTTATTGCTGCCAACTTGTTAACCTTAATTTTTAATCTGATAATTTTATCGCTTAAAATTAAATATGAATAAGATAATATTTTAAGGTTTTATTTGCCTGTGATGTCTGGAGTTTTTGCCGCAGAACGTCTTTTATTTACACCCGCGACGCCTGACACCGACGCCATCCGGACTATATTTGCCTTCCCGAATGAGTACAGCGTTGGCATCACTAGCCTCGGCTATCAGGTGGTGTGGGCGTCTTTGGCAATGCGCTCCGATCTTGAAGTCAGCCGCCTATTTACAGATACTCATGAGCCGCTGCTGCGATCGCCCGAATTAGTCGGATTTTCCCTTTCTTGGGAATTAGATTATGTCAATATCCTCAATCTACTGGAATTGCTAGAGATTCCGAATCGAGCATCTGCGCGTGATGACAATCATCCCCTCGTATTTGGAGGAGGACCCGTATTAACTGCCAATCCAGAACCTTTTGCTGACTTTTTTGATGTCATTTTGCTGGGAGATGGCGAAAATCTGCTCAGCAATTTTATTGATGCGTATAAAGAAGTTAGAAACGCTACCCGACAAACTCAACTGAGGCGTTTGGCGCAAGTACCAGGAATCTATATTCCTAGTTTGTATCAAGTCGAATATCACTCGCCGGATGGCTCGATCCAGTCAATTGTGCCCGTTGATGCGGAGATTCCCGCCATAATTGAAAAGCAAACCTATCGGGGAAATACGCTTTCCGCTTCCACTGTGGTGACAGAGAAGGCGGCGTGGGAAAATATTTATATGGTGGAAGTGGTACGCAGTTGCCCGGAAATGTGCCGCTTCTGTTTGGCGAGTTATCTAACATTGCCGTTTCGGACAGCTAGTTTGGAAAGTTCGCTAATTCCAGCCATCGATCGGGGATTGGCGGTGACGAATCGGCTGGGATTATTAGGGGCGTCTGTTACGCAACACCCAGAGTTTGAAACCCTACTGGATTATTTGAGCCAGCCAAAGTACGACGATGTCCGCCTCAGCATTGCTTCGGTGCGGACGAATACGGTGACGGTACAGCTAGCTCAAACTTTAGCAAAACGAGACACGCGATCGCTCACCATTGCCGTAGAAAGCGGTTCGGAACGATTGCGGCAGATTATCAATAAAAAGCTGACGAATGAAGAAATCATCCAAGCTGCAATCAATGCCAAAGCAGGTGGATTAAGCAACCTCAAACTCTATGGAATGGTGGGAGTTCCGGGGGAGGAACCCGAAGATTTAGAAGCAACTGTGGCGATGATGCGATCGCTCAAAAAAGCCGCACCTGGGTTACGCTTGACACTCGGATGCAGCACTTTTGTCCCTAAAGCTCATACACCGTTTCAGTGGTTTGGAGTGAATCGGGACGCCGAAAAGCGGCTGAAAAGCTTAGAGAAGCAATTGCGCCGCGAAGGCATTGAGTTTCGACCGGAAAGCTATAATTGGTCAGCAATCCAAGCTTTAATATCCAGAGGCGATCGCCGACTTTCCCATCTTTTAGAACTGACGCGACACTACGGCGACTCTCTAGGCAGCTACCGCCGTGCCTTTAAAGAACTGCGAGGACAACTGCCGGATCTCGATTCCTACATCCACGCCAGTTGGTCGTTAGATCGAGTTTTGCCTTGGAACCACTTGCAAGGACCCTTACCAGTTGCCACCCTCCAGAAGCATCTAGCCGACGCTAAGGCTCATTTTCGGGAGGCTTCACCCTGCTTAACCTAGCCTACGGGGTGATTACGACCGTAAGGACACGGATCAGCCACTTCTGCGATTTTAGGAAAACAGCGATCGCACAGATGTAGTTGTTAGAAAGTCCCGTGAGACTCTAAGAAGAGTTTTATTCTCCCAAGGCAGGCTAACAGATGGTATTCGTAAAACCTCAATTTAATCGTAAATTTGCTTCCAAACTAACTCTAGTAGGTGCAGGAGCGCTTTTGTGCTTGATTCCCTCTGTAGAAGCGATCTCCAAAACCGTAACTTCCACAGGTGCTGCGGCAGTTGAACCAACTGTTTTGGCAGCTCAACCGCAAGGTCGCACCCAGCGGGTTCGATTTGCAAAAGGGAAAAGCTCAGCAGTTGTAGAATACTCGGTCGTGCGAGGAACGAGAGATATTTATCTGCTGGGTGCCAAGGTACGCCAGAAAATGACGATCGGCATTACCTCTCTTGAAGACAACGCTGTTTTTGATATCGTAGCTCCGAATGGGCGAATTATTGCACAAGAGGCAACTAGCTGGAGCGGCACATTACCTAGAAGCGGGGACTATAAGATCGTTGTTGGCGGGACTAGAGGAAACGCCAGTTACAGAATGCAAGTGGGAATTAAATAATCGTTCCATTTATCAGATTTTCCCCCACCAGACGCTGTACTGGTGGGGATTTTTTTTTATAAATTGAATAGAGCAAGCAACCAAGGATAAGCAGATGTTAAAACAAGCTTTGGCGGGCGTAGGAGCATTTTTATTCCTGACCTCTTCGGTGTACGCTGGAGAACAGAGTGCCGAGAGCGATCGCTTTGAGTTTTCCCTGCAAAACATAGCAGAAATTTTCCAGGTTCAACACTTATCAACTTCCGACTCGATTGAACTCGCTCAACTTCTGAATACCCGCTGTCCACCGAATACCTCTTTATACCGTGCTGCTGAAACTAGAAATCATTTCGCCCATATTTGTGCGGCTAAGGGGGGTACTTTAGTCTTTGTTGGGGGTGCCAAAAATGGAACCCAAAACAGCATTAATGTGACGATTCCTAGTAACAGTAGTGGTCAGTTTGTTGCTGTTCAAGGTAATACCCGTTATATTCTTACCCAAAGCCAGCTACGCATTATTCAAGGGAATCAAACCATCGTTAATGAAAGAGTGTTGCGATGGACTCAATAACGATGATTAGAGGAATAATTTAGATGCAATCAACTTCCGAGTATTTTTGTGCCTATTGCGGCGAACCAAACGTTACATTTGTTGACCTAAGTGCTGGGGGTCAGCAGTCGTATATTGAAGATTGCCAAGTTTGCTGTCGCCCAAATATTCTCTACATCCGATTTGATGAAGAAACCCTTGACATTGAAATCGATAGCGAATACGAAGGCTAAAAATAAAGTTTTATTACTTCCTGCCTAGTTTACTCGCAAAAGATTTCTAGGATTTCTGGAAATGCCTTGCGCCCTTCTGAAGATGAAACTATCGACAAACAGATAGTTCCAAAAAAAACAACCGTAATCTTACGGTTATTATCTTACAAAGAAGGTCAAATCATGGTATTTACTAAACCTGAATTCAATTGCAAACAGGCTTTGAAATTAGCTTTAGCGGGCACAGGAGCATTATTATTCTTAGCACCTTCAGTAGGTGCTGTACAACTAACTGAAAAAAGTGCCGAGAAGGTTGCTTTCACTTCTCAGCAACCTGCATCTCAAACTTTATCGACTTCCCACTCTATCGAACTAGCTCAAACAGAGGTGGGTTGTCATAGGGATGAAAGTACTTTCGTTGCTGCTGAAACGAAAAACTACTTAGTGTATATTTGCGGCGGAGATAATCCCCACACTTATGTCGGTTATGCCAAGAATGGGCGTGGTGGTATAACTGTTCCTCTTACTTCTTACAACCGTAATGTATTTACGGCTAAAAACGGTCCGTACACTTACACGGTGGACATGAGTAAGAGTCAGCTCGTTATTAAGCTCCCAAATGGCAGACGTTCTATTGAAAAGTTAATTAATAGTTTGGAGTAATACTATAGCAGCAACTCTCACTATTTAGTTGTTAGTTTTGTTTTAGGCATAATAGTGGGTGTTCAGCTTTTAGTTTTAGTACGAAAATTCATTTTTTCAGCTAATCCTTAAACAAAACGATTACTCACTTGATTACGCTCTGTCAAAGGAAGAAAATGAAATGGCATCCGTGAAACTTAGATTGAATGGCAAACAAGCATTGAAACTCGCTTTAGCAAACGCGGGAGCATTATTATTTTTAGCACCAACACTACAAGCAGCAGAACTCACAAAAACTGTTTCCGGTGCTAGCGATCGCCCAATCCAAATAGCTGCTTCTAACGATTGCATCAACGACATCGCAGAAGGTTTCTCTGTCGAAACAACCAATCATTATGTAGGGATTTGTTACACTCGCAAAGGCACCTTCTACGTGGGTCGTGCGAAGAATGGCAAAGGTAGCATTCTTCTCCCTGTTTCTTCTCCAAAGAGGAATGTTTATGTCGCCAAAAACGGTCGGTACACTTATACTCTCAATTTGAATACGAATCAGTTAATTATTACCTTGCCTAATGGCAGACGTTCTATCGAAAGGGTAGTCAAAATTATCGATTCCTAATTTTTTACCTGATGACTTTTTAATTTTGATTGAATCCCTGCCTTTTCACACCCAAATGTCCTCATTTGGGTGTTTTTTCACGATTACGAATGAGTTTCCCGCGTCTGTCCCTCGATGACAGCACTCCAGTCGTCGTTATTCACTGCCGCTTCTAGCTTTTGCTGCCTCTTGGCATCACTTTCCTCGGCATCTGCAAGATCCTTAGTGAGCGTGCTATCTGCCATCGCCTTGCGAAGTTTGAGCTTTTTCTCCTCATAGGCGTTGCGCTCTTCGGGCGACATGGCTGCTTTTGCAACTTCGCCCACCGTGCTAGCCCACATCTCACTGACCTCAGCGTTACCAGGCGGAACGCTGCCGAGTTCGGAAATCCACGCCTCTCGCAAATTTTCCATGTCCGTGCGTTTCGGGAACTTGAACGCCTGCACCCGCACAAACGCGCAAGTTTCTCTCCCATTTTGAGCGACATGACCATTCAGGGAAAGCAGCACATTCCGCGAGTATCCGATATATTGCGTCTGACGTTGGGTATTTAACACAGCGTACACCCCAGCAATTTTCGCATTCTGAACGCGATCGCACCAACTCTGAAGCGGTAGCACTTCAGTTCCATCGTTTTCGAGATCGACAGGAGTCGCTATCTCAGGGGCAGCGTGTTCGTCGTCGGAGCTATACAAAAAGTCGTGCAGCCCCCGGTGCCCTTCGGGTACATTTTGGTGTTCAACGGGCACATTCTGGTTTGTCTCCACCTGAATTAGTCTCCATTCAATGAATTTGCTACCGGGAGTCAGCCAATCCTGGGATTTATCCACTCCCGATAACTTGTTTATAGTTTAGGGCGTGGGCAGTGGTGATTTGAGTCCCGCTTAGTATGACTTAGTTCAACGGGTGGTTTGCATATAGCTCAACAGCCAATTCGCCGCTGTTGCCCGACGAGTCTGCCTGGGACCAAATTCACCCAATTTGTAGCCTTTAAAGCCGAGTTGTTCTTTTAGTAGCTGCTTGTTCTCTGCCGGAATCGAGCGAGTCAGCTTCACCGTTGGTGGACGGTTCTCAATAAAATCAGGCGGTTGTGAATATTCATCTCGCCATTCTGGGGGAACTTCGCTCGCGTCCCATTGATTCGCCCCTGTGTCGTAGCGATAACCCAAGCATTGCCACACCAGTTGGTTCACTGTGGCATCATCAATTTCATCGTTCAGGATAGCCCAAATCGTTTCGGTATTCAGCGGCGGTAAGTTAGACATGAGAATGAACAATTAACAACAAAAGCTGTATCAATAAAATACAACTTTTTTCCTTGGCTAAATATCTCTGGAGAATTCCATTCGCACTTTTTACAAAAATGGTGTGCTCTCACGGCTGTTAACTTGCCAAAAGTTGATTTCTTCTGTTAAGCGTTGATTCTTCCTGGGTGTGCCACACGGGAATCTCAATACAAAATTCTGTTCCTTGTCCAGGTACCGATACGCAATTAAGCGAACCTTTGTGCTTCTCTACTACAATCTGATAGCTAATGGATAACCCTAGCCCAGTACCTTTACCGACAGGCTTGGTGGTAAAAAATGGCTCAAATAATCGGGCTTTAACATCTTCATTCATGCCCTGCCCGTTATCAGCAATCCGCACAATAATCGTATTGGAAGAGGTCAGTTCTGTGCGAATCAAAATTTGACTGGGTTTGTTGAGTAATTCATCCGAACTGCGAACCCCCGAAATAGAACCTTTATTTGGGGTTTCGCTACTGTAACGCTCTAGCTCATCAATCGCATTACCGAGCAAATTCATAAATACCTGGCTCATTTGCCCTGGGTAACATTCCACCAAAGGTAAATCAGCATACTCTTTAATCACTTCAATTTCTGCATGGTTGCCATGTGCTTTTAGTCGGTTTTGCAAAATCAGCAGGGTATTATCAATCCCTTCGTGAAGGTTCACTTGCTGCATAACCTGTTCATCATTGCGAGAAAAATTCCGCAACGATAGCACAATCTGATGAATACGCTTTGCCCCTATTTCCATTGAAGACATCACCTTAGGCAAGTCTTCTCTGAGAAAATCTATGTCGAGTTCTGCGATTTTTTCTTGCATCAAGCAGCTAGGATTGGGGCACTCTTGCTCGTAAAGCGTCACTAAATCAAGCAAATTTTGCACATAGTCAACTGCATAATTTAGGTTCCCATAGATAAAGCTAACAGGGTTGTTGATTTCGTGAGCCACCCCTGCTACCAAACATCCCAAATTGGACATTTTTTCTTTTTCAACGAGTTGGGATTGGACTTGTTGCAGGTCGTGCAAAGCTTGCTCTAAATGCTTTGATTGAGCAACAGCTTGGGCAGCGGTGGCACAACTTTGCTCGTAGAGTTCCGCTTGATGAATATTAAGGGCGAGTTGTTCAATATCACTTTCTTGTTGATATTGGCTCACCACTGCATCTAGAGCCTCAAGTAGGTTGGTAGAAGACTCTGTAAGAATGTAACGTAGATGCGGATTGTCTGAGGTTAGTTCTTCAGGGGTTGCTTGGGCGATCGCTCTCGCTTGCGCGATATATTGGCGTATGTGCTGGTCTAAATTTAGCGGTGGCTTAAAGTACATTGACCAAACAACGGGTGATGGTTGACCCGGTAGTTTCATCTCCGGATTGCCCTCGATTAAACCACTATGCGACCGTTCCATCAAATCCAGATCAGCTTGCAAAGTAGAGCGCAATTTCTCTTGCTCGGCAATATCTTTTGTACAGACTAGTCTTAAGGCGAACAGTGCCGTGCGTTGAGATAACATCCGCTGACGACCACTGATATTAACCACCGCTGCGTTAATTTCCCGCACTGTATTAATTTCGTTTAAATGTAAATAATTAGCCAAGACAAGTACCGGCAATAATTCAAATAACCTTAAAGATTGCGGAATTATACCATTAGCCGTTTTTTTTGTCATGGTACTTGTTAGATTTTTTTGAAGTGAAAAGCAAAAAAACCGCGAATCTACTGTATAGTCACGTAAATCTATGACTAAGTTCCAGTTTACTTGTAATTTAAAGATGCAGCTTTGACTTCCTCCGAATTGTTGCTTGGCTATTACTGAAAAACTATGAACCAAAGCGGTGCAAACTTTAGTGCATTTTTATACGGATCTAAAAAATTAGCGTCACTTAAAGGCCTTCGTGCATCTCAACCAGCTTCATCTCAGCTTCATCTAATCGTGAGAAGTTTCACAAACTCAGGACAATTTGCTGAATTCTATCTGCTTTTAAATTCATGGAATTGAGAAGATTGGGCAAGCCCTCAATCAAGAATTCCAGATCGATGGCTTCAGCTTTTTCCTAAGTTTCGGTTGTTGGGTTGGCGTAGTGCTGTTGATAGAGGCGTAAGATTTCAAGAAGGTCTTGGATATAATTATTGGTCTGAAGCAGGTTGCCACCGATAAAATTTACCGAGTCGTTAATTTCGTAGGCGATACCGACAACTAGACAGCCGAGGCTGGGCATTTTTTCGGTTTAAATTCAGTTGCGTTTGGGTTCGTTGTAACTGTTTTACTGACTACAAACAAGGCTTGGCGAGCAAAACGGGACTGGCAGTTCAAGAAGACTTGTGTATACACAGTAGCCCAAAGAATAAAGAACCCCAAGAGATAGCTTTCTTGGGGTTCCGGGAAATTATGGAAATTTAGTGGACATGATATGACTCAGCAGCGGGGGAAGCGGGAAGTTTTTAGCGATTACTGATTACCGATTCCCTTTCCCCTACTCGGATGTGCGAATCATTCCTCAGCCTTAGCACCTAGACGGAGGAAGACTTTACTGCGGCGAACCCCGTCATCGCTGCCGTAGCTGCTAAAGGCAAGCGAATTTAGCTCGTTAAATAACGGTTTTGCCACCAGTTCCACCACTCTGACAATGGGCAGCTGACGCTCTAAAAACGCCTGACTAGATGCCCAGTCTAGATACAAATAGCCGTTATTTGGCTGGGGTAAAGAGGTGATGTTTGCCTGGAAGCGATCGCTCTTGACGAGAGAATTATCAGGAGCCTTAATCGCTTGATTCATTGCTTCGATCGAAGTGGTGAAAATCTCGTATTTGCCAATACTGGCGTGAACTCCTTTCACCTGTGCCTCTAGCTTGACTGAATCTTGGTCTTCACCCTGATTCTTATCGGCAGTGGTTGTGAGTTGTGTCCAGGCAGAGATCGGTTGATTCTCCAGGGTAAATGAGCTAACGCTCAACCCTTGCTGTTTGGCAACAGCGTCTAGACGATCGATTGCCGCCTCTGCTTTTGTCGTTGCTGATTTCTCGGCGACAAAAATCCAATCTGAATCTTTGCGGTCGGCACGAGGTAGCATTCCTAAAGCGTACTCGCCTTGCACCCAACTAAAGATATCTTGCTTTAAATCAATGCCCCAACGAGCTTGGAGATTCGCGATGGGTTGATCGATCAGTTGGACAAGGCTATCATCGCTATCTAATCCAGAAGTGAGTTGAGTCCACAGTTGCTCTAAGTTACTACCAGAAGCTGCGATCGCTATTTTCTCTGGTAGATACTGCAACGCTCCGACTGGTTGAGATAGGCTGGGAGTTGTCGGGGGGATTTCCTGTCCGGTAGCCGCTAATAAAGCGGTTTCTGCCAGCAATCCTTGAGTTTTTGGAGAGATGGCGATCGCTAAACTCTCATACGTCTGGCTAATTTCCATCGGTGAATTATTCCCCAGCAACTTCGCCAGTGACGGAAGATTCACATAAGTCAGACCAATTTTCGGCTGAGAGATGCTTTCGATTGCCCGCTGATAAGAAGTTGAATCGCTAAGGCTGAGATTGGGCGCTTGCACATTATTAATGGCTTCTTTCAGCACCCTAGGGTTATTGGCAAACAACACAAAGCGATCGCCAACCACTGCGGTAGCCACCGAGTTTTGAGCTGAGGCGCGGTTGATCGCGTCTTTTGGCAATGCCGATCTATCGCGGTTGTAAAAGCCTTTATTTCCAGCATCTTGAGTTTTGACGACCGACTCTTGATTCTTATAAATCAGCTTGACACCTTTATAAGTTTCAAAGACTAAATCTGTCTCGACATTTGCTTGCTTCTGCCAGAACAAATCCACAAACTCGCGGCTGCGTTGCGGGTTTTTGGTGGTGACAGCTAGGAGCAGCCCGCGCTGCTCTCCATTGTCACGGGTACGATCCATATCTAAGCTGGTGAGAGCCAGCGTGATTTCATCCCCCAGCCAGGGTTGGATATCTCGGCGATAATCCAGATCCGTGTTCGCGAGTAAGCTTTGTTTAAATTGGTTGAGTTCTGCACGCGATCGCTTGCGGTTCGCGGGACGCGCTACAGCCTGCCGCAACCCTTCCAACCGATCTGGATTCACAAGCAATGACACCATTACGGGTGCCTGTTTCGGCACAAATATGGTGGCAGTTGGGTTCGTCACCTCCCCACCTCCTAGAAGGGCGAGGGGGCTGTTTGCCCTTAGCCAGTAAAAGCCACCGGCACCAATTAACAGCAGCACTAAAACGCCAGCTGCTAGAACGTAGAAAAACGAGCGTCGCTTCATGGTGAAATGTAGACCTTGGGTGAGCGCGATTCAGCTAAGAACACTAATCCCGATGTCAGAACCTATTATTTCAGCTCATCGGACTGCTAACTATTAAAATCTTAGTTAATCTCAAGCGTTGCACAACCTCATGTCTGCTCAATCTTTTAGCCAAGATATTCCCCAGATTAGCGTAGAAGAACTTGCCAGCCGTCTTGCCGATTCTCCGAAGAGTCTGCAATTGGTGGATGTGCGAGAACCCCGGGAAGTTGCGATCGCAAGCATTGAGGGTTTTGAAAACCTCCCCTTGTCGGAATTTGCCGACTGGGCTGACCAAATCCATACCCAGTTCGATCCGCACACCGAGACGCTGGTTCTCTGTCATCATGGCATCCGTTCGGTGCAGATGTGCCAGTGGCTACAAATGCAAGGTTTCACCAATGTCAAAAATATTGCTGGTGGCATCGATGCCTACTCAATCCGAGTCGATCCGACAATTTCCCAATACTAATGATCCCAGTACAAAACTATCTTGAAGCTGGAACCTCTCCCCCAACCCTTTCCTGCAACAAGAGGGCAGAAATTCTCCTCTTCCTTACCAAGGAAAAAGGCTGGGGCTAGATTTTTTAATTAAATACGGTTCACGATATTGTTTTAATTTTTACTAGCGAAATAAGTATTTAGAGGTTTTGGCTGACAAACTTCGATGCAGTCGAGTAGACTACAGACAATCCTGATAGAGACTGTGGACTCTAGAGTTACGGGTAGCGATAATGTCCTAACTCTGCGATCGATCGTCATGGTATGTCTAAGGTTGAAGTTCGGCGGCTGTTATGCTTCTACTGGCTGGGTGTGGCGAACCGGCAGGCAGAAGGCAGCATCTGCTATTCTGTTTTAACCTATCCTATATTTAATCGGCTGCTTGCTTGACAAGAGCGCCGGACTTACTGAGAAATTCATCATCAGAAGTCCAGGAATTTCCAATTGTTTTTAAAACCCTATCCAATTCGGCTTTCGTTTAAATGGCTAGGCAAGTAAGTCTGACTGACCGTCAACAACGTATTCTCTGGGCAACTGTCCGTCACTATATTGCGACGGCTGAGCCAGTCGGCTCAAAAGCTTTGGTAGACGAGTATAATCTGTGCGTCAGTCCAGCGACGATTCGCAATGCAATGGGCGTCTTAGAGAAAGCGGGGTTGCTCTATCAACCCCATACCTCGGCTGGACGGGTTCCCTCTGACTCTGGCTATCGAATTTATGTCGATCAATTAATTAAGCCTTCTGAAGCCTTGGGGCGTCAGGTAGAGCAGTTATTCACAAACCGTTTGAACTTGGAACATCAGAGTTTCGAGACTGTGTTGCGGGGTGCAGCGCAAATTCTGGCAACGCTCAGCGGTTATATTACCCTGATCACGATGCCGCAGACTCGAACTAATCGTTTGCGGCATTTGCAACTGGTGCAGCTCGATCCGGGAAGGGTGATGCTGATTGTGGTGACGGATTCTTATGAGACGACTAGCGTCTTAATGGAGTTACCGCTCTCAGAATCGGAGGATGAGCAACCGGACGCAGAAATTGTAGATCGGGAGTTGCAAATTTTATCGAATTTTCTGAATAGCCACTTGCGGGGGCGATCGCTCAGTGAATTGGCAACTTTAGACTGGAGCGAACTAGACCGAGAATTTCAACGATATGTCGATTCCTTGCGAAATCTGCTTTCCGACTTGATCCGTCGCACTTCCCAACCTGCCACAACTCAAATTATGGTTCGTGGCGTCGCTGAAGTATTGCGTCAGCCAGAATTTTCCGAGTTACAGCAAGTGCAGACGCTTATACATCTATTGGAAGAGGAACAAGACCAGCTGTGGCCTTTAATCTTTGAATGGCCTAGACCAGATGTCACGGCTATCTCAGATGTCACTTCTGGTTCGCGGGTGACGGTGCGGATTGGTTCGGAAAATCCTTTAGAACCGATGCGTACCTGTACGCTGATTTCTGCAACTTACCAGCAGGGTTCAGTACCCGTGGGAAGTGTGGGGGTTTTGGGGCCAACGCGGATGGTGTACGAAAATGCGATCGCACTCGTTGAAGCCGCCGCCGATTATCTCTCGGATGCTCTTACGCAACCTGCTTAATTTAGAAAATCGCTAATCGCAAATCGCGATTAGCGATTGGGTAGCCCACCACGAACCACGAACGATAAACATGGCTAATTGCGATTAGCTCTAATTTTTGCTTTTCATTCCTCACTGATATGGCTAGAAAAATTGGCTTTTGGTTGCTTTGGGCAGCATTTATTACCTATGCCTTTCTGTTAGCACCTCCTGAACAACCAGGCACATTTGAACTCATCAAAAATCTCTCCACAGGTCAATGGACAGGGATTAACCCCCTAGTCGTCGCGCTATTCAATCTTCTGGGCATCGTACCGATGATTTACGCCTGTCTGATGCTCATTGATGGCAAACAGCAAAAGGTAGCAGCTTGGCCTTTTTCGGCGTTCTCTTTTGGAGTCGGAGCATTTGCTTTGTTGCCTTATTTAGCACTGCGAGAACCCAACCAGGAATTTCACGGAGAAAAGAATTTATTTCTAAAAATACTCGATTCCCGGTGGCTTGGTTTTTTGCTAACATTCGGCGCTGGGAGTTTGGTTGTATATGGCTTATTGGGCGGGAATTGGGCAGATTATATTCAGCAGTTCCAGACAAATCGCTTCGTTCATGTCATGAGTTTGGATTTCTGCCTGCTGTGGTTAATATTTCCCGCACTTCTGGGAGATGATATGGCGCGTCGGGGAATCAAGAATTCTACACTTTTTTGGATAGTAGTGCTGATTCCTTTGTTTGGCGCTTTAGCTTATCTTTGCCTGCGTCCTCCCTTACCAGAAACTAATGCCGAAGCTTTCTCCACGGAACGGCAACCCGCACAATCTAGAAATTAAAATTTTATGGAAATATGGCTAGAAAAACAGCACTTTGGTTATTATGGGCTGGATTTATCTCCTATGTTCTGCTGCTGGCACCGCCAATTACGCCAGACACGCTGAGGCTCATTAAAAATATATTGACGGGTCAGTGGACACAGGTCAACCCAATTATCCTTTCTATATTTTCCCTAGTTGGCATCTGGATACTCATCTATAGCTGTCTTTTGTTCGTCGATGGGAGGATGCAAAAGATTCGTTTCTGGCCTTTTGCTTTGGGTTCAGCGGGAACGGGAGTGATTAGCCTAATACCTTATTTAGCATTGAGGGAACCGAATCAAGAGTTTTCCGGGCAAAAGGATACCTTGCTGAAAGTTTTTGATTCTCGCTGGACGGGTATTATCCTCAATTTCAGCACGCTTTTCTTGCTAGCATTTGGCTTGCTTGCGGGTGATTGGGCAGGGTTTATTCAACAATTCCAAAGCGATCGCTTTGTCAATGGCATGAGTTTGGCTTTTTGCCTGTTCTGTCTGTTGTTTCCGACCGTTCTCGGCGATGATATGGCGCGTCGAGGGTTCAATATTCCCCCAGTTTTTTGGGCAGTATCGCTGGTTCCTCTGCTGGGACCCCTTGCCTATCTCTGTATTCGTCCACCTTTACCAGAAGCCAGTGCTGGTTCAGCACCAGAGTCTGTTGCGAACACTACACGAGTGTGAACAATTTTCGAGGTTTTTAGGAGAGAACAAACCGCGGAGGTCACAGAGGACGCGGAGGAAAGAAAGGAGAGGCTGTGGCTTTCTTTTGAATGCAAGTTGGTGTGACTTAAGACGGAGGTAAGTGCTGTTATCGGACTTTTAAAGTTAAATAATTGATGTATAAAGTTATGGGTCAAGATTATGGGCAGAAAAATTGCCTTGTTCTTGATATGGATTACATTTCTTGTCTATACCGTATGGTTAGATCCACTTGCTCAACCAGAGACGTTTTCGCTGGTTTGGAAGTTGTTAACATTCCAGTTGGCAGATGTGAATGCAATTCTTGTGGCTATCTTCTGGCTCATGGGCGTTTGGCCTATGATTTATGCTTGTCTGATGTTTGCTGATGGCACAACGCAACCGTTTCGCTCATGGCCTTATTTCATTGGGGCAAATGGAACGGGTGTGATTTGCTTTATCCCCTATTTAATTTTCCGAAAATCAAATCAAGAATTTTCTGGATCGAAGGATAAATTACTAAAAATTCTAGATTCCCGTTGGACAGGAATTTTCCTACTGTTAACAACGATTGGCTTACTTGCCTACGCAATATTTGCTGGAGATTGGGGAGATTATATTCAACAGTTTAAAACCAGGGAATTCGTTCACCTCATCAGTTTGGATTTTTGTCTGATGTGCCTGGTTTTTCCATTAACGTCACTGTTTGACGATGATATGGCTCGTCGGGGCATAAAGGAGGCTCGAATTTTCTGGGCGGTGGCGCTAGTACCATTATTTGGACCACTTGGTTATCTTTGCCTGCGTCCACCTTTGCCAGAATCAAGTGCTGACGTCAGCTTTCAAGCGTCTGATTTGACAGCTTAGCTTGCGAGTTGTGCCAGGAGAAAATGTAGAGGGGTGCTGTAGCGTCTCTGGGAGGTGGAAAGCATGATTGCCACTTTTCCGGTATTTTCTTTTATAGCAATTCTCGTTTGGACGCAGTACCGTTTAACCCCACCCCTGCCCCTCCGCGCAAGCAGGGAAGGGTTCAATACTGCCACTCTCCGCTTGCGGAGAGCGGGTTAGGGGTGAGGTTCCGAGTGTGTTGCAACAATGTGAGAACTGCTATATAGGCGAGTTAAAGGGGCGATAACCGATCGGAATGCCAAAGAATCCTTACGCTTGGGTAGAGCAATCCCTCGCCACCATTCACCGCGCAGATTGGTATCGATCGGTGCAAGCGATCGCTAGTCGTCCGGGTGCGACGGTGTTGCTGGAGGGGCGTGAAGTCATCAATTTTGCCAGTAATGATTACTTGGGACTCGCGGGGGATGAACGCCTCATCCAAGCCGCAGTAGCGGCTACTCAGACATTTGGCACGGGTAGCACGGGTTCTCGGTTACTCAGCGGACATCGGGAACTGCATCGGGAATTGGAAAAAGCGATCGCATCCCTCAAACAAACTGAAGATGCCTTAGTTTTTAGCTCTGGATATCTGGCAAACTTAGGTGCGATCGCTGCTTTAGTCGGAAAACGCGATCTGATTGTGTCTGATGGGTACAATCACTCCAGTCTGAAAAATGGGGCGATTCTTAGCGGTGCAATGGTTATTGAATACCCTCACTGCAATGTTGAGGAGTTAAAAACCCAACTGAATTTACACCGGGAAAAATACCGTCGATGCCTGATTCTCACAGACAGCGTCTTCAGTATGGACGGCGATTTGTGCCCCTTACCGGGACTGTTAAAGCTGGCGGAGGAATTTAGCTGTATGCTGCTCGTTGATGAAGCTCATGCCACAGGGGTACTCGGAGCAACGGGTGCTGGGTGTGTAGAACATTTTCGCTGTAGCAATGTCCCGTTGATTCAAATCGGCACTCTCAGCAAAGCTTTAGGCAGTTTGGGTGGATATGTCGCAGGCAACTCGGCTGTGATTGACTTTTTGCGGAATCGGGCACCTAGTTGGATTTATACAACGGCTCTTTCCCCCGCTGATACCGCTGCGGCATTGGAAGCCGTTCGGATCGTTCAAAAAGAACCGGAACGCCGCGCCAGTTTGTGGAATAATGTCAATTTTCTCAAACAGCAGATTGCCCAGCAATTAACCTTACAATTGCTGCCTTCTGAATCTCCTATTCTCTGCTTTCCCCTGGACAGTGCAGAAGCAGCGCTAAAAATGGGACATCAACTAAAAACATCCGGCATTTTCGCCCCAGCGATTCGTCCTCCCACGGTGCCTACGAGTCGAATTCGGATCTCGGTAATGGCAACGCATGAAACTGACCATCTTCAACGATTGGTAGAGACTTTAATTGAGAAGTGCTTTTGATTATTTCGTGCCAAGACGCAAAGACGCAAAGTTTTTCTTAACGCCTTTGCGCCTTTGCGCGAAATTGTGGGAAAGTTACTACCGATTGTCAACAATCGTGACGCGATCGCTTACTTGGGTCACGTTATCCTGAGACTTAATCTCATTCACAGCCGTCAGATTCTCCTGAGGTTCGACGATGCGGTTAGTGGAATCGGTTCTCGAAGTTGTAGAAGGCGGTACATCGTAGATAGCCCACTCTTGAATGCCGCGATTGCTCAGAACTGATTCGGCACGTTCGATATCGTCTTCGGTGCCATCTACCATAACCAGATAATCACCGCGAGCCACAAGATTGTTATAAACTTGCGCTCGATCTTCAGGAATTCCTAAACCCAGCAGTGCGCCAATCAAGCCACCTGCGGCTGCGCCGATTCCACTCCCCGCCAGGGTGGTTGCGATCGCAGTTGCGGTAGCACCAGCCAACAAAATCGGGCCAACTCCGGGAATCGCCAATACACCCAAACCGAGTAATAAGCCAGTCAGACCGCCTAAAGCACCCCCTGCGATCGCCCCTGTGGTTGCGCTTTCATCAACGTTATTGTCATCAACGCGATCGCTCATTTCAACGCCAGCGATTTGATCCTGGGGGTCTGCATCTCTGGCAACGACGGAAACTTTACTCATCGGAAAGCCAGAATTACTCAGCTCGTGAAGTGCATCTTCCGTATCCCGACGGCTGACAAAGGCACCAACGGCTCGCTTGTGTCGGCTGAAATCGCTGTCATTGACATTATCTTCTGTAGGAACATAGGTGATGGGAGAGGCGGCACCCAGCGGATTCATTCCTAACGAAGAGGAATAACCCGTCGCCAGGGGATCGAGTCCCAATGGGGAAGGATACGTGCTGCTGATCGGATCGAAGGGGGTTGAGGAAGAAGCGCCATAATTGTCAGGAACCGCCGAAACCCCAGTCACATTGTAGACACCCCAATGCTGAATACCTTGCCGGTTCAAAATCGATTCAGCACGATTAATTTCGTCTTGCGTACCCTCGACAATTACTAAATAATCTCCTTGGGAGACTCGGTGGTTGTAAACTTTGGCTTGTTCTTCAGGAATTCCTAAACCCATCAGTGTGCCGACAATGCCACCTGTCGCAGCGCCAACCGCACCCCCGATTAAAGCATCTCCCAGAATAGAAGCGATCGCACCTCCTGCGATAACCGGACCAAATCCCGGAACTGCCAACGCACTTAAGGCTCCTAGGACGCCAACTAAACCGCCGACCGCACCGCCTGCTAAGGCACCCGCCGCTGCACCCCCACCGGCTTCATTGCCACCTCCGTAAGGGTTGACTTCAACACCAGCTACCTCATCTTGCCGAGTGCTATCCCGTGCCACCACAGAAACTGTGTTCATGGCAAAACCAGAGTCCCTAAGCTCGTTGAGCGCATATTCCGCCTGTTCAGGTGTAGAAAATACGCCGACAGCTCGCTTGTTTTGGTCGAGGGTCATTTTTTTCCTCCTAGAAGTATTCAATAACTTCCGTCAGCACAAATACAGAATCAATTTTTTATTTATGCACTTTGCTTATCTTTCTGTTTTTTTCTACACTTTTCATCAGCCTGGAGATGTAAAATTTTCTCTATCAACAGATGGGTAAAAGATATTCTTCTATCAGCTCCTAATGCATTTTTTGCATCAGTTTTTTTGACGAAAAACTCTTTTTGGTTTTTGCTCATTTTTTTGTATGCCTTTATTCCTTGCCCCTTAGCATGAGTGGAAAGACACTTATACTTTGTCTTATACAGTAAACTTAACCCCGAAGCTGCTTCTGTTTCGGGGAAGGGGAAAGAACTTATCTTTTATGAACTTACTTTTATAAGGAGAGGAGTTGCCAAGAGATTAACGGACATTTATCAGGGAGAACCGGCTCCTAGAGCATGAATGGGAAGATTGTGCCCCGATGACCCTGAGAAATTTTTCCGAACAGAGCGCGGGAATTGCCACTGATTCGTTCGGTTATACCACCACCGATAGAGGGCAACTATCGGTACGCTCATAATCAGAAGTAGTTTAAAGACGCACCGCCAGTTGATTGCCGTTAAAGGGGTGGATCTTTGTGCAAAAAAAGTGGTTACTACCAACCATCAGTGAAATATTAGCCCAGAGCGAACATAGCGAACAAACTGGGGCAAATTCTGTTATGCCTTCTGTAGAGCAGACAGCAGAAAAAGCGCATGGATTTCGCCCTGCCAGCCGGACGGCACGAGAGTCCGCCCGTGCCTCGCGGGAGTGGTGTGGAGCGATCGCTGCCTTGGAACAGTTGCTGCTGCAAGTTCTAGAACCTGCCACTGATTCGCCACAAACCTTGGGCTTAATTTTAGCGGGTCCTGTGCCGGTTCTGAGCCACCCAGCGGTAATGACTCGCGTTCATACCGGAATTTTTACAGCAGAGCGATTTAATCCTCTGGCATTAATGCCATTTCTGCTGCCTCCCGCAACAACTCAGCAAAAGGAAAACGAACCTCAATCCACTTCCAACTTCCCGTTAATCCCTGCCGATCCCTTAACAAGCGAACAGTTTTGCGTAATTTTTACACCACGGTTTAGTTTGGTGATGGTTGTTGGAGAAGATATTACAGGTGCCCCAGCTTTCCAATATTCTTTTGATCCGCAAGTGGTGGAGCAAGCGTGGCAAACTTTGCGATCGCGCTTGTTGCTGACCAGTCTTCATCAAGTGAGTCAGTTAGAAACTTTAGTCGAACGCTTTGCACCCCAAGCGCCCGATTATCGAACCGTTATGCAATTTAGCCGGTTGCTGTTGAAACATTTGCCCGAAGAAATCAGAGGCGATCGGAAAGACGCCGATTTATCCCGTCTTGGGTGTGGGCAAGAAGCAAAAGGTAAAGAGCTAGAAGATAATTCCGAACTGCCAATTTTGAATCCTAAATTAATTGAAAATTCAAAATTTAAAATTCAAAATTCTAATGATGTGGAATTACTTCAAGCGTTTGCCCACGAAGTACGGACGCCCTTGAGTACCATACGCACCTTAACGCGGCTGTTGCTGAAGCGCCGCAACGAATTAGCACCGGACATCATCAGGCGTTTGGAAGCGATCGATCGCGAGTGTACCGAGCAAATTGACCGCATGGAGTTGTTTTTCCGGGCGGTGGAATTAGAAACAGAAACCGTTAAGCGATCGCCCGTTCACCTGACTGCGATGTCGGTGGCGCAGGTCTTCCAAAACAGCATTCCTCGCTGGCAAAAACAAGCAAATCGTCGCAACTTAACCCTAGAGGTGGTATTACCGCAAAAGCTCCCCGCTGTTGTCAGTAATCCCGCCATGCTGGATCAGGTACTAACTGGGTTAATTGAAAACTTCACTCGCAGCATCCCCGCAGGCGGTCATATTCAGGTGGAGGTGACACCCGCCGGAGACCAGCTAAAATTGCAACTCCAGTCTCAAAACCAACCTGACGAAAGCGGCAACTCGCTAGCCGCAGACAACAACCCACCAACGTGCAAGTCAATTGGTCAGCTATTGATGTTTCAGCCAGAAACCGGATGTTTGAGCCTCAATCTCAACGTCACCAAAAATCTCTTCCAAGCGTTAGGAGGAAAACTGATTGTAAGGCAACGACCCCAGCAAGGTGAGGTCATGACGGTTTTCCTACCGTTAGATGTGGATGGTTCCGGCATTTGGAATGCTTAATTGGGAATCGCGGGATAGCGATCGCTATCCCGCTACCAATGCAAGTCTTAATATCTAGCATCCGCTCTTCGTTACAGCCGCGATCGCTGGACAGTATCTTTGTGTCTGGGCTATGACAGTGTAGCTACTGCCGCACATCTACACCTGTTGACCCAGCCATGCGACGCCCAAAAATCGGACTGATGCTATTCGCCATGCTTGTTGCCAATGGCGTGACACCAGTTGCCAATCTTCCAGCACCCTTAACAGCACCCCAAGCGTTGGCTCAAACCCCAAATGCAAGGAAAGCGGAAGCAGAGCGACTGGATGGGCAAGCATTTGACCAGTATCTTGCCAATCAACAGGAAGCGGCATTACAGTCTTGGCAACAGGCACTCTTGATCTACCAGGAACTCAAAGACCGCCGAGGCGAGGAGTTGGTCCTAGAAAAGATCGACATGGTTTATGAGACTCAAGCAGATCGCCTACGTAAACAAGGAGCTGGGCAGTATTTTACCAGTCAATGGGCAGCGGCATTACAGTCTTTGGAACAGTCACTCTTAATCTACCGGAACATCAAAAACCGAAAAGGCGAGGCATTGGCGCTAGGAGGGATAGGACTGGTTCATGACTCTCTAGGTGACTATGCCAAAGCGATTGATTACACTCAGCAGCAGTTGGGGATCGCACGAGAAATAGAAGACCCACTTAATGAGAGGGCGGCATTGGCCAATCTGGGAGGGATTTACCTTAACTTGGGAAACTACCCTAAGGGGATTGAGTATTCTCAGCAGGTATTGGCGCTCGTTGCAGCAGATGGATTTCCAGATCCACAAGCTGAGGGAAAGGCAGTAGCCAATCTAGGAGCAGCTTACGTTTCCCTGGGAGACTATGCCAAGGCGATTGACTACCTTCAGCAGCAGTTAGCCAACGCACGGGAAATAGGAGACCAACGAAGCGAAGGGGCGGCACTGGGCAATCTGGGAGTGGCTTACAGTAACCTTGGAGACTATGCTAAAGCGATTGAATCCTCTCAGCAGCAGTTAGCGATCGCACAGGAAGTTAAAAATCGACGAAGTGAGGGGTCGGCACTAGCCAATCTGGCAACAGCTTATCTTTATTTAGATGACTATACCAAGGCGATTGATTATACTCAGCAGAGTTTGGCGATCGCACGAGAAATCAAAGATCGACGCAATGAAGGAGCTTTACTAGGTAATCTGGGAGTGGCTTACCGTCGCCTTGGAGACTATGCTAAAGCGCTTGAATACTCTCAGCAACAGTTAGCGATCGCACAAGAAATTCAAAACCGTGAAAGCGAAGGCATAGCGCTGCAAAATATAGGTTTTACTCTCTATAAACAAGGCAATTTCGTAACCGCAGAGCCAATTTTAATGGATGGAATTAAGGTTCTGGAATCTATTCGAGCGGGCTTAGGCAGTAACGATGCGAATAAAGTGTCAATCTTTGAAAGGCAAGTTGGTACGTACCAGACATTACAAAAAGTCCTCATTGCCCAGAGTAAAACTGAGCCAGCACTGGAAATTGCGGAGCGGGGAAGGGCACGAGCCTTTGTGGAATTACTCGCTGATAGGTTGCAGGATGACAGGTTACAGGTTGAAGGTTCAGCTCCACCTTCTAACCTTCAACCTCTTACCATTGAGCAAATTAAACAAATTGCTAAAGCGCAAACCTCGACACTCGTTCAATATTCGATTATTTACGACACATTCAAAGTTCAAGGTAAACAAAAAGCTCAAGAATCAGAACTTTATATTTGGGTCATCAAGCCTACAGGTGAAGTAACGTTTCGCACGGCTGACTTGAAACCTCTGTGGCAAAAACAAAATATTTCTCTAGAAGAACTTGTTACTAGCAGCCGTGATTCCATCGGCGTTAGAGGTCGTGGCCTTGCCGTTGCCTCTAAAGTGGATAAAACCAGCACTAATAAACGATTACAGCAACTGCATCAACTGCTGATTCAACCGATTGCTGACCTATTGCCAAAAGACCCCAACGACCGAATTATTTTCATCCCTCAACGTGAGCTGTTCCTAGTTCCCTTCCCAGCACTCCAAGATGCCAGTGGCCAATACTTCATCGAACAACACACTATTGTGACAGCACCCGCTATTCAGGTTCTGGAGCTAACCCACAAGCAACGGCAACGTGTATCGGGAAAGGAAGTGCTAGTGGTAGGCAATCCTACAATGCCTAAAATTGCTCCTAAAATTGGGGAGAAACCGGAGCCGTTATCTCAGCTACCGGGTGCGGAACAGGAAGCAAAAGCGATCGCTTCTCTCCTCAAAACCAAACCGCTCATTGGCAAGCAAGCGACCAAAATAGCGATCGCGCAACAGATGCCCAAAGCGAAGATTATTCATCTGGCGACACATGGATTGCTGGATGATTTTCAAGGTTTGGGTGTACCGGGTGCGATCGCTCTCGCTCCATCTGAACAGGATACTGGCTTACTTACCGCTAGCGAAATTCTAGACATGAAACTGAATGCTGAGCTAGTCGTGCTGAGTGCTTGCGACACTGGCAGAGGCAAAATTACCGGCGATGGCGTTATTGGACTATCCCGCAGCTTAATTACTGCGGGCATACGTAGTGTAATTGTGTCCCTCTGGTCGGTTCCAGACGCCCCTACAGCATCCTTAATGACCGAATTTTATCAAAACTTTCAAAAGAATCCCGACAAAGCGCAAGCGATGCGTCAGGCGATGCTGACAACAATGAAGCAACACCCCGATCCAAAAGACTGGGCGGCTTTTACTCTTATTGGAGAAGCACAATAATTAAAACAGAAAAATAGAAATTCTTCTATTTTTAATTCCTTCGCCCGTTGGCTAAGCTCCGTGTAGCTGTTGCTCTTCACTCCGCTCTATCGTAGGCTTCAGGCGACGGGGTGAATAGACAGACTCAGTATGAGTTGTCTGTCGGATTGGAATCTGAATTACAAACTCAGAACCCTCACCGGGTGAGGAAATACACTTAAGCTGACCGCCGTGTTTTTCCACAATCTGATAGCAAATTGATAATCCTAAGCCAGTACCTTTGCCCACAGGTTTCGTTGTGAAGAAAGGGTCAAACATTTGCCGCCGTACTGCTTCCGTCATCCCTATTCCGTTATCTTCAATCCTGATAGCTACCTGATTTTTACCTACTAATTCGGTGCGTATCCAAATTGTCGGGGGTTGGGAATCGATATTGTCCTCCCCATGAGCCATCCCCCATGATTCCTTAGCAAAGACCTCTTCGAGGGCATCAATGGCATTACTGAGAATATTCATAAATACCTGGTTAATCTGCCCCCCCAAACACTCCACAGCAGGGAGATTGCCATATTCTTTAATAATTTTAATCCCAGAGCGTCCCGCTTTTGCTTCTAGTTGATTTTGTAATATCAGAAGAGTACTATTTATCCCGTCGTGTATATTCACAAATTTCTGTTGCGCTTCATCCAATCGGGAGAAATTTCGTAGGGACAGTACCAAGTCCCGGATACGGTTGGCTCCCACCTTCATCGAGCCTAAAAGTTTCGGGAGGTCTGTCTTCAAAAAATCCAGGTCAATTGCCTCAATTTCTGTTTGAATTTCCGGTTCTGGTTGAGGATGATGTTTGATATAAAGTTGCAGCAGATTCAGCAAATCTTGAACATATTGACCGGCATAGCTGAGATTGCCGTAAATAAAATTAATCGGATTGTTAATTTCGTGGGCAATACCAGCTACCAGTTGCCCCAAACTGGACATTTTTTCGGTTTGAATCAGCTGGGATTGGGTTTTTTGCAGTTGGTGTAAAGTTTGTTCCAGATGTTCGGCTTGTTGCTGTAGAGACGCGATTAATCCTGTCTTTTGCGCCTCGGATTTCCGCAAAGCCGCCTCTACTGCGACACGCTCAATAATGTCCTTTTTGAGAAGCACATTCGCTTGAGCCAATTCGGCAGTTTGTTCCTCTACTTGTTTTTTTAAGTTATCGTGCGCTTGTCGCAATGCCTTTTCAGCTCGTTTGCGCTCAGCAATTTCACAACGCAATCGCTCGTTGCTATTTTCTAATGCTTTGGTACGCTCTTCTACTGCCTGCTGCAATACCTCAATGACATTGTACATATCCGCTGGGTTCAGCACTTGTAGCAGGCTGGTTTGGGAGACAATGCCGAGTAATTCGCCCTGATTGCTAGCAACTACCAGACGTCGCACGCGCCGCCGCTGCATTTCTTGATGGGCAACCCATAGGGAATCTGAGGGTTGCAGACAAAATAAGGGTGTACTCATTACGTCTTTTGCCTGCAATTTCGACAAGTCTAATTCCATCGCCTGAAACTGCACCACATCTCGCTCTGTGACAATGCCTACGGGCATTGGGAATTGGGAATTAAGCGTCTTTATTGGCTTGTTCTCAATTTTGTTTTCTCCCTGTTCTGTAATGACGACACAGCTGACTAGCTGACTCGCCATGATTTGGGCTAAATCGAGAACAGAAGCCGTTATAGGCGCATGAACGACTTGGGATGTCATCACATCCGCGACGTATCGCAATCGCGTTAGAAGATTAACGGGTTGCAACGCTTTGCGAATACTATCGTGCGTGACAATTCCGACTACCCCTGCATTATCGTCAATGATTGGCAAATGGCGAATTCGGTGCTGACGAAACAAGGAAAGAGCCGTGAAAACATCGTGAGCTTCTGATTGTCTGAGGGTAATGGCTGGTTGCGTGACGACATCGGCAATTTTGACGTTAATTAGGGAAGCTCTGGCGGCAGTCAGTCTAACAATATCGCGCTCTGTAAAGACTCCCACAAGCTGCGATCCTTGCATGACTAAGACACAATGACCTGCGGCATCGGCAGTGTCAAAATCGGTCTCCTCTTGTGACAACCAACAGGATGCAGGGTGCGGCAAGGCGGCGTTCATTCCCTCGCTCGCCTCCCAGCTTGGGTCTACTGACGCTGCACTGGTGTCTGCTTGTGTCCCTCTGGCTTGGGTTCCTCTGGGCAACTCACAACTACTCCGTAACTGGCTCATGAGCGCCAATACATCAAGGAGAGGTGTGTCAGGCGCTACAGTCAGAGGCTGACGGTCAATAGCAGGGTCTAGAGATAGGCAAGGAAGCGGCAGGGCGTTGGGCTGCATTGTGAACCCATCCAGTAATTTCCACAGGGGTACTGTTGGCAATTGTAAACTGTGATACACCCAAACTTCTGCTAATTCTTAGTTATGTGCAATAAATCATTACTTGATTGCAATAAATATTTATGTTTTATGAAAGAAAATAAATCCCTAGATAGAGGGCTAATTCATAAATTGTCTATATAAAATCAGTACAAGTATCCTAAGAGCAAATATTTCCCTTTCTAGAAGAGAGTCCAATGAGTCCAATGGTTCTTAGCTCTTCAAAAATGAGGAATCGAGGGTTATTTTTCTTATCAAAAAAGAATAATAAAAAGGCTCCAGCAACGACTCAAAATTAGGATAACGAGCAAGAACAAATACATTAAACCCAAATTCGTGCTGGTATATTGCACCTAAAATAATTTACAAATAAGCTTAATGATTAGGGTATAGGCTAATTGCTAATTGGGCAAAAAAGGGCTTTGATTAGCGACTAGCCATTCGTTATTCAGGCTTAAACAGCACCAGTATTTTATCAACAATCGCATCACCAGCGCGGGTTTGCAGGATGGAATATGCTAATTCAATGAACGCAAAATCAGGGCGATTGTCTGTTTTAATCAGTTTGCTAGCAGGATAAAAAGTAATGTCATTGACAATGCCTTCATTCGTTATCCCTGTTTGCCAACCTGCTCGATTCCACGACAGCGATTTCCCACGTAAAGTCAACTGAAACCACTCGATATCATCTTCTCGCAGGTCAATAAACAGATCGAAATAAGGTTCTCCACCCTGATACCATACTCTTTTGACGCCATCTCCCTTGGCTGAGGTCAATAGCTTCTGATTGATCCGTCGCAACGAAGCGCCCAGTCCTGCAATCTCATCCCGATCCATAGCCATATCCATTTTTCGCATAGCAGCAAGGTTAATTACGTCACAATCAATCTGGGCGTAGGTTGACAGTTCGTTAAATAAGTAAGGCACGGATTCTCTCTTTAGAACATATTGGTGGATACGAGACTTCTGAGGGTGACTCCGGATTTGAGAATAAGGTTAGAGGCTGCAAGCCAGCGATTAACACTAAAAGAGAAAGAACGACTTGTTGTAGGTGCAGGTTTATCCATCTAGTTGGCTATTTACAAATATTTGGCTTCAATCCGTCCTTATGCAACTAACAAACTTCATCGTTTTATTTGTCCTGCCTGAACAGAGAGAATTTGAGAAGAATTCAACCACTGGGCATCGAAGGAACCTAAGTGAGTAGTGGTAATCAGGGTCTGAAAGCGGTCTTGGATGGCATCTAACAGTTGATTTTGGCGGTTTGGGTCTAACTCGGCTAGAACATCATCAAGTAGTAACAGTGGCGGTTCTCCAACGACTTCTTCAATCAACTTTAGCTCTGCCAGTTTCAGTGCCAAGACTAGGGTTCGCTGCTGACCTTGGGAGCCATAAATTCTTGCCGGTGTTTGGTTGATGGTAAACTCAACTTCGTCCCGGTGAGGACCGACGAGGGTTGTGCCTTGGTGACGTTCGACGACCCGACGCTGTTGAATTTTCTCTAGAAAAGCTTGTTGCACCGCTTCGGGTTCTTCCTTCTCCAGGGTGACATTGGGGGCATATTTTAATTCCAGCACTTCAGCTCTACCGCTAATGCTAGCGTGCCAAGCCTGAGCGAGAGGTGCCAGCCGTGTCAGGACTCTGGCTCGACGACGGGTAACGCGAGAACCCGCGATCGCTAATTGGACATCCCACAACGCCAATTCTGAGTCACGATTCAAGTCCCCATCGGTGGAAATTTCCTCTTGCCTGTTACTAGAAGAAGGTTGGGCTTTTCTTGCTTCTTGTCTTAATAAGGCGTTGCGCTGCCGTAATACTTGGTTATATTGCTGCAAAATGTGGGCGTAGACGGGTTCCAACTGGGTGAGGATGGAATCTAGCCAGTTGCGGCGTTGTTCGGGGGCACCTCGCACTAGATCTAAATCTAAACTGGAGAATTCTACAGCGTTGAGGACGCCGAGAAAATCCATTTGGCGTCGCAAAGCTTCTTGGTTAATGGCTGCGGTGCGACGCCCTTGAGTGCGGAGGGTTAAAGCCAGATCCACTAAGCCGTTAGCGCGTTCCAGCGTGGCTGTAATTTTACCGTCCGCCGCGCCTTCGCGGATCAGGTCGCGATCGCGTCCGGCTCGATGGCTTTTGAGGGTTGATAGTAACTCGACTGCTTCCAAAAGATTGGATTTTCCTTGGGCATTATTCCCCACCAAAATCGTCTTAGGAGCCTCGAAATCAACTCCACAATCCAAGTAGTTGCGAAACTGGCGCAGGTGGAGGGTTTTGAGATACATAGCTAATGGATCATTAGTAATGGAATGGGTAATGGGGCATGGGTGATTATTTTCAGCCTAGATTCTTCCAATAACCAGTCCCTAATTCCCCATTACTTATTACCCATTACCGTCTGCCTTTGTAAAAAAAACGGATAAACAGTTTTTCCATCTCAACCCAAACGAACATTAAGGAACTGAAGGCGATGCAAATACCGAGTTCAGTAAGATTCAGGTAGTGAGTTCCAAAGAAAGAACGCAGAGGGGGTACGTAGACGAGCATTAGCTGCAACGCCGTGGTGACAACCACTGCTCCCCACAAATACAGGTTGGTAAAGGGATTCATCTCGATCGTCAGTTGGCTGTTAGAACGAACCGCCAAAGCGTGTCCCATCTGAGCGAGACACAAGGTTGTAAAGACCATCGTTTTCCAAACCTCTGGATCGCCCTGATAGCCTGGTGCATGAGTATAGTTGTAAGCCCATGCCATTAAAGCAATACTGATAATCGCAAAGATAATCCCAATCCGAACCATGTAAGAACCCAGCCCTTGGGCAAAAATACTTTCGCGGGGATTCATGGGAGGACGGCGCATCACGTCGGGTTCTGCGGGTTCTACGGCAAGGGCGAGAGCGGGTAAACCATCCGTAACCAGGTTCATCCAGAGAATCTGCAACGGCGAGAGCGGAACGCCCCCCAAGCCAAGCAGAGGTGCAGCGGCAATGGTCAACACTTCGCCGATGTTGCTGCCCAAAATGTATTTAATAAAGCGGCGAATATTACTGTAAACCGTTCGCCCTTCTTCTGTAGCGGCGACGATGGTGGCGAAGTTATCGTCCAGTAGCACCATATCGCTGGCTTCTTTGCTGACATCGGTGCCGGTAATGCCCATTGCGATGCCGATGTCGGCTTGTTTGAGTGCTGGGGCATCGTTGACGCCATCGCCGGTCATGGCGACAAATCTACCGCGACGCTGGAGGGCTTGAACAATGCGGAGTTTGTGTTCGGGGGCAACACGGGCGTAGATGCTAACTTCGTCAACGACTTGATCTAGCTCCTCTGGACTAAACTTTTGCAGTTGTAGACCTGTGAGGACGCGATCGCCTTCTTGGGCAATCCCTAAATCTTGGGCGATCGCTTGTGCTGTTAGCTGGTGGTCGCCAGTAATCATCATGGCTCGAATTCCAGCGGCTTTGCATTTAGCGACTGCATCCCGCACTTCCGGACGCGGAGCATCCTGCATTCCGACTAAACCCAGCCAAACTAATTCTTGCTCGTTTGTTTCCTCCGATCCTTCGGGCGGAACGCTCTCTAAAGGCTTGTAAGCAAATCCCAGTACCCGCAAGCCCTTACTTGCCATCTGGTTATTTTGCTCCAGAATTTGAGTTCGTTGCTCATCGCGCAGAACTTCGCTCTGGTCGCCTACCTGAATTTGGGTACAACGCTCCAAAATTAACTCTGGAGAACCCTTCGTAAACATCAGGTGGCTGCTAGAAAAAGGCGTGTTTTGAATCCAAGCGCCCGCTTCGCAGATCGCGCTCATCCGCTTGCGTTCGGAGGAAAAAGGAAACTCGGCAACGCGGCGCATTTGGCGGCTTAGCGGTTCCTTATCAATTCCTCCCTTCCCAGCCAGGACAATTAATGCCCCTTCTGTGGGGTCGCCGAGAATTGCCCACTCATTCTTGTCGTGCTGTAACATTGCGTCATTACAAAGCACGCAGCCAAGCATGAGGATTTGCAGATCCCGATACTGCTCTGCGGCTACCTGCCGCTCGTCGAGATAAAATTCTCCGGTAGGGATGTAACCTTCGCCGGTAACGCGGAAGGTATGGTTTGCCGTGTCTACCCGCTGCACCACCATTTTATTTTGGGTGAGGGTGCCGGTTTTATCCGAGCAGATAGTTGTGACAGAACCGAGGGTTTCTACCGCTGGGAGTTTGCGAATCAGTGCGTGGCGGCGTACCATCCGCTGGGTTCCCAGTGCCAACGTCACTGTAATGACTGCTGGCAAGCCTTCTGGCACTACCGCCACTGCCATCGATAGAGAAACTTCCACAAGGTCTTGCAAGACATTCCAGTTCCAACGCCCCTGGCTGAAGAAATTATGCAGCATTCCGCCGACGATGACGATGGCAACTAAGATCAAAGAACCCGTCACCAGCACGTTGCCCAGCTGGGTCATTCGCTGTTGCAACGGGGTGTCTTCAGCTTCGACGGATTGCAGCATATCGGCAATTTTGCCGAGTTCCGTCTTCATACCAGTGCCGGTGACGATGACCTTGCCGCGCCCTTGGACGACTTCAGTGCCTTGAAAGACTAAGTTAATGCGATCGCCCAATGCGGTTTCTTCACTCAGATGCACCGCTGCCTGCTTACTTGATGGATGAGCTTCGCCGGTTAGTGCCGATTCCCGCACTTGCAGATTTGACTCTTCAATTAGACGCCCGTCGGCGGAAACCTGCACCCCTGCTTCGAGGAGCATGATGTCTCCTGGAACAAGATCCTTGCCGTCCACCTCTAATTGTCTGCCATCGCGGATCGTTCGCACTTTCGGAGAGGAAAGCTTCTTGAGGGCGGCAAGTGCTTTTTCGGCGCGGCTTTCCTGGAGATAGCCCAAGACGCCGTTAAGGATGACAATCAGTAAAATTGCAATTGTGTCCTTGAAGGGAATTTCACCAGGGGCTAATCTGCCAGCGCGTAAATCCACCAGGTCTAGAATCCCGGAAATCAGTGCTACTAGAATCAGCATCAACAACATGATGTTCTTGAACTGATCGAGCAAGATTTCCCAGGTACTTCGACCCGCAGTTTCTTGCAGTTCGTTGGGGCCGTATTGCTGCAACCGCTGTTTGGCTTCCTGGGTCGTCAGACCAACTTCTGGGTCGCTTGCTAGCTGCTCCAGTGTCTTGTCCACTGGTAGAGTATGCCAGACGCTTGCTAGATCGGGTTTTGAATGTGAAGGAGATGGGGTCACGGGAAATGCTTTAACACCTACTAGCACTTAATCATAGGGCTTAAATCCGGTGACTGGGAGGTATTTTAAGGAGTGCGTAGGGGTGATTGTGGAACTAAAACCGATATTGCTTTAGGAATTAGGCGAAATTTGGCAGGGGTGTAAGTGGTGATTTCACCATCAGTATTAATCGGGAGAGGTTTTAGCGTGGATACCTCAATTTCCCGCCCTTGAAGACTTCGCACCTCAGGCCATTCTGCTTGTTTTCCTTTTAGCATGGAAGGTAGCAATCGGACGATCTGCCATGCATTTTGAACTTCCAAGCTGTACAGATCCAAGCGCTGGTCGTCAATGGTAGCATCGTCAGCAACGGTCATGCCACCGCCGTAATATCGTCCGTTGCCTACGGCAATTTGAACGGTTCTCACCTGAATAGATTCGCCATTGAGACGAATTTTTGCTAGAAAAGGACGCGATCGCCCAACTACCTGGATGGCGGTGACTGCATAGGCTAAGACTCCCCAGCGTTGCTTAGTTTCTTTGGTTAGCTGCTGAGTAATTTGCACGCTCAATCCGAGACTAGCAACATTGAAGAAGTGCTTTCCATTCACCCAACCTAAGTCAATTCGCTGTTTTTGACCTGTTGCAATTACCTCGCAAGCTTCGGGGAGGGAGACGGGAATTGAAAGGGTTCGTGCCAGGTCGTTGGCTGTTCCTAAAGGCAGGATGCCCAACGGGAGTTGCGTGTCAATCAGACCCTCGGCGGCGGCATTTAGGGTGCCATCTCCGCCACCGATGATAACGAGATCGACGCGATCGCGGTAACGACGGATAATTTCTGGTATCTGCTGGGGCTTTTGTGTGGACTCTTCTTGCAGGTCAAAGCCTAACTCCTGCAATTTGGCAACCGCCTCTGATAGACCTTCTTTTCCTCGGCGTGCGTGGCGATTTAGCAGCAACAATGCTCGCCGGTTCATGCTGAGCCTCTTCCATTAATTGTCAATTATCTTGACAAACCTTTGATAAAAAGAAATCTACCTGGGGAGGCAAGAGGAATTGAAGCTTGAAGGAGAATCTTGAGCTGACCCCCAATCTTAACTTGACAATTTGCCACTTTGTAATTTTGATAATTTTCGCTGTGTTTACAAATATCGCTGAAGGACTTGGGCAGTCGCTTGTCCAGTTTTTGTCCAGCTAAATTGACTGGCTCTAGCGAGACTAGCCTGACGAAGACGCGATCGCAACCCCGAATCCATCACTACTGCTTGCATCGCTTCGGCAATTTCCCCCACGTTGTAGGGATTGACTAAAAGGGCGGCGTCACCCGCGACTTCTGGCAGCGAGGAGAGGTTGGAAGTAATTACAGGAGTGCCACACGCCATTGCTTCTAAAACGGGCAGTCCAAAGCCCTCCCAGAGGCTAGGGAAGACGAGAGCGATCGCTTGATTGATTAGCGTCGGCAATTCCTCGTAGGAAACGTAATCTAGAAATTTTACTTGATTCTTTATACCTAGCTGTTCCACCTGCGCCATCAACACAGGCGTATAACGCTTATCCCCAGATCCAGCTATCCATAATTCATTGTCACGGCAACTTGGTAAAGTAGCGAATGCGTCAATTAACCGAGCAATATTTTTGTAGGGATCTTGACGACCGATGTATAGGAAATAATTGCTAGTAGGAATATCTAGACACCGAAAATGATTGGCGTCATAAGCCAAATGAATTGGCGTAATCTTATCTTCTGAGATGCCGAAGAAATCAATAATATCCTGAGCGGTGGAGCTAGAGTTACAAATAATATGCTCAGCTTGCGCTAAAACTTGGGGAATGTAGTATTTGAAATAGGGCGTTAGGGGAGAAAAGCGTTTGGGAAACCTGAGCGGGATGAGATCGTGAACCATTACCACTGAACGGCAACCCGCATACAGCGGTGCTTCAGGAACTGGGGAAAAAATCAAACTAGAATTCAATTTCTTGTAAATTTTAGGCAACTGCCACTGCGTCCACAGCAGACGACGAAAATGCCCTTTTGACCCTTGTGCGGGGGTTAGATCCGACGGAACTGGATAGCAGCAAGAGTTGGGAAAAGTTTGGGCTGTCAGTAAGGTTGGATCGAGAGACTGAAGATGCGGAAAAATATTTACGGCATAGGTGCTGATGCCAGTCGGTTGGGAAAAAATGAAGGAAAGATTGATGAGCAAGTGATTGAATAAGCAATCCTCTAAATTACTCATGTCAACAATGACTTATATGCCTTAAGCGTTTCCTGTGCCGTTCTTTCCCAAGAAAATAGTTTAGCTCTTTCTTTACCCTTCTGAATTAATTCGCTACGAAGCTGAGAATCACTAATTACTTTCAAAATTGCATCTGCCAAGCTAGCCGGATCATCCGGGTCAATCAAAAGGGCTGCATCTCCTGCCACTTCTGGCAATGAGGATGTATTAGATGTGATAACAGGTGCGCCTAAAGTCATCGCTTCCAATACAGGCAGACCAAATCCCTCGTAGTGGGATGGATACACAAAAGCATCAGCTTTGGAGTAAAACACAGCAACCATTTCATCAGATAAATAGTCAAGGTGATGAATCTGGCTTCTCCATGCTGAACTTTCAATTTCTCTAAATATTGGTTCGTAATTCCATCCTTTCTGACCAATTAAAACCAATTGATGCTCTATTTTGTATTTTTGCTTCAATAAATCAAACGCTTTAATTAAATTATTAATGTTTTTTCTTGGCTCAATTGTACTCACAAATAGCAAGTAGGGTTTGGAAAAGTCATACTCACTAGATGCCTCCATTCGATGCGCTAACTCTTCAGATAAATATCCGGAATAGTAGCGACTAGCCAGCGGAGTTACATAAATTCGTTGAGGATCTACGCCCAAGTACTCAACAATATCTCTTTTAGTGCTTTCTGAGATCGTTATCACTAAATCTGTCCACTTTAAGCATCGTTTTACAAGTTCTTCATAGGTTCTTACAACTGAGTTGATATAATTAGGGTATTTAATGAATGTTAAATCATAAATATTCATTATCTTTAAACTTTTTAGGCAAGGATAAACCGTATAATTTGTTCCATGAATTATGTCTGGAAAACCTAGATAATGCTCAAAACCAAATGAAAGCATTTGGGGAGAGTTTTTTAATAAAGAGTTAGTAATCCTGACAGGTAAAGGTAGCAGATGAAGATTAGGATATTGGGTGATATTGTTTGGAAATGACAAGTTACACAGAAGCCAATTTTTAAATCCGGGTTGATAGGCAATACCTACCTGTAAATTCTGGTGAGTTTGTAGGGCATATAGTGAATGAATCAAATTAGCAACATACAAGCCAACTCCACTTGGGTTCGGCTGTATAGGAGTGGCATCGACCACAACTTTTAGCATTTTAGTGTTATAAATTGTTGTTTATTGCTGACTTGCTAATTTACTTATACCTGCATATTCTTTTTATGAAGAACATAGTGAAATTAGCAAGCTATCTAGTTCTGAATTTTCCTGAAACAAGAGGCATCTATCATTGTTTGCTTGCTCATTTAAGCCACCTACTGATGCTACTACAAGAGTTTTGTTGTAAAGTTTAGCTCTTTCCATTACGCCCGATGACCAAGCTTGTCTATAAGGTAATATTATATAATCTGATGAGATAAGCCACATATCAAATTCTTCATCACTTACAAACCGTTCTAATATATTTATTCTTTCATCTTTAATTGCTTGTTTTTTTAATAGTTCAACGTAAGAAAAACCATCTAGTTCCTCAGATGTATTTCTAGAACCAACTATAAATAATCTTGAGCGTTCACCAGGGGTTTTTGAAAATGATTGAATAGCTTTATCAAAACCTTTATGATAGCTAATAAAACCAATACAGAGAAAGATACGTATCTGTATATCTAAACCAAGTATTTTCCTAGCTTCTAATTGTGTCGCATAGGAGTTTTTTTTAAAATACTGACCATGTTTAATCACTTTAAACTTATCATTTTTAATTAGTTTAAAACCATAATTTTTGCAAAAACTTTTTAATTCTTCATTAGTATGGAATAATAAGCAAGGTGTTAAATACCATCTAATCTTTTCCATTAAAAACCAAACATAGTTTTTAAACCTATGAGTAGATTCAATATATTCAACTTCGTGACAAACCATTTCAATCTTAGAGTATCCTATTAAACAGACAATAACAATACATATATTGCTCAAAATCAAATCAATATATTTAATAATTTGATTAGAATATTTTTTGCTATTAAAGAAGAAGCTTTTATGATAATTTATTATAATCCGATCATTGCTTAAAACAACTGGTATTAGCTTTAAAAAACGCCATAGACCGCGCAGATCAAGTGATTTATCTACATTTTCTTGAGGGTGAACAGAAATCCTTGTCAGGAGTAAATCTGGGTGTCTTTTCAAGGCTTCAACCATTTGCAACGCATAAACTGCTATTCCACATCTAGTAGGAGGAAAAGTAGATACTACAGCAATTCTTTTATACATACAATTTGACTTGTTCTAAATTAAAAGTATTTTTTAAGCTAATTGCTCAAATTTTAAGTTTAAAATAAACAATCCATTTTTGCATATATTCTCTGTTTAGAGTTTTCTCGCTGAGTGTACTCAAAAGCACTTTTACGTAGGCGTTGTTGCAAATCTGAGTCAAGCCTTAACTTCTCTATGAGTGGTGCAAAGTCATATATGTCTTGAGCTATCAATACATCCAAATCAGTTTTAACAGCTAGACCACGAACTCCTTGTGGAGTTGAAATAACGGGTTTACCATAACTTAAAGCTTCTACTGCTTTTATTGAAACACCACTCCCATAGAATATAGGTAAGATAACAGCTTCAACAGAGGAATATAGTTTATCTATATCATCTACAAATCCTAGAAGGGTAACTTGAGGGTTTGTGATAAAGTCTAACTTTAGCGATACTCCGCCTGCGATTATAAGTTTTACATTAGGGCTTAATAAAGGTAATACATTAAAATAGAACTGGCTTATACCATGCACATTGGGATCGTATTGAGAACCAAAAAACAGTATGTCAAATTTATTCCACGTAGTTATGTCAATAATAGAATTTTGGGTGTTTATACTTGGATTGGCCTTGAGAGAGGATGCACTAGCTTTAGGAATTAGGGATAGTTTCTCGGAGATATCTGGGTACTGGCTTAAAATTTCAAGCTCTTCATAGGAAATAGTAATTATCTGATCGAACTTTTTAAGAAGTTTTATTTCTTTATTTAAACTAGCTTCATAATCGAATTTAGGGACTTTTTTTCTTATACTGCGTTGTATTTTACTTCCAGAAGACTTTATTCTCAAGTCTAAACTTTGAAGCGCGATTACCTCTTTGATTAAGTTGGAGTATATATCATGAGTATCAATATAAGTTTTACAGAAAGGTATACCAGCGCCTTCTATAAGCGCATTAGATACATAAGTATGGTTAAAGAAAATAAAGTCATATGAGTTTTTTTTCACTATTTTCCGAAACTTTCGGATCATGTTTGGTAAGGCATGAATTATAGATGCAACATCTGGAACTTGGTTACTAATTCTATAGAAACGCGACAACCATTTGTAATATAGTGAGTCGATATCTTTGCCCAATACTTCATGTATAAATATACTTTCGGCTCTGCTATTAACAAGATATAGAATTCCTGTATCATTCCATTGACTGTAATTGTAAAACCTATCAATCAAAAATAGGTCATATTTTATTCCTCGCGAATGGAAGTAATCAAGGTGATCTAAGGCTCTAGCTTCAGCCCCTCCGCGAACAGGGTAAAATGGACGATCAAACACAAAAAGACCTTTCATTTATGTCCGTTTTTTAACGTAGTACTTACAATATCAGTACGGGAAGCCAGTAATCAGTACGGTTAGATATTATGATGACTGCATGGCATCTAGATCATATAAATCCAAAGGATAGCGGTTTTGTACTCCGCTTACCTTTGTTCCAATGGCAAATATTGTATCTTCTCTATCTGTTACTGGTAAACCCCATTCTTCAAGGGTATTTATTAGCTTTTTTGAACTAGCTGTGTGATACACGTTCTTTGTCCAAACAGAACTTTGAAATCCAGCACTTTCTAAGAGAATGCTTACATCACGAGGTACATATTCATGTATGTGTCTTCCGTGTGGAACTCCGGGAATATACTTTCCATATGTATATGGGCTGTAATGAGTCAAAAGAGCAGTTAAAGACCTCCAAGAGGCTAAGTTAGGAGTTGATATAAGTACTTTACCTCCATCAACCAAAACTCTATTAACCTCTGACATAACGAACATTGGATCTTGACCAAAATGTTCAATAACCTCAAGAAGAATAACTAGGCTAGCAGAACCATCAGCTAATGGAATCGGATCAATTTCTAAATCAAAGGCACCATAGTCTACATTATTGAGATTCAAATTTAACCGATCGGCTTGGGTATTTAGATCGTCAGACATACACAAAAAAAACTTATTCCCGGGAAAAATACTTCTTAAAACTGGAACATAAGCTATCCAAGAGCCTAGGTCTACAATGGTTTTGTCTGTTGCTGACGATGTTAAGTTTTCTAGCAGTTCAAAGGTATATAGGAACCGCTTTTTATGGACTTTCATGTAGGGTAATTCGGAGATACCATTAATGAATTCATCCATCATTCTTAAATACTGAGAGTCGTCATTTGAGCTAATTTCTCGTAGTAACTCACAATCTGCCTGAATGGTCTTAAAAAAATCTCCAGCATTATTTATATCCTGCCTTATTGACAAATTATTTTTTGACTCGCTAATACCCAAAAAATCCCTAATGCGAATTTTTAGAATTTCCTTTAACTGTTGAATCGGTTTGACTTTGGACACTTTAAAGCTCTCCCTTCTATATGGATACTATGTTAACGTTATAAACCAAATTTTCAAGCAATGATTTTTTCTATAAGGCGCTCACATTTCAACTCACTCTGTTTAAACCAAGAATCTGTATTATATTCTTTCCATAGACCAAATGTATTATTTTTAGGCTTTATTATTTTCTTATCTTCTATTTTTAAAGTAACACCTGCAATTTTGGCAGTTATTTTCTCTAAAATTTTATAAGGAGCAGCTACTAATTCTTCATAATCAATAATCATATCTGCAAGAGAATCAGACCATAAATTACTAAGCCGATTCAGAATATAAATTTTTTCGTATTCATTTAACTCCTGTATAGCCAACTGGGGTCTTAAACGTCGGGATATTGCATTTATTTGATCCCGATCGCCAAAAAGGCAGTCGAATCCACTACCTTCTGGTAAGTTAGCTTTCTGGCTAACCTTACAGTAAGAAGCAAAAATATCTCTAGGGTTACGCCTTAAGTTTAGGATTAGAGCATTAGGGAAATTTGCTTTTAACCACCCTAACCTAAAGTCAACTCTATTAAACTGAAACACATTTAGTTGCTCAATATTACTCGAAATAAGAAATAAGAGATATTCTTTCAGCTCATTAAAAATATCTTCAGAAGTCATGATAATGTTTTTAGTGCTGAAATCTTTTTTATGAAGCAAACTTAAAATTGAGCGATCTAATGCCTTGTATTCCTCAAAATAGTTGTTTGAAATCGTATGCGACAGTAACTCTCGCTGTTGCTTATGCCATTTATCCTCCCTTGCTTCGGTTTCTAGTAAATGAGGATGTAGTGGCTCCAGAAAAGAGTTGGTATTTTGAATACTGGCAAATAGTGAATAAAGGTAAGTTGAGCCAGTTCTATACCTAGCAGTAATAAATATATATTTTTTTTCAGTATTTTTGCAATCTAGTTTTCTTAACTCTTCTTGAAAGTAAGCCGCTAAACTCAAAATTTTTCTGCTATTTATATGGTTTTCGTAAAAATTTAATTTTTCTTCAAGCGCTGAGTTTTGTTTACTTAAATTTGATACAACTGCTTGCAAACACTCCTGCTGAACGCTCAATTTTGATATGTGTTCTTTTAAGTTGTGAACTTCCAAAACAGCTTTTAAACGGCTTTTAATTATTTCTTTTAACTTGTTCATGTTCATGGGTTTCCTTGTTTTTACCTATTTTTGCCGATAAATAAATTTAATTTTCTTTAAAAAATTATGCTATGTTTGAGCAATAAGGTTAATGATTTTTTCTGGTTTCGTTGCTTAACTTAGATTTAATGATGATTCACAATCTCATGGTTTTGAATCCCTAACCTCTGCTTCTCTTCATTCAACTTTTTTTAGGCAATGTTTTTCTCGATAGGCAATATTTTTCTCGTGGATATTAATTTGAGTTGAGTAATTACCCATCACTTCCTAAATAATTTTAATTGGATAGTTTCATTGAATAAATATACATGAATCTTAGTTTTGCGAATAACACATTGCAGAATTCTAAACACCTATTAGTTCATTTATATAGTAATAAAGTTTTTCCAAGATTGCAATACCATCTCTTAGTTAGGTTAACTTTTATGGCTTTAGTGAAAATTTAGGCTCAATGATGATTTCATGGAGCTGGCACATAAACCTTGCTTCTGGGCTACAATACCTTCTAAATTGAGTTAAAGTTTAATCAAAATATTAAAACTTTAAGAATCAGCTTAGATTTTAATTAAATAACTTCTAAAAACCGCTCTAATGCTTTCCTACCTCTAAGTTCTACCGTACACATGAAAGATAATCACCCACAATTTTACCCGCATCCCCTGCCAATCTTATCTTCCCCTTATCTAACCAAATCACTTTTTTACAAGATTGTCTAACAAAATTTAGGTCATGTGATACAACTATAATCGTTGCATTAGCATGCCAAAACTTTTCAATCCGCTGCTTGCACTTATTCTTAAAACTCTCATCTCCTACAGATAGCACCTCATCCAAGATTAAAATATCCGGCTGCCTGTCTGTCGCAATAGAAAATCCTAACCGTGCAACCATTCCCGAAGACAACGCCTTTACCGGCACCAGCGCATACTCGTGCAACTCTGCAAAATCTAAAATTGACTGGGATCTTTCCGCCATTTCTGCTCTTGAAAATCCCAGTAGCACTCCGTAAAGAGCTATATTATCCATAACTGATATCTCTGGATCAAACCCTGCCCCCAGCTCAATTAACGGTGCAATTTGTCCTCGCACCCTTACAGAGCCACTTGTTGGTTGTAAAATCCCACAAACAACCTTCAAGAGCGTTGATTTTCCCGCTCCATTGGCTCCAATAATACCGATCTTTTCACCAGGCTCTACTACCAAATCAATTTCACTTAACACTAATTTTTTAGCAGGCTGACGGTATTTTCCCTCTAAGAAAGACAGTACTGTCTTCTTCAAATCATAAGAAAACTCCTCCTGCGTCCGTCTCCACAGTGAAACCCGATCCAGGCGAATTACTTCCATTTACAACAAATCCATAAACTGCGAACGCCAACTTTGAAAACATATCCATCCTATAGCCAAAAGTATGACGCCACTTAACAAAGCTCCCCAAATCAAGCTTAAATCAGGTACAGAGCCTGACAAGACAATCTGGCGAATGCTTTCAATAATTGGCGACAAAGGATTTAGACCCAAAAAAGGCTTTACTTGGTCTGGCACAATCGCTGCTGGATAAAATATAGGACTACTAATCCAAGATACAAATACAACGAATTCATAGAAATAAGGCAAATCTCGAAAAAATACATATAATGCGCTAACCAAAAAACCAACCCCTGTACATACTAAAGCCAAAGCCAAACAGGGTAATAATAAGGCGACTACATTCAATAAACTACTGGAAGTTAACAAAGCTACAGTCGCCAACAGCGGGAAAACTCCAACTGCGAATTGAAAGACATTTGCCGCAACCATTGACACGGGAAAAACACTTACAGGCAGACAAATCTTATTTAACAATGCTCCATTCCCTACTACGCTGCTTAATGCTTGGGCAGTTGCAGAAGAGAAAAAGTTGATCACGACTAAACCCGTAAACGCTGCCAACACATAATTGATAATCGAGTTACCATAATAAGACGCAAACGCTTTACCAAAAATTGCCCCATACAACCCCGTCATCATTAACGGATTCAACAACGACCAATACACTCCCAAAAATGAACCACGATAGCGCACCTTCAAATTTCGTCCTACCAATACGTATAGCAACTCCCAGTAACGCTGCACTTGCAACAAAGTTGGGTTAGCTTTGAGGGAAAGGGTCATATCCAAAAGCCGCTATAGGTGTAAGTCAATTTAACCAAGAATTGTACAACACAGATGCGTTACTGCCGCAACTACCGACAGTCGTTCCTGTTGAAGCAGTGACTGTACTTAATCAAGCGTTGTTCCTGAGCTGGTATGTAGTTTCTCCGAGGTTTTGCCCTAAACTGTGGAATGATTCGGAATGGTTCATTTGCATCGGAGCAGTAATGGAGATCGGTCAAAAAGTTAAAGTATACCGCCTCAGAGACAGGGTTTCTCCCGCCGTTGTTAATAAACTGGGGAAAGTCGGCACCATCAAAGGCTACAAAATGACGGATGGTAGTGGCGTTGGGGTCGTCGTGCAATTTGACGACAACTCGACCACTTGGTTTTTTGAAGATGAACTGAAACCCGCACAATAAGAACAGATGGCCCTGATTTTAACGTTTTTGGGCAAAGGCGGCACGGGTCGCACCACAGTCGCGATCGCAGCCGCCAAACAACTGGCAAGCAAGGGAGCGCGAGTGCTACTTGCCGGACAAGACCCCGGCCCCACTCTCGGATTGCTCCTAGGGGCGTCCCCTAGCGTTGACCCCCAGGAACTGGAGCAAAACTTACAGGTAGTCCAGTTCCAGTCTGCCGTGCTACTCGAACGCAGCTGGGAAGAAGTCAAAAAACTGGAAGCGCAGTATCTACGGACGCCTCTGCTGAAAAATGTCTACGGTCAGGAGTTGGGCGTTCTGCCAGGGATGGACAGCGCCCTGGCTCTCAACGCCATCCGCGAGTACGAAGCCAGTGGCAAGTATGACGTAATCATCTACGACGGCAGCGGCGACCAGACTACCCTACGGATGCTGGGGATGCCAGAGATACTCAGCTGGTATATTCGCCGGTTCCGAAAAGTCGTGGAAGATTCCGATCTGTGGAGAACTGTTTCGCCGTTCATTCAACCCATTAGCAGCGCTGTTCTCAATGTGTCATGGAGTGGGGATAACTTTGCCCAACAGCCCACCAATGAGGTGAACAATCTGCTGGAGCGAGGGAGAGCAGCCGTTGCTGATCCTAACCGCGTTGCTGCCTATTTGGTGACGACGAGTGCGCCAACTGCTGTTGCGACTGCCCAGTATTTTTGGGGCAGTGCCCAACAAGTCGGATTGACCGTGGGAGGCGTTCTGCTTAACCAAGAGTCGGACACAGAAGCCATTTCGGCAAACTTTACCCCTCTTGCAGTCAGCTCCCTTCCCAGCTCACCACCGGGTGACTGGCAACCGCTAATCGACGCCCTCCCGGATTTGCGTCAAGTATCGGGGCTGCCCAAACCTATCGAGATTGACATTCCAGCTCGTCAGGTACGTCTATTCTTGCCTGGTTTTGATAAAAAGCAGGTAAAACTCACCCAATACGGCCCTGAAGTTACTATCGAAGCCGGAGATCAGCGGCGCAATATCTCCTTACCCCCCCAGTTGAGCGGTCAACCCGTCAAAGGCGCTAAATTTCAAAATAGTTACTTGGCGATTTCGTTCTAATTGGTCATTGAGAATTGGTAATGGGTAATGGGTACTTGATAATGACCATTACCCGTTACCCATTACCTATTACCTATTACCCATTAGCAAATGACAACCGACAAACAACAAACAACCGATAACAACCCATCTGAGCGGAGTGCGAAAACTCGGCAACTGCTGGGCATGAAAGGTGCGGCTCCTGGCGAGACTTCTATCTGGAAAATTCGCTTGCAGTTGATGAAGCCGATTACCTGGATTCCCTTGATTTGGGGCGTTGTCTGCGGTGCGGCTTCTTCGGGTGAATACACTTGGACGTTGGAAAATGTCCTGAAAGCCGCTACTTGTATGCTGCTGTCGGGACCTATTTTAGTTGGGTATACCCAAACTTTAAATGACTTTTACGATCGCGATATCGACGCGATTAACGAACCCTACCGTCCGATTCCCTCTGGTGCCATTTCTGTTCCCCAAGTGGTGACGCAAATTTTCGTACTGTTATTTGCAGGATTAGGACTTTCCTACGTTTTAGATAAATGGGCGGGACATAATTTTCCTACCATCACCTGCATTGCCTTGGGCGGTACGTTTCTCGCCTATATTTACTCTGCGCCACCGCTGAAGCTGAAGAAAAATGGCTGGCTGGGCAATTACGCCCTTGGTGCGAGTTACATTGCTCTCCCTTGGTGGACAGGTCACGCGCTGTTTGGGGAGTTAAACCCTACGATTATGCTTCTGACGCTGTTCTACAGTTTGGCGGGGTTAGGAATTGCCGTAGTGAATGACTTCAAGAGTGTTGAAGGCGATCGCCAACTCGGTCTACAATCGCTTCCGGTGATGTTTGGCGTTAGTACGGCTGCATGGATATGCGTGCTGATGATCGATATCTTTCAAGCTGGAATTGCCGCGTATTTAATTAGCATCCACCAAAATCTTTATGCGGCAATCTTGATATTACTCATCATCCCCCAAATCACTTTTCAAGATATGTATTTTCTGCGCGATCCCTTGAAAAATGATGTGAAATATCAGGCAAGCGCTCAACCTTTCCTAGTTCTAGGAATGCTTGTTGCTGGTTTGGCATTAGGTCACGCCGCTTATTAGTAGTAGCGCGTCTAGGCTAGAATGCTTGGTTAAACAAATGTCTGAAAACTTACATTTCAAGCTTTTTAGGTCTGAGTAAGCCCACTAAATTAGACTGGACGCGCTACTACTTTTGCTTGTAAGAATTTGTTTGTAAGCTTTAATGGTTGTTTGAGCGATCGCTTTCCAACTGTAATTTTTCAAAGCGTACTCTTGGGCATTGATTCCCCGTCGCTGTCGTTCCGAAGCATCAACAAGTGAATCGCGCAATTGTTTAGTTAAACTATCCACATCACAGGTGCAAACCCAGCCAGCTTCCGCTTGTTGAATTTCCTCCCAGATATAAACTTGGTCAGAAATTACCACTGGGGTTCCGTTACACATCGCCTCGGCTACAGCAATGCCAAAGTTTTCGTAGTAAGAAGGGAGGACGAATAAATCGGCATCTTGTAGCAAAGCAGTTTTCGACTCACCAGTTACAAATCCGGTTATAGTGGTGCGATCGCGTAAAGGTGACGCTTGCAACTGTTCTCGAATTTTGTTCTCATAAGCTGGATCTTGCGGATTTCCACCTGCCAGCACAAAGTGAAAATCAGCACCCTCTTCTAAAAGTTTTTCCAAGGCTGGAATCAGTAAATTTAGCCCTTTTTTCGGGTCAATCCGAGACATAAACAGCAGCAAAGGCTGAGTCTCCGGAATGCCTAATTTCCTTCTAGCTTGACCTTTCGGGAGGATTGCTGGCTGCTTTACGCCCAAGGGAATCACCACGTCCGGCGTTGAAGTTCCGAAGCGTTCGGAAATCTTAGCTTCTTGGGGGCTGGTGAAGTGAATTCCCGCCGCGCCTGCTAAATTGGGACGTTCCAGCAACGCCGCATAAATCTGCTTGATTCTCTTCTTCTTGCGTAAGTCTGCGGGGTCTAGCGTCCCCAGAGGACGCATTAAATAGGGTAAATGACGCGATCTCGCCACCGTCGCCGCTGCTGTGGTTACAGGCGAAAATAAAGCATGAATATGAGCTAAATCAAATTCAGCCGCGTGTCCTGCTAACCAGCGCAACAAATCTAGGGAAAACTTATAGCGTCGGAACGGGGAACAGGGGAAATAACGCACTTGATAGCCGTTTTGTTCCACCGGACGGTCGAGAGGCACATCCAAGGGTGGCTGACCGACATCACCGTTGCTATTTGTTGTTAGTACCGTCACCTCTACCCCTTCAGACGCCAGTGCCTCTGATAGCCCCAGAACCATCTGACTGGGACCCCCATAAACTAAAGAAATTGAAGGGACAATTTGTAAAATTTTCATTTTGTTTGTCAGCTGTCAGTTGTCAGTTGTAAGCACTACTGACAACTGACTAACTGTTTATAAAAATCTAATTGCTGCTTAGCTAATGCAGTATTTGTATATTGCGCGATCGCTCGTTCATAACCCAGCTTACCCAACTTCTGGGCTAAATCTGGTTGTTCCATTAATTGCCGCAGGCAATTTTGCAAAGCTGCTACATCTTTCTCTGGAAAGATTAACCCCGCATCTCCAATGACGTGCGGAATTTCCCCGGAATCAGAACCAATTACAGGAACTTGGCAAGCCATCGCTTCAATCAGCACATGACCAAACTGTTCCTTCCAACCAGCGGCAGTCAAAGTTTTAAACTTATAAGTTGTTTCTGAAGGTAACACTAGCGTATTCATCAGGTTGATATAGCAGGGAACTGCGTCATGAGGAACGCTTTCCACCAAAATCAATTTATCTTTAATCCCCGCCTCAGCGGCTTGTTCTAGTAGTACCGATTGCAAGGGGCCGCGACCGAGTAAAAGCAATTTCCAGGGGCGTGACTGCAAGCCTTTCAACGCTTGCAACAGCGTCAGCAGACCTTTTTCTTCCACAAACCGCCCCACAAACCCGACTACAAATTCATCCGGTTGAATCCCCAGTTTTGCTGCCAATTCTGGCTGCGGTGTTGGTGAGAACAATCTCTCATCTACACCCAGCTGCGGCATCACCTTGCTAGGGCCGTCGTAGCCACGCTGCCGCAATATATCCACACCATCTTGATTTCCAGCAATCAGTCCGTGAGTGTGTCGTAGGTTATAAGCTTCTAGCAAGGAAACCGGAAATTTTAGTTCGTAGGGTAAGTTCCACCAGGTAAAAAACACATTTTTTGCCTTCAGCCCCAACAGTCGATTGAGCGTAATCAGCTGAGCATACCCTAAAGCTTTTGAACCCTGTTCCACTTGAATAATCTGGGGTCGAAACTGGCGCAACAATGAAATCAAGTCAGCCCCAAAGGTAAGCATTCCCTGGTTGTTCTGGCTGAAATTAGAAACTGGCACGATTTGAAAAGAGCCTTCTTGACGCAGCTGAGTTTCAATCGTCTTATTTTGGACACCCCCAGGCTGCCACTGGCGCGGCACAACGACAGTTACTTCAATTCCGGGTTCCAGTTGAGCTAACGCCCTTAGTTTCTCGCAGTTGAGGTCAACGATATAAGTGTGACTGGCAACCAAAATCCTCATCGCGCAACTCCTAGTAGCGAAAATCTTTTTTTAACGCAAAGGAGCGCCAAAAAGGTTCGCAGAGAAAATTTTTCTTTGCGTTTACTTTGCGTTCTTTACGTTGAAATTCCATCTTGACGAGTATAAACTTGACCGTCTTCCCAACTTGACTGGATAACTGTACCAAGTGCGTTGAAAAAGCCTAAAGTGTAGGAGACAAAGCGAGTCAAAATTTTTAACGGGGAGCCGCTTTTGTTGCATGGAGGATGCCCCAGTACGTGACAGTCAAAAAGCTTAGCGAAGAATCGCAGGCATTGACTTGGGGTAAGGTTTTTAAGTCCCAGCAGGAAGTGGTTGTGATAGAAGGTAAGTTGGTACTGGAGCGATCGCGTACTAATATCGTGACAGCCGCCAGTTTCTTCTCCTAGGTGAACTAAATCAGCATCAGGGTCATACCAAATCTGATACCCTGTCTGCCGCAACCTTAGGCAAAAATCTGACTCTTCGCGCACCGCACTCCCTCGAAACCGCTCATCAAAATGCAGTCCGTGCTTCGTAAAGATTTCTCGTCGGAAAGACATATTGCAGCCTCTGGCAGTGAGAACGCGCTGCGGCTTCACGGTATGCACTAAGTCAATGTGGTACCAAGCAATTCCAGGGTCCATTGCTTCTGGGGGCAAATCCTCAATCGTCAACTTATTCCCGGAATCTTCCAACTTCATCCGGTCAAATACTCGCCCTGCCACCGCACCCACTTCCGGGCGCTCTAAATAATTGCGAGCATGAGCCTCTAAATATCCAGGCTTTAGCTGAACATCATCATCCAGAAATAACACAATTTCCCCAACTGCCCGCCGTACCGCATAATTTCGGGCACCCGGTAAACTTGCCCAATCTACGCGAAACAGGCGAATTTTACCGCTGTTTGCCAACTCCTCAAGATACGCTTGAGTTTCTGGCTGGTGCGTGGCGGTTTGATCGACCACCAGCACTTCAAAGGCTGGGTAGTTTTGCAGCAAGACATCTTTGAGCGTGTCTCGCAAAGGTTCTTCACGTCCGTAAGTGGGGATAATTACCGAAATCAAAGGCTTCACGGTTTACTGCTCCGAAATGCAATTGAATACTGAGCGATCGCTGCCTTAATTATGTGGCAGGTACCGGGCTTGTTTTGCCGACAGTACGCCTTCCAGATGATTTGCGGCGTCCTTTCTTCTTCGTTTTAGCCTCATCATTTTCCTCCTCTGCCAATCGCTTCTCTTGTTCCTGCTTATCTATTTCCGGTAATTTAAAAATAACACCGGCAAAAAACCAGTAATAAATTGCCACCTCTGTATCCAAGGGATACCAGTAGGTGTTATAACTCAGTACTAAAACCAAAACCCAAAAACTGGCACCAAAACTGTGTAAACTTTTGTCTTTCACCGAGCGGTAAATTTTGAAAGTAATCGCTGTCAAGCAAGTCACGAAAACTAAGAACGCCAGCGTGCCTAACGGGCCAATTTCGTATAGAACCTTGGGGTAGTAAGTTTCAACCAGTGCTGTATCACCAAAAATCCGGGTGGAATTGGTAGCGGTTCCCAAACCGCGTCCCAAAAATCCCGCCTGTTTCTTCATTGCCCAATTAAATTGCTCAACGATAAAGGCTTGGGGGGGTGAAGCATTCCAACGGCTGACAAAACTATCGACCCGCTCCTGAATTAAAGCTGGGTTGGCGGCGGCGGCGATGCTCAACACTACACCTAGCCCGACGCCAACGGGGATAAACCGTTTGAGGTTCGCTACTTGTCCTGTAAGCACCAGCAGCAGTACGAAGACGACGGGAACCAGCGACAGGGCAATTCTTTGACCAGAGATCACCGCATTGGCAAAGACGAGTGCCATACCTACCAAACCGCCAATCCGCCAGAAAAACGAGGTGTCACAGAAGGCAGTCGCAAAGGTAAAAAAGGCGTTGGAAATCAGGAACCATGCCCAGTGCCAGGGGGATACAAACGTACCTGGTAAGCGAATCATCCCGACTTCTGGGCTGTAAACCAAAGCACCACCGACAAAACACTTGGCCTCCAGGGTTGCCTTAAACAAAGCATCCGCGACCAGTCCTCTGGTGCCAGCACACTTACCGCTGGTCAGCATCGAGTACTGAATAAAGCCAAGGATACAGCAGATGATGGCGAGAACCAGATGCATTCGCGTCAGGAAGAGCAATTCCTTTTTTGTACGGATTAGGTAATAGCCACAAAAAGCTAGGGGAACATACCCCAGAAAGACTTTGAAGCCCAAAATGCCCTGCAAAAAGGGTTGTCCCGATCTACCGCCGGAAAATTGCAGGAAGCCGTTAACAAACAGCAGCGTGAGTCCTGAAAAGGCCAACACAAGATACAAACTTGGCTTGATATCTTTGGAAATTAGGATGGGGAGCTTTTTCCGTTGGCAGTCCTTTACTAGAGCAATCAATGCGGGAATATAGATTCCATCTTTAGCCAGCTGGAATACAGGATTCCCGCCGCCAATCCAGTAGGTGACGGTGCCATTAATCGGTAGGTAAAGGAGGAATGCCCATAGGGCTTTGCGGGGATATTTGTAGGAAAATCCCAGAGCCGGAATTGCTAAAGAGGCTAAGGCGGCTTTTGGTCCAGCGGCAAGAAACAGGAAGATAGCAAGAACGGCGGCAATCCCCACGCTGGCAAAGGCAAATTGAGTGAATTCTTTTCGCGCCTGCTGCGCCTTGCGCTTTTGGGCTAACTGCTCCTTAAGACTTAGAGTTGGCGTTTGAGATTGCTGTTTTGAATTTTTGGACTTTTTGGATTTTAGCTTTGATTTCGGCATGGGGGAGCTTGAGCTGCCGGTACCCATCGATTTTGGCATACATGATTTGAGATAGGTGGATTAGCGATCGCATCCACCTATCCACGCATCTCTTTCTCAAAATCACGCCAGATGTTGTTCGACGGCGAGAACCAGCTGTTCTGTCCAGTGATTTGTTAAGTCGGCACTGGCGGCTTCCACCATAACTCGGATGACGGGTTCGGTGCCAGAGGCGCGAACTAAAATTCTTCCTTGGTCTCCCATCGCTGCTTCCGCTTGAGCGATCGCATTTGTCACAGCGTCGCACTCTTGCCAACGCCGTCTCTTTTCACGGTCTTCCACCCGCACATTCCGCAGCAGCTGCGGATAAGTCTGAAAGCTTCCATCGATCAGTTCCGAGAGGGATTGCCCAGTGCTATGCACCAGTGCCGCTATATGTAAAGCGGTCAGCAAGCCATCTCCAGTGAGACTGTAATGGTGGCAGAGGATGTGTCCCGATTGCTCGCCGCCCAGCTTTCCTCCAGTCCGGAGCATTTCCGCCTGTACGTACTGATCGCCGACGGCTGTCCGCACGAAAGAACCGCCTAGCTGTTTCCAGGCGCGTTCAAAGCCCAAATTCGCCATAACGGTCGCCACGATCAAATCTCCAGGCAACTGTCCAGCTTGCCTCAGGGTATTGCCCCAAAAATAGAGGATATAGTCGCCGTCAACGACGCGACCTTGGGCATCGACTGCCATGACTCGGTCGGCATCTCCATCAAAAGCAAAGCCTAAGTCGGCACCGTGCTGCTTGACGGCTGACTGGAGGGAGCTGAGGTGAGTCGAACCGCAATTTACATTGATGCGATCGCCGTCGGGACGATCGTGCAAGCAGATGACTTCTGCCCCCATCTCTTGAAACACCGCTGGTGCTAGATGAACCGCTGCGCCCCAAGCCAGATCCAGCACGACTCGCAACCCTTTTAGCCCGATCCCTGGTGCGAGCGATCGCTTCAGCAAGTCCAGATAATTTGTCACTAACTCCGGTCGATGATAATGCTGTCCCCAGCTACCATTCAACGTGGCGAAATTCGCCCTTCCTCTTAAAGCCGCTTCAATGTCCTGCTGCAACGCGGGGGGTAGCTTTGTACCATCCGATCCAAAAAACTTGATTCCGTTATCTTCTGGCGGATTGTGGCTAGCAGAGATCATCACCCCGCCTACGGCTTGGGAGGCGCTGGTGAGATGAGCCACGCAGGGAGTCGGGCATAGCCCTAGATTCCACACTTCCAGTCCCGCTGACGTTAAACCAGCGGCAAGCGCCATTGCTAGCATATCGCTGGAGTTTCTAGAATCCTGCCCTAAAATCACCGGCCCTGAGGTGGTTGCCGATGCCCGCAGCACTTGACCTGCCCAAAAGCCCACTTGCAAGGCTAGGGATGCACTCAGCAATTCTCCAGCTTTTCCGCGAATGCCATCGGTGCCAAACAGGGGAGTCGTTGGCAACGCGAGGAAACTGGAAGCAGGATTATTACCAATCCGGATGCCTGGTTGCTCTACCTCAGTCACAGGACTAGAGAGCTGAGGACGGCTTGGGGATGAAACCATATTTTTAAACCACTCCAACACACAACACACTTACAGTGGAGGATAGCACCTTCCGGAATAACCCAAACCTCTCTTAGGGTCTGCCGTTGGCTTGCTCTAGCTCAAGGCGGCTGCTGAGTGCGATCGCATTCGGATGTTTGCTGGGCAAGACCAGTGCAAACTCAGTTCCCTTCCCCGGCTGCGAATTCACCTCAATTTTGCCTTGATGCTTTTCCATAATTTGGGCGCAAATTGCCAGTCCTAGCCCGGTACCTTTTCCCGCAGGCTTAGTCGTGAAGAAGGGATCGAACAGTTTGTTTTGAATATCTCGGGGAATACCGAGACCGTTATCTCTAATCCGCACTCGTACAAACCCGGGATTTTCTGTTTCTATTTCCGTCTGAATCAAAATCTGCGGGCTGGTTTGCTGGCTTTGCTCAAGCAAGGCGTCAATTCCATTGCTCAAGATATTCATAAATACTTGGTTAAGTTGCGCTGGATAACACTCAACTAAAGGCAACTCTCCATATTGCTTAGTTACTTCAATGCCGCGTTTAAGTCGATGATTGAGAATCAATAAAGTGCTGTCAATTCCTTCATGAATATCAACAGGTTTCATTTCCGCTTCGTCTAAGCGAGAGAAATTTCGCAAAGACAGCACGATTTGACGGATGCGCTCAGTTCCCATCTTCATCGAAGAGAGTATTTTCGGCAAATCATCAGCGACAAAATCTATGTCAAATGCTTGAATTTGAGCTTGGATTTCTGGGGCGCTATTGGGATAATGTTGCTGGTAAAGATCGATCAGCGCGAGTAAATCCTGCGTGTACTCGCTGACATGGCTCAAGTTGCCGTAGATAAAGTTAACTGGATTATTAATTTCATGGGCGACTCCTGCTACCATTTGACCCAAGCTAGACATTTTTTCCGTTTGAATCAAACGGGCTTGAGTTTGCCGGAGATCGTGTAAAGTGTGGCTGAGTTCGGTAGCTTGAGACACTAACTCAGTATTCAGTTCTTGTAAATGAGCGCGAGCTACTTCTAGCTGCTGATTTTTGCCCTCAAGTTCTTCAGTCCGTTCTGCTACCCGTCGTTCCAAAGTCTGGCGAGCGAACTCCAATTCTTGAGTATAATTTGCAACTCGTTGAATGAGGGTGTTGAAGGAAATCGCTAATACTCCAACTTCATCTTGAGTAAGGACAGGAGCTTGCAGGTCAAAATTAGCTTCCTCATTCGCTTGAGTCACTACTTTAGTAACTGCTTCAATCGGATGAGCGATCGCGCGACTGGTATAAATGGCGATCGCGGTTGCGATCGCACTCGACACTAGCATGGCAGCGATCGTAACCTGGGTTCCTACCTTTTCTGCCTCTTCTAGACCCTCATAGGCTTCTTCTTCTGCCTTGTGAGCGTTTGTAATTAAGATTTCTACGTCTTCTGAAAAGTTGTCAAACTCAGTAGCTACTTTATTATTCGTAAAAGCGATCAGTACCTGCTGTGCGGCTGAAACATCCTGCGTTTTTAAATTCAACTCATTAATTTTTTTAAGGAGAAATTCTACTTGCTGAAAGTAACTTTCTACCGGATTCTGGTTATTTTGAAGAAATTGCTTCAAATCCCGGCGATTAGTCCTATCTGCTAAAGCTCTGATTTCAGATAGCCGATTCTCAACCTCCGCTTTATGCTCAATGAAATGAGCATAGTGTTCCCTAAATACCTCTGGTTGCGATATTAAAGAAATAAATTGTTGCTGGTGGTTTCGTGCCTCTAGGACGTTAAACCTCAAGTCATTGAAAAGAAGTGTTTCCTTATGTACCCTCTCTAGATTCTCCCTAGATTGATCTTCATAGTAATAATCTCCTACCGTACGTCCTATGGCGGTTCCTACAATCGCCACAGCAAGAGTTAGGGCATATCCAAAACCAATTTTCTTTCGGATACTGAGACGATGGAGCAATCGGTTTGCCCAGTCTGGAGAAGGTTCTGGGGGTCTGAGTTGGCTTTGTGGCTCAGACTTAGCAGCAACGACCCGTTCGTGTGGGGTAAAGCTAGCGTCTGGAGATGGCATAGTCGAAATTCCAGTGGGATACTCAATGATAGTTTTCCCTTGAAAATATTTAATCTAACAATAGATAAATATTAGATTTTGTCTGACCTAAGCCGCTAATGTTTATTTCTTACCTACTTTCTTAGCTTTCGCAAACCTAAACTAACTGGTTGATTAAACTCCCGCCTCTAACAACAAGGGTTGGATTGTCTCCCAAGTTAATCCTTGCTCTAGATAATGGGGAGCTTCCGGATTGTAAGGGGAAAGAATTCTATCAATAGAGATAATCGATGCCTTATCTGGTAGCACCGGCACATCCGGATCGAACGCTGTTGGGCGCATCAAAGAACTAGAATATCCTTTAAAGATGGCAATTTTGTCTTCTTCACCAGCAATTTCAGCCGTGACAACCAGGACTTCATGAGGGCGCTTGGCGGTGTATCGCTCTAGACGCTGCCCAACAGTATTACTCATATTTGATGCGGGGTGTAAAAGGTTAAGGACAAACAATTAAAAAGCCAAAATTAAAAATTAAAAAATATTGATTTTTTAATTTTTAATTTTTAATTGTTTTTACTGTTCCATTGCTGAGCGTCCCTCTTTGCCCAGCCGGATCAAGACAAAATAACTCAAGTAAAGTACATAAATCACCAATCCCACCATCGCCAAAAAGCCTAAAAATCGAGGTGTATAACTGGGATGGAAATACTGTTTGTACATCCTAGGTGCTTCTAACCAAACGCCACAAAATGGTTTCTGGATTGCTCCTGGGGAAAATGCACAAGACAGGAAAGGAAGGAAAGCTAAAGCGCCCAATGTTAAATAAACACTGACAGCCCAACGCCACGCTGTTAGCACTAGCTTTAGAGGACGCAGTGGTTGATCGTCAATTTCATCGTTGATATCTACCCAAAACCAGAGTGATATGGGAATCAACAGGCGGGCAAAGAAAGAAGACACGTAGGAAATAGGCCATCCAGCAATCATCAAGTAAATTGTAATCGCCAGTAGACTAGAAACCCGCCAGTAGATGATTAACAAGCGCACCATTGCATCCGCTTTCTGGATAAAAGCCCAGATCAGCAGAATCAGCGGAATGATAACAGTAAATAGTAGCGCTAGCCGGTAGTCCATCCAAACTAACGGTCGAAACCAGAGGTTGTCATTGTCCATTGGCTGTGTATGGCAGAAAGGGAAATTTTACCCACTCATTTTAACTGTCTAGGTGCGACTGCCACTCAACGAATCTCATTACTCTAATTGTCTGTAACAGCTCCCTACACTTGAGGAAAGGGAAATTTTACCTCTTTCCCTTATCTTTACTTTCCCGCTCCAAAACTGCTTCTCTTTTACTTGTGGGGGCAGGCAGCTTAGATTCGTTTCCCGATTGCTCAGTAGGGGCAGGGAAACCCCTCCGCTACTTTTTTGGCTTACGCGAGAAGCCGCTTCAGAGCGATCGCATCTGTCGCATCAAAACAAATATCGGTATAGATAGCTACGCAAAACGAAAAAACAAGCAACTCGAACGACTTCAATCAGGTTCTTGTTGCTTGTAAGTGCCAGAAATTTATCCGGTGAATTCGTGCAGCGAAAACCAGCTTGAACTGGCGGCATTTAGCACTCAATTAAGTTTATTCTTCGTAGACCCGGCACTCATCGGCTCCTGGATTAGCGTCACAATACCGCTCCAGAGAATTCTTCGGCTTGGTTTCCCGCTGATGGGATGCTTCTGCTTGCAATTCTTCAACGGCATCCCAGGCAGCCGCACACTCACCGGAACCTGCGCCCTTTGTATCGCACACAGTCCGGGCTTGCTCGCGCTCTTGTTCAATTTGGTCTTGGATGTTGCTCATAATTCTCGTCCCCGTTTCTTGTTTTAATTCAGGAAACCTGGTGAATTTCGACCGTTATCGGTAATCTCCAATCAGGTGTTCTGCTCGCTGACTCTAAGTTTTCAGTCGTTCTTTCTTTGTCATATCAGCAAGTGACAGCACCTGAACAGGATCGATCTTTATCTTTTAAGATTTGGTCGTTTCTGACTCACCGAGGTGCCAGTATACACTTAACCGGCTAATCTATGGTTATCTTCACCATATTAACTAATGTTAAGGCGCTACTGCCACTCGCCAACTCCTCCCCTAGGGTTGAAGTAAGGGACTCTACAACCTGTGCCTTGCGAGTGTTAGGGTAATGATAAGGCTTTGATACCCTGCCAATCCGCCCAAGAGCATTGGCTTACAAAAGCGCATTTTTGTGTAATCCCTATGGCTAAGCAGATCAAGTGGACGAACGCCTTATCAACCCGTCCGTCTTTAGAAGCGGCAGTGGCAGAAGTGGTTGAACGTACGACTCTGGCGTTGCAGGCACCGGCTGACTTGGGGCTGGTGTTCATCTCGTCTGCCTATGCGAGTGAATATTCACGGCTGATGCCATTGTTACAAGAACAACTTAATATCAAAGCGCTGATTGGCTGTGGTGGCGGCGGCATTATTGGCATGAATTCGCAGGACGAGGTGGAAGAAGTCGAACAAGAACCCGCATTAAGCCTTAGCTTGGCTCATCTTCCTGGAGTCAATGTTCGCGCATTTGAGATTTCTAGTGATGCTCTGCCTGACCTGGATAGCTCACCGGATAATTGGGTTGACCTGATTGGCGTATCACCCGCTGATGAACCCCAGTTCATCTTGTTAGCCGATCCTTTCTCTTCCAAGATTAATGACTTACTTCAAGGACTGGATTTTGCTTATCCAGGCTCGGTGAAAGTGGGGGGACTGGCTAGCACTGGCAGTTTGGGTAACAACACGGGTTTATTTTGTAACTACCAGCTCTACCGCGAAGGAACGGTTGGCGTCGCTTTAAGTGGCAATATTGTACTGGAAACAATTGTGGCACAGGGCTGTCGCCCGATTGGGAAGCCTTATCGAATCACGAAAGGAGAACGGAATATTCTTTTGGAACTGGCTCCCCAAGAGGATAGTGCCGAGGTGAATGACTGTGTCGGAAAGTCTGGGACGCCTCTGGAAATCTTACAGGATTTAATCGAGAATTTGAGCGAGGCAGACCGACAGTTAGCACAGCATTCGCTGTTTGTAGGCTTGGTGAGGGATGAATTTAAGTTAAACCTGGAGCCGGGAGATTTTTTGATCCGCAATTTACTGGGCGTAGATCCTAGAGTGGGGGCGATCGCAATTGGCGATCGCGTCCGCCCCGGTCAGCGCATCCAATTCCACCTCCGAGACGCCCTAACCTCCGCAGAAGACTTAGAACTCCTCCTCCAGCGCTATCAAAAACAGGCACCTAACGATTCTCCATCTGCCGGTGCTTTGATGTTCTCCTGCCTGGGGCGAGGAGAAGGGCTTTATGGGGAGCCTAACTTTGACTCCGAGCTATTTCGTCGCTATCTAAAAGACATCCCCCTGGCGGGTTTCTTCTGTAATGGTGAAATTGGCCCTGTAGGAGGAAGTACCTTCCTGCATGGATACACTTCAGTCTTTGGTATTTGTCGCCAAAAATAAATTGATTACAGTTTGGAAACTTTATACCTCAAGACGGGGAACAGGTAATTCCTGAAAAAACAATTACCGATTACCAGTTCCCAAACTATTTGTTTCACAATTCCGGCACAGTTAGATTAAATGTTGCTGGAATCGGTAAGTTTAAGACCCCCAACTTTTACTAAATTCTCAGCCGTACCATTGCGTTTGGAAACAACCTTAGCCGGTACACCTACAGCAACCGAATAAGGAGGAATATCTTTAGTTACGACTGCGCCTGCACCGATGACACTACCCTTACCAATCGTGACTCCATCCACGACGGTTACTTTGCTTCCCAGCCAACAATCATCTTCAATCACAATTCCCTTGGAGGTATCACCTTGGCTGACAATCGGACTTGTGGCATCGGCAAAGTTATGATTGCTAGCATAAATGGTGGTATGCGAAGAAATTAAACAGTCTCTGCCAACTTTGATTTGACTGCCAGATAAACAAGTGTATGGACCAACATATGTATTGTTTCCAATTTCAATACAACCTCCGGGCATAACTTTGATATCAACGCCACGGTCGAGCCTAACCCGCTTTTTCAGACAAATTTTACTGTTTTGATCACCAGCATATAAATAAATATTTCTTCCTAGGGACACCTCCTCTTCAAGATAAATTCGACTATTCTGGTCGCCGCTTTCTAAGAGAGTTCCCCGAAAAATTTTAACTTTATCTCCAATTTCAATACAACAAGCGCGAATAAACTCAACACCTGGTTGAATCAAAACAGACGTACCTATGCGTCCTAAAATACTCCGGTAAAAAAAGTTTCGCAGTTTTAAACCGATTGATAAGGGGAACCACCCAAAAAATGTAATGAATAAAGATTCTTTCTGACGGTTCCATTGGGAAGGATAACGGTAATTTTGAATGTCCATTGCTGTTTCTGTCAAATCTGATTTGGGTAATAACAGATATCAAGCGATCTGTAACAGGAATTGAGTTTTGCTCAGCAGCAGGAAGGCTATTTAAAATAGCCTTCTCTATTCAATTGTTAAGATTCTGCAACTAAAATTCCCTGTTTTATTTCGCGTTCGCAAACGCTATTTCGCTGAGAAATAACCCTAGCAGGAACGCCAACTGCAACTGAGTAAGGGGGAATATCTTTGGTTACAACCGCGCCTGCGCCGATGACGCTTCCCTTCCCAATGGTGACTCCATCGAGGACTTTGACTCCACTGCCTAGCCAACAGTCATCTTCAATCACAATTCCTTTGCAAGTGATACCTTGCTTCCAGATATAAACTGTAGGATCTGCAAAGTTATGATTGTTGGCATAAATTCCTACGTGTGATGCGATTAAACAGAATTTGCCAATTTTGATATGACCTGGGCCACCTAAACAGGTGTAGGGAGAAATATGCGTTCGTTCCCCAATTACAATATTGCAGTTACCTCGTTCGGTAACATTAATATCAACGCCTCGATCGAGGCATACTAAATCTCCCAGAGAAATCTTACTGTTTTCGCCGCTAGCGTTTAGGCGAACGTCTCGAAGAATTTTGACATTGTCTCCAACTTCAATAGAAGAAGCATTCAACAATTCAACTCCACTTTGAATGTATAGAGCTTTACCTACCCGACCTAAAATTGTTGGGTAGAGTAGTCTTCGCAGCATCGTACCCAACGGTCGCCGAATTCCTCCTATTAAGGTAATTAAGAGGAATTCGTTCACCCGCGACCACCGGGAATGTGATAAAGATTGAAATTTTTCAGCACTTATGTTGTTAGTCATGGTAAATGCACTCCAAAATCATCCTAAGGAAAACTAACATTTGATGATTTGTAGGAGTAACTATCTCTTGAGCGAAATCAGTACAGCTTCAGCAAGCTTGTCTTTGACTTCAAGCCATCAACCTAAGGCAACGATTAGAGGCAAGATTCTCCAAAAAAGCTGGAGTTGTTGTTAACTTACAGCCATTTCAAAAGTAATACCTGCTCGATACAACAGACTCTTACTCGTGTTGGTTTCAATGCCTCCAAACCCAAGGAAGCTTAGAAGCCTAAGCTATAGGCTTTAAAGATAGTTACTATGAGCAAGCAAAATTTTTACCTATGCTTGCCAAAATCCTGAAAATTTTAGGAAACTAGCTTAGTTTCTTTTCACTGCGATCGCCCACTCGTCTGGCTTCGCCTCTAAACCGCCTTAACTAAGGAGGAGTATCTCCAACTTCAGCCATCACATTAAATTCCACCATCGGTGCAAACAACATGGCACTTCCGCGATGGCTATGACGACTTTCTTCTATCCAGTTTCGTTGGTCTACTACTAAGGTCACGATGTAGAGCGTGGATTTAGAGACTTGTATCTAGACTGAGAATGAGCTTAAGCAATGCTATGGCACTTTAGAGACACTTTACTGAAGGTAAAGATTGAACAGCATCTTACTAAAGATAGATCAAAGAGCTGATGAATTAGGTTATAGAGATAAAGTTGTGTAATTGTCAATGAGGGCGGGGGTGCCATCGGGAGCGATCGCGCCAAATGACTCGAAATAGCGCTTTGCGACTGGGGGGAAGTGGGAGAAATCAAATAAAACATCCCCCTTGGCAACATCTGCCCAGAAATAGCGTAAATTGGGGGCGAGTCCCTCTGCCTCTGTAATCGGGATATTTAAGGGTGGCTCAGTCAGCAACTTGAGCATGAAGGGAAGCGAGCGATCGCCCATCCAATCTCGTGAGAATTGTGGCAGCGTTGGGAAATGGGGGACAGATTCCACCCGATGCGACTCAATCTGCAAGGATTTTTTGCCTTGGTTATCGGTGCGGAAGTTCAAGATCCGGTAGGGATGAGGATAGCTAACCAGAGAACCTGTGGTGATCTCGTAAACACCGCGATCGCAAGCAATATCCTGAATATGCAAATGCCCTGTAAAAATTAGATTTACCCCCGCCTCGCGGAGCATTTGCAGCAGCACTGGCGCATTCTCTAACATATACCGACGCCCTAGCTGGTGGGTGGATTGTCCGGGTAGATGCTCGACGACGTTGTGATGCACCATCACCATCACTAACTCATCATTAATCTCTTTCAGATGTTGTTGCAGCCATGCCAACTGAGCATCATCCAAACGCCCTATCTGTTTCCCGCGATCGCTAAAATTATTGGAATTCAGCCCAATTAAACGCACTCCGGGTAGAATTTGAGTCGTGTAATACAGTTGCTCCGGATGCTCGTAGCCAAACTGTTCGTAATAGCGGGGAAACTCTTGGAGTCCAATGGCGCTATCAGTGGGGAGTAAACTGGGTACATCATGATTCCCCGGTACCACGTAGGCTGGGAAAGGGAGCTTCAAGAGGCGTTTTTGCAGCCAAGCATGATTTTCTGGTTCCCCATCCTGCGTTAAGTCTCCCGGTATCAACAGAAAATCTAAGTTGAGTTGTTCCAGATGTCTCAGTACAATCTCCAATGCTGGGATGCTGACTTCTACCATGTGAAAACGGCTGGGATGATCCGTAATCGTGTCCGGAAGTGCAATGTGTAAGTCGCTGATGACAGCAAAACGAAAATTGAGACTCATAGCGCCAACGCAAAAATGGATGAGGGAATGTGATAATAGCAATCCCCGTCGATCATAACCTTTGGTACATTCTCTTCCGCACGCGAAGCAGTTAGTGCGCCAAGTTCGCATCAAAACCTAACCCCCAACCTCCTTCCCTACCAGGAAAGGGAGCGAAATGCGCTCTGGAGGCTAAAATATGCCTGTTTCTTCTCCTTGTAGGAGAGAGTTAGGGAGAGGGAAAAACTTTGTGTTGAATGATATTAGTTACTAAATCGCTAACATCCAAAAAAGGAGTTTCATATTGTCACCCGTCCGAGTTCGCCAACACGTTAATCCACTTTCCGCCAAGTATCAAACGCCGGTAAATCCTCCCGACTGGCAGACTATTTATGTCGATCCGACAAAGCCGCTGCATTTAGATATTGGGTGTGCTAAAGGGCGGTTTTTATTGAAAATGGCGACGGTAGAACCCGATTGGAATTATCTGGGTTTGGAAATTCGAGAAACCTTAGTAGAAGAAGCCAATGAATGGAAACAGCAGGCGCAATTAGAAAATCTTCACTACTTATTTTGTAATGCCAATAACTCATTAAATCCTATTTTGAGTTCTTTGCCAGTCGGCACCTTGCAGCGCGTCACCATTCAATTTCCCGATCCGTGGTTTAAAAATCGACACGCCAAACGCCGCGTGGTGCAGCCAGAAATGCTCGAAGTTTTGGCAAAGTACCTGGTTACTGGAGGAGTGGTTTTTGTTCAGTCAGATGTTGAGGCGATCGCAGTGGAAATGCGCGATCGCTTCTCCTGTTCCCCAGCCTTTCAAAGACAGGGAGGCGATGACTGGTTAGACACGAATCCCCTGCCAGTGCCAACTGAGCGCGAAATCAGTACCCTTTCTCGCGGCGAACCCGTTTATCGCGCTTTATTTATCAGGAGTTGAATTTTGAGGGTTGAGTTTTTAATGATGAGATTAATGGCGAGAAAATGAGGAAATTTTCAAAACTCATCACTCAACCCTCAACCCGCAAAACTTTCCTAAATCCAATTCGGCATCCACTGGCGTAACCAAGGTGGCACAGACCGAACATTGAAGCGCGGTATCAAGATTTGATAATCCCTTGGAGATAAGGGCAAACCTAAATAGATTGGCATCCAGAACACAAAAGCTGCCAAAATCGCAAAAATTACTGTCAGCGCGATCGCTCTTAATTCACGCGCCGGACTTTGCAGCCACCTATCAACAATCCAGGCAAGCGCCAACCCCGCAAACACAGACGCTCCCATGTAATGGTACAAAAACGTGCAGCGAGTTACCCGCACCCAAGGCAGCACATTCGCCAACCAGTTTAGAACCAAGTACAAGGCAATCCAAGTTGAAACGCTTGGAGTAAATTTCCACCCTTTCCCAGTCAAGAAGTATTGAGCTAGCAAAAACAGCAGCAGTAAAATTGCCGCCGTTGAAAGAATCCACAGCACTGGATTTCCCATCGCGTGGACATCGTAAATCACGTTACCCACCCCTTTCGGTAAAGGCGGAAGTGCGGGTACCGCCGTATTCGTATTTTGAGCCGTTTGGTAAAAGTACGCCACCGGGCGCAGCATCAACAGCCAGGTATACCATCTGGAGCAGTAAGGATGAATTTTCGGCCCATCACCCACTCGTTGATGGTATGCCAGAATTTGCCTTTGCACCTCCCAAAATCCAAATTCTGGGTTGAGTTGAATGTGAGGAATCCAGATAACGGCGTAAAAAAGGAATGGGATGATTGCTAAATTCACTAATATGTGCAGTAAATTTAGCTGGGTCAGGTTTTGTAACGGGGTCAGAGTCAGGGCTGAGGAGCTAGGATTTAGGACTGAGGAGCTAGGATTTAGGACTGAGGAATCAGGAGTCAGGACTGAGGAATCAGGAAAAAATCGCCTCTGCTCCTCCGATCCTTGAGTCCCAGGTTCTCCGGTTTTTTTGCTCCTTTTATCGAATACCTGTTGCGCCCATTGCAGCGCCCAGGCAAAACCCCACATAAAGTAGGCACCTAACAGAAACCACAAGCCATTCCACTTGATAGCCACGGACGCCCCGAAAAAAATACCGGCGAGCGCTAGCCAAAACCAGCGTCGCATCGCTTGATTCGCGAGACTTAATAAGAAAAACCACTGCCCTAGCAGTCCAAAAATAACCAGATAAACGTTATTCAGGGCATAGCGTGACTCTACCAGAAATAAACCATCAGCGGCAGCAAAGATAGCAGCGATTAACGCATAGCTGCGCCGATAAGTGAGTTGATAGGCAATTCCCCCTAGCACTAAGGGAATAAATGAGCCAGTCAGCGCATTTAGCCAACGGTAACTCCAAGGCGAATGCAGAGAACCCGTCAGCCCGTTCATCGTATCTTTCCCGAAGGGTAAGCGATCGCCTATCCACATCCCCACGGCGATGATGTACTTGCTCAAAGGGGGATGCCCATCAAAAAAGGGAGTCCGGGTTAAATAGTTGTTGGCAAACTTCGCATAGTAAACTTCATCAAACACTAAAGTATTAAATCGTTCCAGCCCCCAAAAACGCAGGGCAAGCGAAACCAAGAATACGCCAGCCATTCCAATCCAGAACCACCGTTGGCTGATAGAACGTTTGTTAAACAAGAACATAAAAACCTGCTCAAACGCTTCAAGGCATTTCCAAACTGTGTAGCATCATCCCAAAAATTTCTCAATAAAACTTTACTCTGAGTAGAGTGCGTGTCAGACAAAAAAATGAACAAGGATGAGTTGAGCAAAACTGAAGTCGTTGCCAGTCAAGGATCTTCGCCCCCGCCGACCGGGTGGCAGGGTGCGATCGCGCGATTTTTTAAATTTGAGGAATTCCACACCAACTTTCGCACCGAAGTGTTAGCAGGCGTGACCACGTTTATGACAATGGCATATATTCTGGCAGTCAATCCGGGAATTTTGTCAAATGCCATTTTTCTGGAAAAACCGCAAGATTTATTTGGGGAGTTGGCGATCGCAACCGCGATTTCCAGCGCGATCGCTACCTTAATGATGGGATTAACCGCAAATTATCCGTTTGCCCTGGCACCGGGAATGGGACTCAATGCCTTTTTTGCCTTTTCTGTCGTTTTGGCACTGAAAATTGATTGGCGAGTTGCCCTCAGCGCCGTCTTGATTGAGGGGCTAATTTTCATTGCTTTGACGCTATCAAGTATTCGCAGCCAAATTATCCGCGCAATTCCCGAATGTCTCAAACAAGCGACAGCGGCGGGAATTGGTTTATTTATTGCTTATATTGGCTTGGCTGGCGATCCGAAAACGGGGGGTGCGGGGATTATTGTGGCGAACCCAGTCACGAAAACAGCCTTGGGCAACTTGCAACAGCCGCAAACACTGGTAGCGATCGCGGGGATTCTCATCACCTTTGCTTTTGTCGCTCGCCGTGTCAAAGGAGCGCTATTATGGGGAATTCTCGCCACTGCCTTGTTGGGATGGATTCTTCGCATCGTACCCCCGCCCTCTGGAATTATCGCACTGCCCCAATGGCCTGGAGATTTGCTCGGTCAAGCTTTTCAGGGGTTAAGTCAGATTAACCAAACCAACATCTGGAATTTGCTCGCTGTCACCTTTGTTTTTCTGTTCATCGATCTCTTCGACACCATCGGCACTCTCGCCGGTGTTGGCATCCAGGCAGGCTACATTGATGAAAATGGGGAACTGCCCCGCGCAAGTGAAGCGCTGATGGCAGACGCCGTGGGAACCACCGTAGGGGCAATTCTGGGAACTTCCACCGTCACCACCTATATCGAGTCAGCCGCTGGCGTCTCGGAAGGGGGACGCACCGGGTTTACTGCCGTTGTCGTCGCCGCCTTATTTACTCTGTCAATATTTTTTATCCCTTTGTTGGCAGCAATTCCCGCCTTTGCTACAGCACCCGCACTGCTCGTTGTTGGCGTCTTGATGGCAGGAAATGTCCGTCTAATTCGTTGGGACGATCCTGCCGAATCAATTCCCTCTTTTTTGACGATTCTCCTGATGCCTTTGACTTACTCAATTGCCGAAGGTTTATCAATTGGTTTTATGACTTATCCACTGGTAAAAACATTTCAAGGAAAAGCGCACGAAGTCAGTTTAGCTGTGTGGATTTTAGCTGGAGTATTTGTACTGAGATTTGTATTTATGGCGGTAAACTCTGCTACGTAAAGTAACGACTTAGAAGCGAGCAGAAACTCCATTTCTAAATCCTTTTGCCAAAAAATTGCTTTTTTAAACCACAAAGGCACTCAGACACCAAGATGAAGAACTTCGTGTTTCCTGAATGTCTGAGTAGCTTTATGGTTCATCTTATCCAATCCCTTGCGTCATCAAGCTGGGTAGTGTGGAAATACTAACTTGTATGTCTGAATATTGAGCTTTATTTAGGATTCGAGAATTTGTAGGGGGGTTTGGGAACGATAAATCGACTGGCGAATTATCCTTATTTTTAGGGATTCCCATAAATTTATTCCCAATTAACGCTACCCACACTCTTATAAAAATGATTCTTCCCCTTCCCGGTTACGAACTCGTTGAAGCCCTCCATGAAGGCACCGATACCGTTATTTATCGTGCTTCTAGGCAGTTGGATAAAACACCAACGATCGTTAAAGCGATCAAAGCCGAGTATCCCACCTTAGAAGAGCTGACCCGGCTAAAACATGAATATAAAATTTTAGAAACGCTAGTAGATATAGAAGGAGTTGTCAAGCCCCTAGCTTTAGAAAATTATCAGAATGGTCTAGCACTTATCTTGTCAGATTTTGGGGCAATCTCGCTAAAAAATTATATTAGCGATCGCTCTTTAGACTTAAGCGAATTTTTAAACATCGCCATTCAGCTAGCATCCACTCTTGCTCAACTGCATTCATCCCAGATTATTCATAAAGATATTAAACCTCACAACATCATCATTAACCCAGAGACAAAGCAAGTTAAAATCATCGACTTTAGCATTGCATCGCGTCTAGAAAGAGAAAACCAAACCCTTGGCAACCCCACCTTACTCGAAGGCACTCTCGCCTATATGTCACCGGAACAAACCGGGAGAATGAATCGGTCGCTTGACTACCGCACCGACTTCTATTCTCTAGGTGTTACCTTTTATGAAATGCTCACAGGTGAATTGCCTTTTAATGCTACCGAACCTCTGGAATTGGTACACAGCCATATTGCTAAAATGCCACTTCCACCTCATCAACTAAATTCGGAAATTCCAGAGGCAATTTCCAATATTGTAATGAAACTGTTAGCTAAAAATGCTGAAGACCGCTATCAAAGTTCAGAAGGTTTAAAGTTTGACTTGGAAATCTGTCTAATGAAGCTACAGACTACCGGAAGAATTTCTGACTTTATTCCCGGTAGTGCTGACAAAGCAGGTCAATTACTGATTCCTCAAAAACTTTATGGTCGTGAGGCGGAAGTTACTACCCTGTTAAATACCTTTGAGCGCGTCTCCGATGGTACTGGGGAAATGATGCTTGTTTCCGGTTATTCCGGCATTGGTAAAACTGTTTTAGTCAATGAAGTTCACAAACCTATCGTTCGACAACGGGGATATTTTATTGCAGGTAAATTCGATCAGTTTAAGCGCAATATTCCTTATGCTTCCTTGATTCAAGCATTCCAATCCTTAACTCAACAACTTCTAACCGAAGGCGAAGCAGAAATTCAACTTTGGAGAGAGAAACTCTTAGGTGCTTTAGGCGTTAACGGGCAAATAATCGTTGATGTAATTCCCGAAGTTGAACTGATTATCGGCAAACAATCACCCGTAGCAGAACTAGGGGCGACTGAAGCTCAAAATCGTTTCAGCCGTGTATTTAAACAATTTATAGGCGTATTTACAACTGTTGAACATCCCCTAGTTATCTTCCTAGATGACTTGCAGTGGGCGGATTCAGCATCGCTGAAATTGCTCGAACTGCTAATGATCGATACCGATAACAAGTATTTATTGCTGATTGGGGCATATCGAGATAACGAAGTTTTCCCCACGCATCCAACAATTCAAACGATTGACAAGATTCGCAAAACTGGGGCGGCAGTAAATGATATTGTCCTTCAACCCTTAAACCTGGTTCATGTCGAAGAATTAATTGCCGATACTTTAAATGAATCAGTAGAAACGCGAAATTTAGCCTCTCTACTTTTCAACAAAACTCAGGGAAATCCTTTCTTCTTAAATCAACTGCTCAAAACCCTTTATCAAGAAGATTTATTAACTTATGATTTATATTCTAGAACATGGCGCTGGAATATTAAGCAAATTCAAGCGATCGGCATCACCGATTATAATGTTGTCGAACTGATCGCTAGAAATATTCGCAAGCTGCATTCAGACACCCAGAAAGTGTTAAAACTGGCTGCTTATATTGGCAACACTTTTAATTTAGAAGTTTTGAGCGTTATCAATGAAGAATCCTCCTTGGTTACAGCGGCACAGTTGTGGTCAGCGCTTCAGGCTGGTTTAATTTTACCTTTGAGCAATGAGTACAAAATTCCGTTGGTATTTAGTCAAGAAGAATCCGGGGAATTTACTTTAACTGATGTCAAAGTTGACTACAAGTTTTTACATGACAGAGTGCAGCAAGCTGCCTATTCTTTGATTCCAGATGAAGAGAAGAAAGCAACACACTTGAGGATTGGTCAATTACTGCTACACTCCACAACGCCAGAAGAACGAAAAGAAAATATCTTCGCTTTAGTTAACCAACTCAATTACGGTACTGACTTACTAAAAACTGAAGCAAAAAAATATGAACTAGCCCAACTCAACCTGATTGCAGGTCAGAGAGCCAAAGCAGCTACAGCGTATGACTCGGCTGTTAAATACTTGCACGTAGGTTTGGGACTGTTGGCAGATTCTAGCTGGAAGAGTCAGTATGACCTAACATTAGCGCTGCATACCGAAGCAGCAGAAGCAGCATACTTAAGCGGTGACTTTGCTCAAATGCAGAGATTGGCTGAAATCGTGCAAAACTGCGCCAAAACGCTATTGGACAAAGTGAAGATATCCGAAGTCCAGATTCAAGCTTATATGGGGCAGAACAAGCTGCTAGAAGCACTGAATACGGGGCTGCAAGTCTTAAAGCATTTGGGGGTAGAGCTTCCTGACTCGCCAAACCCGTCTGATATTGGGCAGGCTCTGGGGGAAACTGCGGCAATTTTGAGCGGAAAGCGAACTGAGGAATTAATCGATCTCCCTGAAATGACCGATCCTCATCAACTAGCAGCGATAAGGATTCTGTCAAGTATATTTTCTGCTTGCTATTCTGCGATGCCCTCACTGGTGCCTTTAACAGTATGTAAACAGGTCGATTTATCCGTTCAATATGGCAATGCTTCTGTGTCTCCCTTTGCATATGCCGTATATAGTCTTCTTCTTTGCGGGGCTGTAGGAGATATTGAAGGGGGTTATGAATTCGGTCAATTAGCTTTGCGTTTAGTATCTAAGTTAAATGCTAAAGAAATCGAGGCCAAGACGTGCCACTTGGTCTATGCTGCCGTTCAACATTGGAAGGAACACGTCAGGAATATTCTAGAACTTTTCCTGTCAACTTTCTCTAGCGGGTTGGAAACCGGAGATTTAGAATATGCTGGCTATGCCATCATGGTGTGGAGTCATTACTCGTTTTTTGTTGGCAAGGAACTAATGCAACTCGAACGAGAGATAGCAACTTACACGGATGCCCTTCATAAAATTAGCCAAAAAACAGCACTTAATAATACAAAAATTTGTTGGCAAGCCGTCTTAAACATGATGGGAATAACCCAAAATGTATACCAGTTAAAGGGGGAAGCCTATGACGAAGATAAAATGCTACCGCTATATCAGCAAACCAACAACCAACTAGCAATTCATTACTTATACTTGCACAAGCTTGCGATTAGTTATGTTTTTGAAAATTACGCGGAAGCCTTAAAAACTATTCCTCAGATAGAAAGTTCTTTCGGTTCGTCTACAGGACAGCTAACTGTTGTTATCTTCTATTTCTATGATTCCCTAGTACGGCTAGCTGTATATTCTGATTCACAGTCTGAACAACAGGATATTCTTAATCGAGTACAAGCTAATCAAGAAAAAATGCAAAAATGGGCGCATCATGCCCCAATCAATCATCTGCACAAATTCTATCTAGTAGAGGCAGAGCGGCTTCGGATTTTAGGCGGAAAAATAGAAGCGATGGAGATGTACGATCGGGCGATCGCACTCGCTAAAGAAAACGAGTATATCAACGAAGAAGCATTGGCTCACGAACTAGCTGCTAAATTCTATCTGTCATGGGGTAAAGAAACTATTGCTCAAACTTACATGACAAATGCCTACTACGCTTATATGCGCTGGGGAGCAACAGCCAAAGTTGAGGATTTAGCAAAACACTACTCCCAATTACTCGCCTCTGTCCTTAACCAAAAATTGAGCAAAAAGACAGGCACTACGATTAAACAGACGCGCCAGAAAACCATTAGTTCTAGCACTTCCGGTGTTTCAGAGGTTCTAGATTTGGCAACAGTGATGAAAGCATCCCAAGCGATTTCTAGCGAAATTGTGCTAGCCAACTTGCTCGATAAGTTGATGAAAATTTTGATAGAGAATGCTGGTGCAGAAACTGGAGCGTTGATTTTATCAAGAGACGGTCAATTCTTCCTAGAAGCATTGGGGACTAAAGATGAGATACAAGTGCTGGAATCCCAGGCAGAATTAACCAGTCAGCAGTTGCCTATTTCAGTACTGAATTATGTTTCCAGAACCCAAAAAGATGTTGTTTTAAATGATGCAAGCCACGAGCAAATCTTTAACGCCGATCCCTACATTAGCCAACATCAACCCAAGTCACTGCTCTGTACTCCGATTCTCAATCAAGGTAAGCTCGCTGCTATTCTTTATCTAGAAAATAATCTGGTTGTGGGAGCTTTCACTCAGCAACGGGTGCAAGTATTGCGGATGTTATCGGGACAGGCTGCGATCGCTCTAGAGAACGCACGACTCTATGCTCATTTAGAATCTGCCAACCAACAACTAGAAGAATACAGCAATACTCTGGCGGCGAAAGTAGAAGAGCGAACGCTGGAGTTGCAGGAAAAGAATGTCCATTTACAAAAAGCCCAGGAAATCGCTCAATCAGCCAACCGCGCCAAGAGTGATTTTCTTGCCAACATGAGCCATGAATTGCGAACACCGCTCAATGGCATTTTAGGTTATGCTCAAATCCTCAAGCGGGACAAAAATTTAACCGATTTACAAAAAGAAGCTTTAGGTATTATTCACCAGTGCGGTGACCATCTGCTAAACCTGATTAATGATATTTTAGACCTTTCCAAAATTGAAGCTAGGAAAATGGAACTCCACCCAACAGATTTTCATTTTCCAGAGTTTCTAGAAGGCATTGCCGAAATCTGTAACATCCGTGCCGAACAAAAAGGCATTTCTTTAATTTACGAGCAGATTACTCAACTTCCCACAGGTGTTAGGGCTGACGAGAAACGATTGCGGCAAGCTTTGCTAAACTTACTCGGCAATGCTGTCAAATTTACTGAAACTGGAGGCGTGGCTTTTAAAGTCGGCTATTACAAAGGCAAAATCCGGTTCCATGTGGAAGATTCAGGAATTGGCATGGCACCAGAGCAATTAGAAGAGATATTTTTGCCGTTTCAGCAGGTGGGAGAAAACCATCGCAAATCTGAGGGGACCGGATTAGGATTGGCAATTACCCGCCAATTAGTTCAGATGATGGGTGGCGAAATTCAAGTCCAAAGTATTTTAGGAAAAGGCAGTATTTTCTTCTTTGATTTAGATTTGCCTGAAGTTTTTCAATATGCTGAAGGTGTCAAACAAGATCAAAAAAATATCGTAGGATTTAAAGGCTATAAGCGGAAAATCCTCGTAGCAGACGATAAGCGAGAAAATCGCTCAATTTTGCTCAAGATGCTATTGCCTTTAGGGTTTGAAATTTTGGAAGCGATAGATGGCAAAGACTGCCTGAAGAAAGCGGCTGAATTTAATCCCGATTGCATCTTAATGGACTTGATGATGCCTGAAATGAATGGCTTTGAAACGACTCGGCGCATTAGGCGATCGCCCGAACTAAAAGATGTGATAGTGATTGGAACTTCTGCCAGCGTTTTTGATTTCGATCAGAACAAAAGTAAGGAAGCAGGCTGCAATGATTTTTTACCCAAGCCAATCCGAATACCAGAGCTTTTAGAAAAGTTACGACTTCACTTAAGGCTGGAGTGGGTTTATGAAAAAAACGAAAATCAACTAGAAAAAGACAATAAAGAAGAAAATTATCAGCCCAAAAACCGAAGCAATCAGCATTCATTAGTTACTCCATCAGCAGAGGAAATTGCAGCTTTATTTGATTTAGCAATGAAGGGCGATCTCAAAGGCATTCTGGATCGAAGCGATGAACTAGAAAAATTTGATATAAAATATGCACCTTTTTTAGGCGAATTGCGTCAATTAGCTAAAAGCTTTCAAGTTAAAAAGCTCCGCGAATTTTTAAGGGCTGTAGGAAAAAATTAATGAATCCTTCAAATATTGAAAATGGGGTAATTTTAATCGTTGATGACAACCCTACAAATTTAGGAGTGTTGTTCGATTTTTTAGTGAATTCAGGCTTTCAAGTATTGGTAGCGCAGGATGGCGAGGATGCAATTGCTCAGGTTGATTATTCCCCGCCCGATCTGATTTTATTAGACGTACTTATGCCCGGTATAGATGGGTTTGAAACTTGTCAGCAATTGAAAGCGAAGGAATCAACGAAAGACATTCCCGTAATTTTTATGACGGCGCTTTCTGAGACGGTGGACAAAATCCGGGGATTGAATCTTGGGGCGGTTGATTACATTACTAAGCCGCTTCAGTATGAAGAAGTTTTATCCCGCGTTCAAATCCATTTAAGCTTGCGAAATCTGACTAAAAGATTGCAGAAACAAAATGTGCATCTGGAACAGGAGATTGAGGAGCGAACTAAGGCAGAGAAAGCACTTTTAAAACTTACATCTGAGTTAGAAGGGCGGGTAGAAGAAAGGACGGCTGAACTTTGCCTATCCAATCAGCTGTTGACCCAATCAAATCAGCATCTGCAACAGGAGATCCAAGAGCGTATTTCTACTGAAGCAGCCTTGCAAGAATCAGAAGCACGCTATCGAGAACAAGCGCATCAGCTTAAACTTTCCTTCCGCCAACTTCAAGAAACTCAAAGCCAACTGGTTCATAGTGAAAAAATGTCTAGTTTGGGGCAACTGGTAGCGGGTGTCGCCCATGAAATTAACAATCCCGTTAACTTCATCTATGGGAATCTCACTCACGCCCATCACTATAGCCAAGATTTGCTCGACCTCTTGAGCCTCTATATGAAGTACACTCCTGCACCGCCACCTGAAATTAAGGAACACGCTGAGGCAATAGATTTAGAATTTTTAATTGAAGACCTGCCCAAATTGCTGAGTTCGATGAAAGTTGGATCTGACCGCATCCGCGAGATTATTTTGTCGTTGCGGATTTTTTCCCGCATGGATGAAACCCAAATGAAGCCTGTGGATATTCATGCTGGGCTAGATAGCACGCTGCTGATTTTGCATAGTCGGTTCAAAGATAGCGCTAACCATCCAGGTATTCAACTTGTCAAAGAATATGGCAATCTGCCTCTGGTGGAGTGTTATGCAGGTCAACTCAACCAGGTGTTTATGAATCTACTGGCGAATGCAATTGACGCTTTGGAGGAGTATGACAAAAAGCGATCGCCTGAGGAGATTTTCTTTTGCCGCAGTACGATTCGGATTCGCACCGAAGTAACGGACAATGAGTTTGTGACAATTTGGATTGGGGATACTGGCCCCGGTATAGCAGAGGAAGTACGCGATCGCCTATTCGATCCCTTCTTTACGACGAAAGCAGAGGGTAGAGGTACGGGTTTGGGATTATCGATTAGCTACCAGATTGTAGTCAACAAACATGGTGGTCAGATGACGTGTATTTCAGCACCAGGACAGGGGGCGGAGTTCATGATTAAAATTCCGGTTCGGTCGTGCCCTCCAGAATTAGGTTGCCAATGCGCCATTTTGGAAGAAAGCGGAAATTCGGTCTAATATCAGAACCCGTCAGGTGTCAACTTAAGATTGGCTTAGCGGTTGAAACCACCGCGATACAGACAAAACCTGCCTTCTCCGGTTCAAAACTTATGATTCCATGAGTCCCCGCAAGCCGGACTTAGTTTATTTAGCCGTGGCTTCCAGTCGCTAGGGCTTCAGTAAAACTAGCAGTATCTTCAATTAAACACTATCAAACTTCCACTTTTTCAACGCTAAACCGTAATATTACTGAGATTTAATAAAAGATGGATTGGCGTATATACTGCTAAATCCCTTACCTGCCTGTAGCTTAGACAACACTTCACTAAGTCTTTGTTATTTGCTAGGAAAAGATGAATTTTCTGTAAAGATTCTGTAAAGACTCTCTGGAGAGTCAGTATTTCCCCTAGGGGATTGCTTAGGATATAGCGGAAGCACTCCTAAAAAGCTGGGTATTTTTACTTAATTTTTGGCTTATATCTACAAAACGAGCAAGAAACTGATTTCCACAAGTTACGTGTTTTTACGAGAACCTTAAATTTTCATCTACAAAATTAGATGGCTTGTGATTCTGAAAAGCGTGCAGAGGCTAATCAAAAGAACATAGAGCTTTTTGAAACTGGGTTTAAGTACTTGATATTTGTGGATTGGAAGAGGATATAGGAAAATCTATATGCCAAAAACTGGGACTCAGGCTAAAACTAATACTAAACTAAATAACCGAGGTTTCCACTCCTGGGAACTTCCTCCAACTTGGCTACAATTTTTAGTCATCAGCGTACTGGTTTTAGGCATATTTTTTCGATTTGCAAATTTGGATCGAAAAGTTTACCAACACGACGAAGCTTTTACCTCAATGCGGATTTCTGGCTATTCCAAACCAGAAGTGCAACAGCAACTTTTTGATGGTCGTGTCATCAGTGTTGAAAACTTACAAAGGTATCAGCGTCCCAATTCAGAAAAAGACTTAATTGATACCATGCAGGTGCTGGCGCAATACCCAGAACATCCGCCGCTATATTACGTGATGGCACGATTTTGGGTGCAGTGTTTTGGTAGCTCGGTGGCAGTGACAAGAAGTTTGGGTGCCCTAATTAAGTGCTTATGTAAAATAAATTACACATAATAAAAAGTAGAATAAGCTAAAACAAAAGTCAAGAAAACAAGAGACTTATGAGATTTATTAGAGATTTAAGCCGAGAAACTCAAAGGATTCTCAAAAGAATTTATAAAGAAAGTAGACATCATCAAGTGAGACAGAGGGCGCACTGTATACTTTTAAGCTTTCAAGGCTTGACGATGAACGAATTAATAGCAATATTTAAAGTCAGCCGTAAAACCCTGTATAACTGGTTGACAGCCTGGGAAGATGAAAAGTTAGTAGGATTATACGAGCGAGCAGGAAGAGGTAGAAAGCCTAAACTGAAAGAAGAACAAAAAGAGCAAATAAGAGAGTGGGTCAAAGCCGAACCCAAAAATTTAAAGAAAATTTTAGGGCAGGTAGAACGAGAATGGAATATTAGGATCAGCAAAGATACTCTAAAAAGAGTATTGAAAGAGTTTCAAATGACGTGGAAAAGACTGAAGCGGGGAGTAAGCAGAAGCCCGTGGGATTGGGAGTATGAAATCAAGTTGGAAAAACTGGAGTCCCTAAAAGAACAAGAGAAGCGCCAAGAAATAGATTTGAGATACTTAGATGAATCTGGATTTTGCCTAACGCCTTATCTCCCGTATGGATGGCAGGAAAAAGGAGAAACAATTTTGGTAAAAAGTGGGAAAAGTCGAAGAATTAATGTCTTGGGAATACTCAACAGAAAAAATGAATTAGACTGGGAAGTTTATTTAGGAAAAATGACGAGCGAGCGCTTGATTAGGTATTTAGACAAATTCAGCGAGCGGTTGGAAAAGAAAACTGTAGTCGTTATGGACCAATCCCCGGTTCACACAAGTGATGCGGTGATGAAGAAACTGGAAGAATGGGCCTCAAAGAACTTAGAGATATTTTGGCTCCCCCCTTATTCACCCGAACTCAACTTAATTGAAATCTTATGGAAGTTTATGAAATATGAATGGATAGAGATAGAGGCTTATCGGGACTGGAAAAGTTTAGTAAAGTATGTCAAAAATGTGCTAAAAAAAGTCGGAACCGAATATGTAATTAATTTTGCTTAAGCACTTAGTTTACTCGCGTTTCCTGGCATTTATTGGCTGTGCAGAGAATTATTGGAGTCATCGTTAACGGGATGGATAGCGATCGCTATCATCGCTATTTCACCTTTACACGTACTGTACGCGCAGGAAGCGCGGCAGTATAGCTTGTGGACGGCTATTGTCTTGCTATCGAGTGCAGCACTGCTACGAGCTATCCGGGTTAAAACTAAGCTAAGTTGGGCGATCTATGCAGTTACTGCGGCATTGGGACTCTATTCAAACTTATTTTTTGGGCTGACTTTAATCGGTCATGGGATTTATGTCATCTTAACTAAAGCCCATCGAGAAAATAGAACAGTTATTGCTTATTTACTGGCATCGATAGCAGCATTTCTAACTTTCGTACCCTGGTTTTGGGTGGTTTTGAGTAGCGATCGCATCATTGACAGAGTGGCATCAGCTCCAAAACCACCCAATTTATTTACTTTAGTTAAATGGTGGACTCGGAATCTCAGCAACATTTTCTTAGATGTAGATCCTAGCGGTTACTGGTTCGATCCGATTGGTTATGACGATCCTTTTTCCATTCCGCTTGCTTTAATCTTGGTTGGTTATTCGATTTATTTTCTCTATCGCCATACCCCAGCGAAAGTTTGGCTATTTATTTTTACTTTTACTGGGATTGCGGTTATCCCCCTCATGCTACGAGACTTAATGACTGGGGGATTTTTATCTACAGCACCGCGATATTTGATCCCATCTTATTTAGGAATCCAGATAGCTGTTGCTTACCTCCTGGCTAGTAAAATTACTTGGAGTTTTAATTCCATCCGGCAACAAAAACTGTGGCAGTTTGTGATAGTTGTTCTACTTTCGGGCGGAGTTTTGTCCTGTGCAATCAGCTTTCCAGCAGAAGTATGGTGGAACAAGTTTATGGACACTTATAATCCTCAAGTGGCTCGCATCGTTAACCAAGCTTCTCATCCACTTGTAATTAGCGATACTAAGATTCCGGGAAGTGTATTATCTCTCAGCCGCCTACTCAGTCCGAAAGTGCAGCTACAGTTGGTGAGCCAACCAAAAAATTTTCTAGCTGCTGATGGTTTCAGCGAGGTATTTTTATTCGATTCCTCAGATACTTTACGAAACCAACTTGAGAAAACACAGGGTTACAACTTAAAAATAGCTTTCAAAGGCTACAAGTTTGAACTTTGGGAAGCAAAAAAATAGCGGAGGCAATCCTATTTTATGCCTAAACAAGAATTTGTGAATAATTGGTAATTAGGGATTAGGATAAAACTCAATAATCTATTCTTTATTCAGTAAACGGACAAACTGAATTATTTATAGCCTGAAGAAAGTGTTTGTCGTTCTACCTTAAACCCTTGTCAATGTTGCATTTTTTACCTCAAGAGCGCCGACAAGATAACTAGCGATCGCAATCTCCAATGCCGCTATCCTGATGCTCAAACTTTAAGCGATAGCCTTTGTCGTAGACGCTGTAAATCACTTGTCCGCCCATCTCCCATTTTTGCCAATCGCCGCTTCTTAACCTCTACTTAGTCCAAAAGGGAGATTAAGTCAAAAAGGAAGATTAGTAAATATTGAAGCAAAGGATTCAATACGCTAGTTTTTAGGGCGTCTTATGCAAACTATTTACGGAAATCTTCAAGGATTACAATCGAGCCATATCAAGCAACTACAGCGGCTTTACGAACAGCGCCAACCAAGCGATCGCCTGACGACTCCGGAATTCGCTCAAGCACTAGCCGAAATTAGTACGTCCATTCATCACCCTGTATGCTGTTACATCAATCGACGCGGACACCCAATCCGAATCGCCGTCGGGACTCCCAGCCAAACGCAAATTCCGCCCCAAGAGTTGCCCCGGCATAAGGGCGAACACTTGAGTGGAATTCGCTGTCTTGCCACTCAACTCAAATCCGATCCACCAGATACAGCGGCACTCAGGGCAATGGCACAGCAGCGCCTAGACGCCTTAGCAGTGTTAGTTCCAAAGGGCGATGGAGCGCGACGAAATGGTGAAGCCGCAGGCGATGTCAAGGAAGCTTATCTTGCTCACCTGGTTCCCGAAGCAGAAAAGCCCTGGGTTATTTCTCGTCCCCTTAGCTTAGATGACCTGACAGAGCAAGGCTTTGACGACTTAGTAGATGAATGGGAGAGTGAGTTCTCCGAGTCAGGCTTTGAAACATCGCAATTCCACGAGAATAACTCAAAAGGCGATCGCGTTCTGCTGGTTGGGTTGATGACAGAAGACGTCTCTCCCCAGCGGTTTCAAGATGGTCTGGAGGAACTCGTTCGCTTGGTTGAAAGTGCCGGAGGACAGGTATTAGAGACAATGCAACAAAAGCGATCGCGTCCTCATCCTCAAACGGTCGTCGGTCATGGAAAAGTTGAAGAAATTGCCCAACGCGCTCATCAACTGGGAGCCAATATCATTGTCTTTGATCGAGATATCTCTCCCTCTCAAGCTCGTAACCTAGAAACCGAGATCGGTATCCCTGTCGTAGACCGGACTGAAGTAATTCTCGATATCTTCGCTCAACGCGCTCAATCCCAAGCGGGTAAATTGCAAGTGGAATTGGCGCAACTGGAATATATGCTGCCTCGACTGAGGGGTCGGGGTCGGGAAATGTCCAGACTAGGAGCCGGGATTGGTACGAGAGGACCGGGTGAAACCAAGCTAGAAACAGAGCGGCGAACCATTCAGCGCCGAATTGCCCAACTCCAGCAGGAAGTCAACCAATTACAAGCGCATCGCTCCCGGATTAGACAACAACGGCAAGAGCAAGAAATTCCCTCGATTGCTGTGGTTGGTTATACCAACGCTGGGAAGTCCACCCTGCTGAACGTGTTAACCCACGCCGAAGTTTATACGGCAGATCAACTATTTGCCACCCTCGACCCCACAACTCGAAAGCTAGTCATTACAAACCCCGAAACCCAAGAGCGGCGGACGATTCTTCTGACAGACACGGTCGGGTTTATTCACGAACTCCCGCCACCGCTCATGGATGCCTTCCGAGCCACTCTGGAGGAAGTCACGGAGGCGAATGCCATGCTTCATGTCGTCGATCTATCCCATCCCGCTTGGGAAAGCCACATCCAGTCGGTCATGGAAGTGCTTGGAGAAATGCCTGCCCTTCCAGGTAAAGCTTTGATTGCCTTTAACAAGGTCGATCAAGTAGATAGCGAAACGCTAGCCTTCGCTCAACAACAGTATCCCGAAGCTGTGTTTATTTCAGCTACTCAACGCTTAGGTTTAGAGACCCTACGCCAGCGGATGGTGCAACTGGTTGATGAAGCAGTTTCACAACCGCACTAATAAAAATGTGACAAGAAGCCAGTAATTACGGTGTCTATTTTTGGCAATGTCCCCCGCTTAAAAAGGGGTTATAAGCATTTTCCCCCTTTTTAAGGGGGATTCGGGGTTCCCTCTGGGGAGAGGGGGATCGAGTGTATAGGACACCCAGTTAAGTCAAGAATCAGCAAGCTAAGCAAACAAGAATTCACACACTATTTGCAATGATGAACAATCCAATAACGTGGAAGTACGTATTTCAAACCAAAGCTATCATTAACTGGATCGAATCTGTAGCTTTGTTGTTATCTGACCAATGGATTCGCCAAATGCTAGGTCAAGAACCGCTCACCAATCCTGAATATTTACATCTGTTTGGCGCATTGGTATTTACAATCGGGATTGGTTATTGGTGGGTTGGTAAAGATATCTCTCGAAATCACGATCTTATAAGATTTGGAATTTGCGCCCAAGTTTCTGTCTTTATCGTTTTGGCTTATCACACCTTAATCGGTGGTCTTCACCCATTTTATTTAGTTCCGGGTGTCATTGACCTTACCTTTGCGATTCTCTTTAGTTTATTTCTCTCCTCTTATGAGCGGATTAAACCAGCTTTAGAGTAATTAGAGTCGAGTATATGCAACTTAGAACCCACCCCTACCCGTTCACGGGGAGGGAGAAATCTTACCTTCCTATGTCAACGGGAAATTATAGCAATCATAAATGATTCCTGAACGCAAGATACCCGACTTCTCCAAGAAGTCTGGTATCTGATCTCGCATCTGACAACTCAAATAGGAGAGAACGCAACATGACCCAAAAACATGGCCCTTGGACAATCCAAGAAACGAATCGAAAGTACCAAAATTCATTTATAAATGTTCGTGAAGACCAAGTTCTCCAACCTGATGGACAACCGGGTACGTATGCTATCGTCACAATGAAATCTGGCGTTGCTATTTTGCCAATCGATAGCGATCGCGTAGTCTATCTTACCCGGCAATTTCGTTATGCGCTTGGCAAAGAAAGCATTGAAGTTGTCGCTGGTGCTATTGAGGAGGATGAACCGCACCTGGAATCTGCACAACGAGAAATTGAAGAGGAACTGGGAATTAAAGCTTCGGAATGGCTCGATTTAGGAGTTTTTGACTTAGATACATCAATTGTCTGCTGTCCGGTGCGTCTATTTCTAGCAAAGCAATTAACATTCACCCAATCCCATCAAGAAGGAACGGAAACGATAGAAACAGTTCGGATTCCCTTAAGTGAAGCGGTGCAAATGGTCATGGATAGCGTAATCACACACGCGCCAAGCTGTGTGCTGATTCTGAAAGCGAATAAGGTACTTGGCGAATAATAGGCGATCGCGCTGACACTGGCTAAACATATCACCAAAAACTTTGGAACTTATGAATAAGTCTCACGGTTGGGACGTACTCAAACTCAGCTAATGGCAAATGTGGCTGGCAAATGTGACTCGCAATAGTAGCTATGACTTTGGTTGCGGCTTCCTTTTCAAGCACTTTTAGTCACTTGGGCTTGGTGATTTGCAAGAGATAATGATTCAGTTCAAATGGAACAACTGAATGAGTGAAGAACAAGAGCAGGAATCTCAACCTTTTACGGCAGCTCCGCTGCTGCAAATCGGTACTAGCGGTTGGGTTTATAAGCACTGGATGGAAATCTTCTATCCAGCGCAGATGCCTGGAAATCAACAATTACCATTTTACGCACAGCACTTTCCGACTGTAGAAATCAACTTTTCTTTCTATCGTCTGCCAGAGCGGTCTGTATTTGAAACGTGGCGAGAACAAACACCTGAAGGGTTTCTTTTTGCTGTGAAAGGTAGCCGCTACCTTACCCACATGAAAAAGTTAAAAGATCCAGATGAACCGCTATCTCGCTTAATGGAACGGGCGGGTGGTTTGCAAGAGAAACTAGGTCCAATTTTGTTCCAATTTCCTCATACCTGGCCTCTGAATATCGAGCGGCTTCAGCCGTTTTTAGAATTACTTTCTTCCTATCCAGAACAACGTTATACATTTGAATTTCGGCACCAAAGTTGGCTGATTCCACAGGTGTACGAACTATTAGAACGTGCGGGTGCAGCCCTTTGTCTACCAGTCAGTCCCACGGTTCCGCTAGACATTCGTTTGACTGCGCCCTGGACTTATATCCGTATGCACAGCGGACAATGGGGCGTTGGTTACAGCGATGAAGAATTGTCTACTTGGGCTTCTCATATCCGCTCATTTCTTCAAAAAAAGATTGACGTGTACGTGTATTTCAACAACGACCCAGATGGTCATGCTATCCACGATGCTGAACGCCTGAAAGCATTACTGTCCATGAATTGTTCAACGTTTTAGTGATGAGGAAAAGCAAATAATACCTGGCGATTTGAAATCGCGGCTACACAAACAAAGTCCGCCTGCGCGGACTATTGAACTCTGCTTCTGTCAGGTTTAGCGTGTAAGGACGCGATCGCTCGTTTTCTGTGATGCAGGGAAATTGTTAGCGCTAGCTGCGGCGTGGGAATACTGAGAAAGGATGCGATCGCGCTGCTTAAGTTTTAGCAACCAGGAGACAATGATGAATTTAACGGTTACAGCAACGTTTATGCTGACTGATTGGATCGCCAAAAGCTTAGCAGATGGAAGCGCTGTGCGTATGGGGGGTGTAATTCGGGATGTAGCGACAGGGCAAATACTTGCTTTCTTGAAGGAGTCTGGCTCAAATCCTTCCCAAGCGCTAACGCCAACAGGTTCTTCTCCCAATTTACTCAACCTTATTTTTTCAGGGGGAAATCTAGCTGGTTCAGTTGCTAATGCAGCAGTGACAGGGAAAGGATTAGGTGTTGTTAACCAGTGTCTGGGTGGACTTGTACAAGCCAGTTTCGGTAATCTCGCTGTTTCAGGGGCAACTTTGATTGCTTCAGTAGCTAACGCCGCTGTTACAGGGAAAGGATTAGCTGATGTGAACCAGCGGCTAGGTGGAATTGAGCAGCAAGTAGGAAATATTCAGCAGGGTTTACAACAAGCTCAAGGAATTTTGCAAGTGGCTTCTGCTGCTAGCGTACTGAATCTAGGTATTGCGGTGATGGGATTTGCTGTATTAAACCAGCGTCTCAACGAACTGGAACAACGCCTAAAACAGAGTGAGAAACTGTTAAACAAAATTAACCGCAAAATTGACATTGGATATTATGCTAACTTCAAAGCTGCTATTGGTCTGGCAATGAATGCCTTTACGATGACCAAAGCGGAAAATAGAGAACGGATGGCGATTGAAGCTATAAATCGCTTTCTAGAAGCTGAACATATTTACACTGACTACACAGACAAAGAACTGGAACTAGGTAGCCAAATCGCTGATGAATATCTTTTGACATTATCTCTAGCTTATATTGCTGAAGCGCGTTGCCATCTTGAGTTAGGAGAACCCGAAACAGCACTAAGTCGCTTCCAAGAAGGTGCGAAAGTTGTCCGTTCTCGTATTCATAAATATGTTGAACTTCTACTTACTTCTAACCCAGCCGCCTATTTACAGCCTCAGTTTAAAGGTCAGATAGATTTGCGGCGGCTAACCCGAATTTACCAGTGGATAGATCCCGCTTTGGATGAAAATGCTGTTTTTGAGCTTCAACGTGAGAATTTGCTCAAGATGGCGCAAGACCCTAATAAATGGGCTGAATCTTTACCAGCGGCAATTCTAAGTCGCGTTGAGGTTGCAGGAGGTTGGTTTGGGCCAAATGCAGGAGATTTAAAGCGGGAGGCTGATAAACGGCTCCTCGAAGTGCTGGAAGTCATGGAATCTATGGTGGAAACCAATCGCCGTTTTGAAGCGTATCAGACAGAAATACAAGCGATCGCACAATTGGGAATTACCTTCCATGACTGGCTGAAATTAACTCCCTCCATAGACTCTAAACCCGACGGTGCAGAATTAATGTACATCATTCCATCCCAGCCGTTAGAGTTGCAATTCTCTGTTTAAAGTGGTTTCTCTTCCAGAAAAGAATAGCCAGCAAATATCGCCTGACAATCTCTTCCCAAGCACAGGCGATATGCTGAGCATTAAAATTTAAAAGTAAAAAAAGCTAATCCGTGATTATTGCGCGTAACCAATAAGAAGATAAATGTCAAGATAGCACCAGAAAAAATAGCCCATAAAACATATCGATTTTTTCGATTCAACCAACTAAAGAAGAATACTAAAAGGAGAAAAAGAATAGTAGTAGCAATTCTTTGTAAGTTTCTTAAATCCCAAGCTATCAAGGGGTCTTCCAAATCTCCAAGCATCATATAAAATAGCTCCTTGTAATTTAGGCTTATTCTAAGCAATATCAATAGACAGCTCAACAGCTAAACACATAGTTTTGTGTAGACGATACCAAGCGATCGCTACTGTTAGGAAAGCGAATATAGACAATGGTGTTGAAATACTACTAATGATAGTTGACAAATATCAAAAGATTGCCTTTTGAATATCGCCACTGAAAGTTAGAAAGCAAGTCAGAAAGCCGCCTTAGCCGCCATCTCCAAAGCGATAGCCTTTGCCATAGACAGTGTGAATCAAAGTTGTCTCTCCAGATGCCTCAATTTTGCGCCGCAAAAGGCGAATCAAAGCGGCTAAAACGTTACTGCTGGGTTGTTCGTCTGGGTTCCACAAATGTTGATGAATTTGGGCGTGAGTGAGCAACTGCCCCGCGTGACGCATAAAATATTCCAGCAGATGAGTTTCTTTCTCCGATAACTCAATGGTGCGTCCGTGACGATAGGCTAGCTGGTTTTCACAATCTAGTTCTAAATCTCCAATCTGAAGTAAGTGAGGATGGTAGTGCGCTTCTATCGTCGCGCTAGCAGGCGCATCAGTCGCGGAACGACGCAGCAAGGCGCGGACTCGTGCGAGTAACTCTCGCAATTCAAACGGCTTCACTAGGTAGTCATCCGCACCGGCGTCCAAACCCAGCACGCGGTCGTCTAGGGTATCTTTGGCAGTGAGAAAGAGAACGGGTGTAGCATCTTTGCGCGATCGCATCTGCTGACAAATTTCCAACCCGCTGATCTGCGGCAGCATCCAATCCAAAATCAGCAAGTCATAGCCTCCTTGCAGCGCCATCTGGTTGCCAGACGCCCCATCATAAGCCAACTCAACGCTGTAGCCTTCACGACTTAGCACGCGACTCAGCGGTTCAGTCAGCTCAACTTCATCATCCACCAAGAGAATTCGCATCACAAAAGTTATGAATTATGAGGTATGAGTTATGAGTTACCTTTTAACATCCAAAACTCAACACTCAACACTCAGAACTCTATTCTATGCTTACCGTTGCATTGCCCAAAGGCGCACTCTTATCTGATAGCATTCGTCTACTGCAAAGTGTCGGACTCGACTTTAGCGCCTTCAAAGATTCTGGCAACCGCCAACTGCAAATACAAGACCCCACCGGCACCGCCCAAGCCCTACTGGTAAGGGCGCAAGATGTCCCAGTTTATGTGGAATATGGGCAAGCACATTTAGGGATAGTCGGTTACGATGTTCTGCGGGAGAAAAACCCCCAGGTTGCTCATCTAGCTGACCTCCGATTTGGTTCTTGTCGGCTGTCAGTGGCGGTAAAGTCTTCTAGCCTTTATCGGTCAGTCTTACAACTGCCGCCCCACGGTCGAGTCGCGTCTAAGTTTGTTCACTGTGCCTACGAATACTTTGAAAGCTTAGATTTACCCGTAGAAATTGTGCCTTTGTCTGGTTCCGTAGAACTAGGGCCGATTACCGGGATGTCCGAGGCGATTGTGGATTTAGTTTCCACAGGTCGCACCCTGAGCGAAAATGGCTTGATCGAGATTGATACACTATTTGAAAGTACAGCGCGGTTAATTGCCCACCCTCGGAGTTATCGCCTGAATACGGGCGATATCCATCAATGGGTCGAAGATATCAGAAGCGCTGTTCTAATTAATTGCTAGCGCAAGGCGATCAAATGGACGAAACAATTAGGATTTGCTCGGTTGATAAAAATGCTTGGAGTTCAGTTGTGCAAGGTTTTGACCCGAATATTCTCCAAGACGTGCTAGAAGTCTATGGCGCTGATGGCGAGAAAGTCGGAACTCTGTGCGAATCGGTAGATGGCAAATCCTACATCAACGGGCAACCTGAAACGGCTTACCTATCTCTACAGGCAGCTGCTACAGCACTGGTAAAAGGGGAACAATGAAATAAGTAGAAAGAAGATAGTGGCAGCATGACTCAATCCCCGCCTCTGACGGAAACTAGAGAGCGATCGCGCGTTCGTGAAAGCGACTGGCGACTCTTCCTGCGCTTAGTCCCCTACGCGCGGAAAAGCAGTCGTCTGCTGATAATTTCCATCCTGTTGTTGGTGCCGCTGTCAGTCGCCGGGGCAATTCAACCGATCATCGTGGGGCAAGCAATTTCGCTGATTCGCGGGGAAGAAGTCTGGTCTTTTCTTCAAGGTAAAGGCTTGTTGGAAGGAATCAATCTTCTCGCCGTTTTACTGCTGCTAACGATGATCGTTCGCATGGTGTTCACCGCCGCCCAAGGTTACACCGTGCAGAAGGTGGGGCAGCAAATTACCGCCGAGATTCGCACTGACTTATTTCATCACGTCACGTCCTTAGCGGTGCGATTTTTTGACCGCACCCCTGTAGGACGATTGATTACCCGCCTCACCAGCGATGTCGAAGCACTGGGGGATGTCTTTTCCACAGGTGCCATTGGCATTGTCAGCGATCTGGTGTCGATTTTAGCGATCGCTGTCACCATGTTTTTGCTGCAATGGCAGCTGGCATTGATGCTGACACTGATGTTGGTGCCAGTCACGGCTTTGATTATTTACTTCCAACAGCAGTATCGCAAAGCCAATTACAAAGCCAGAGAAGAACTGTCTGCACTCAACTCAACGCTGCAAGAAAACATCGTAGGGGTGAACGTCGTGCAGCTATTCCGGCGAGAGAAATTCAACTCAGAACTGTTTCGGGTGACGAATCAGCGGTACATCGAGGAAGTGGATAAAACCATTTTTCACGACTCAGCCGTATCAGCCACCTTGGAGTGGATTGCACTGGTAGCGATCGCGGGCGTACTCTGGTTAGGCGGACAAATGATTATGGGCAAAGCCCTCAGTTTTGGCACCCTCTCTGCCTTTATCCTGTATGCCCAGCGTCTCTTCGATCCCTTGCGACAATTTGCTGAAAAATTCACCTCCCTGCAATCTGGTTTCACCGCCGTCGAACGCATCACCGATATTCTCAACGAACCAATTGAAATCCGCGATCCTGAAGGGACACAAAAACAGCTTATAGACAGGGGAATTATCCCGTCTGTAGCAGAGGAACCCAGGAGAATTTCCCATTCCCCATCCCCAACCGCCAAAGGTGAAATTCGCTTTGAAAATGTCTCCTTTGCCTACAAAAATGATGAATACGTCCTCAAAGACCTAAACTTCACCATCCATCCCGGCGAAAAAGTCGCTCTCGTTGGCCCCACAGGTGCCGGTAAAAGTTCGATTATTCGCCTGCTGTGTCGCCTTTACGAAACCACCGAAGGTCGCATTTTCCTCGATGGTGTCAATGTCCGGGACTTACCCCAAAGAGAACTGCGGGAACACCTAGGCGTCATCCTTCAAGATGGCTTTCTGTTTGCCGGTGACGTGAAGAGCAACATTACTCTAGGAGATACTTACTCCTTTGAAGAAATTCGACAAGCCGCCGAAAAAACCAATGTTGCCAGTTTTATCGAACAACTGCCTCAAGGCTACGATACCCAACTTAGAGAACGAGGCACTAATATCTCCAGCGGACAAAAGCAACTCTTAGCATTTGCCCGTGCCGCTATCCGCAATCCCCGTATTTTAGTGCTAGATGAAGCAACAGCCAGTCTAGACGTAGGTACAGAAGCCTTAATTCAAGATGCCCTCGACAAATTGCTGGAGGGACGCACCGCCATTATCATCGCGCACCGTCTCTCAACCATCCGCAATGTAGACCGGATTTTGGTGCTGAAGCGAGGGCAACTGGTAGAGTCGGGCAGCCACGATCAATTGTTGCGCCAAGGCGGATTGTACGCCAGTTTGTATCAGTTGCAAATGTTAGGCGCTTAAGCAGGCAAAAGTAAAAAGGTAAAAGAAAGATTCTTGTCTCTTTCTTTTACCTTTTGCCTTTTTACTTAATTAAACGCGATGTGCGAATTTTTTAGCCCCCCTTTTTAAGGGGGGTTGGGGGATCGAGACACTTAGATAGCAACGGCAGATTCCTTAAAAAGGGGGGAATTACCTGAAAAGTTGCACACGGTATTAATTAAACAAACGTGCCATTTGACTGCTTGCGTTGAATGCCAATCACTGAAGGACGCGGTGGTCCTTGAGGATTTCCCTCAATATTGCTAGGCCAATTACTACCACGCGGAACCGTGCGTTGTTGGTTAAAGAGAGTGCCATTTAAGTCCAGCATCTCAATCGTTCGGCTCAGAGTTTGCTGAGGATTGAACGGGCAATCTTCACCAGGGTGCTGCACCGAAATAATCAGCGTATCCCCGATAAAAGTAGGCCCTGTCAACTCGCAACGTGGAGGACCGTAGGCAAAGGGGACGATTTCTCCAGCATCCGGGCCAGTGGTGGGAATGAAAAAGAGCCAGTTATTGCCAAAAACCCCAATCAGGTTAGAAGTTTGAACATTGAGATTAGAATCATCCACACTAGGAGAGTTAGAACCCACGACCCTGTGGTCTATCGCTAATGGCGTTGCGGCAGCACCAACATCGAAACCATTGTGAGCGCTAGTAGACATATCCGTGACGCCCCAAATATTTCCTTGGGGGTCAAATGCCAAGTTATCTACATTGGCAAAACCCGAACCCGGTTCTGCTCCCGCTTCCCCACCTTTAGCAAATCGCTGCCAGCGGAAAGTTGTACCCGTAGCATCTGAGCTGTTTTCCATAATCTTGAACAGCTCGCCCGAAGGCTGTCCAGCGGTGACAGCAGGGCTGTACTTAGAAACCACAAAGATTCGAGAATCGGGGTAGCCATCGCTTCCCGCCGCACCATCCGTGTAAGCAATAAATACATCCTTGGTGCGGGGATGAACTTCGATATCTTCGGGACGTGCGGTAGGCGTTCCGCCAACTAAGTTAGCAGCTAAGAAAGCATCCACGAGGACAGCCCCTTGGCTAGTGTAGAAGTTGGACAGCTTCTTGCCTTGATAACCTGGCAGAGCTGTGGCTTCATTGGTGGTATCTAGGTTGAATGCACCGCCATCTGTAGTTTGACCTGCAATACCGTTCCGTCTGGGTAATTTAATCAAACCATTCCGGCTCGCTTTGCCCAAAGCGGCAATTTCTTTTGAGCCAAGAACGGAGGGCGGAATCGGATTGGTAGTAGCATTCAAATCCAGGGGAATCCACGTTCCTGTCCCGTCAGGATTGTAACGGGCGACGTACAGCGTCCCCTCCTCAAATAATGCGCTGTTATTCTTGCTATTCGGGGCAGAAACAGTGCCTTTGCTAACAAATTTCCAGGTGTGTCCGCCGCGCCGGTCATCACCCATGTAGGCAACTAATTTTTTCCCAGCTTCCGCCCGCATGGCGATGTTTTCATGGCGATAACGACCTAATGCAGTGTGCTTGCGCGGGCGGAAATTTGGGTTACTGGGATCGATTTCCACCATCCAGCCGTATTTCTCGCCAACCAAGCCAAATTTTTCCCCACTGGTACCAGCGGTGTAGCTAGTCTGAGTACCATCAGATTTTACAGATTCTGTGACTCCTACAAAAAAGGCTGTGCTTGCCTGAAAGTTTTCTTCCGCTGAGAGGATGGTTCCCCAGGGAGTAGTGCCGCCAGAGCAGTTGTAGGCAGTGCCAATGATTTTGTTACCCAGCCCATCTACGCTGAGAGGAAATACTTGGGTGGCAGCGGGTCCCGTACTCAACAGGTAGTTTTGATCGCCTTTCTGGTAGCTCTTGGAACCCCAAGAAGTAATAGTTTTATACTGATCGGAACGCTGGCTGTTAATCCCTAAACCGGAAAGACCATGAATGCGTCGATTGTTGGGGTCTTTAACAATCGAATAGCGTCCGGCGCGATTTTGGCGTGCCATTCGCAGAACCGAACCGCCCATGTTGTACATGATTTCGCCCAACAGGAGAAGATCGGTTTTGTCAGCCGGTAAACTCTGCCCAACGACTAAGGGATAAGACTCAGGTAATCCTGCTAAATCCTCTGGGACTTCAGGGAGTGTAAAAGTAAACGGGTAGGAGACATACTCGTGATTTACCCAAAGGTAGCCGTCGTTAGGATTTCTGCCATCCAGGGGAACAAAGCCGGTGTAGTCGTTGTTGTAGCCAAAGTATTCTTCTGGGTTGGGATAAACGCGATCGCCCCAACGTACAATCACATAACGTTCGTACTCTGGGGGCACCACTACATCATCAACGATGTTGTAGGTGCTTAACCGAGTATCGGTAGAAGCATTAATTACGCTTCCTTGATAATTAATGGCTGTGGCGTAAAAACTTTTTTGCTCTTGATAAATCGGTAAAGGATGCGGCAATCGCACTGGGGTAAATTTCAGTGGTAGAACCGCTTGGGCAACGTTAGGATTGCTGCCAAAATGCTGTCTCCCCAAAGTAGGAGCTAGTACAGCAGTACCGGCACTCGCCCCAAAAAAAATTAGTAGCTGCCTCCGACTGAACTTAGACATTAAATTCCTCTCTTTTTGCGATCGCAATAATCAAAAATTTTGAGTCATTATTTGACAGGAATTTAGCCGAGCTAACCTCTATAAAGCTTAAACAGTCAACCAAAAATGCTGCGACAGCTAAGCCACAGCATTCATGTCAACGGCTAGTCAACGCAGCATTACCTCAAGCCATCGGCATAAGTATCTATACCTGTAGCATCCTGCCTGCTTTTTGTTCTCTTTAGTCGAATGGACGGCTCCCTCATACTCGACTTCCACCGCCAAATCTGAGTGTTTCTACGCACCCTCTGGAATACTACTGACGTAGAATTAAGCTTCTTTAATCTCTGGGTTAATAAAAGATTAATAAAATATAAATTTATCAAGAAGTTGTCAATAAGATTGTTAAGCCAAATTTTAGCAGGTCTTATTCCTCTATTAATGTTCGCTTAACCAAAAATGCTTTTAATAGAGATATTCAGTGAAAATACTTAAAAAGCTAAACTAAGCCTGCTTTTAAAAATTAGCAGAACTTTAAAAATGACCTTTTTGTCAAAAAAAATTAGGAGTTAACTTAATGATAAAAACAATTAGTCTTGCAGCACTGGCTATCAGTGTAAGTGTAGTTTTTCCATCTACAGTAAAGGCTGCTGTTCTGAATAAAGGATTTGAACAAGGGTTTCAGAGTTGGAAAGCCCTAGGCGATTATCGAATAGAAACTTCAGATTTTGGAATTAAGTCATTCCAAGGAAAAAACCAGGCTTTTCTCTCAACTGCATACCAAGAAACTTTTAGTCTCGACAATAATTCTAATCCGATTATTGGCGGTAATGCTGCTCCCGTCACTTTCATTTCTGGCTTTGCTGAAGAAGAAACTTTAGAAGGATTCTTGGGTTTCTCAACTTTCTTGGGCGATCAATCTTTATACGCTCTAGCGACCGCAGAGCCGATTGAGGGATCTGCCATTAAGCAAACTTTTAAAGGCAGTGCTGGGCAAAAGTTATCTTTTTCTTGGAACTTCCTCACGAATGAGGCTGTTGAGCAATCTGCGGTTGATGACTTTACCTATCCTGATTTTAATGACTTTGCTTTTGTAAGTCTTCAGTCAGATTCTGGTACTCAATTCTTTAATTTAGCGGATACGATTTCAAAATTCAGTAGCTCTTCAAGTGTCTTTAATAAAGAAACTGGATGGCAAACTTTTTCTTATATTCTTCCAGCCTCAGGGGAATATACTTTAGGGATTGGAGTTGTGGATGTTGGGGATGGAACACGGATTTCTGCCTTAGTGGTTGATGAGGCAGAGGCAGCAGTCGTTCCTGAAACTACTCCTACATTGGGTATACTTGTTTTTGGAACTTTAGCAGCAGTAACCAGGTTAAAGGGTAGAAAGAAAAATTCAGGTTTGTTGTCTTAAAAAAATTATTTTAGCGTTTTTTATACTTAGAGACGCAATGAATAATTTTCGGTTACTGCTGTAATTCTTAGATTCCCTCCAATGCTCATTAAGTGGGAGCAAAAAAGCAGCTTAGAGGATGTCTGAAAAGTCATAATCGAGACGCTGAAACAGTAGAGATCCCCCTAAATCCCCCTTCAAAAGGGGGACTTTGAAAAAATTCTCCCGCTTAAAAAGGGAGGCTAAGGGGATCGAAGCAACTTCTTACGTTTTCTTGCACTTTGGGAAGAGCAAGATTGAGAGATGCTGAAGTTTTGTCTTTAAACTTTAACTGAAATGTACTAGATGCGCGAATAATTGCGCCGTGTATATTTACCTGTAGATTAATCATCCCGAAAACCCGGATCGTCTTCGCGGCTGAAGGTGGATGTCGGTGGAATCGGAGGTGACGAGGAATTAGATGAATTATTATAAAAGCCTAGTAGCAATCCAGAATTATCAAAATATCGAATCCAACGATCAATTTTAGGTTCTGTCTGCCAATCAGAACGATACACTTTTGAAAATAGAAGCGGGGCTACTTGTCCTTTGACATCACCGAAAATTCTGATATAAATTTGTGTAACCTCCGGATTTTGTGCGAATCCCTGCTCAACAGAATTGCTAGCAATCGATTCTGCTTGCTCAAGCACGTCTTCAAAACTTTGATTAGTGTTCGGGCTAAAAATTAGATCGATTTGTTGGCGTTCCGGTTGTTGAGTTGTAAACTCCTGAATTTGAGAGAAAACAGGGGGAGCGATCGCGCTCAATCCTGTAAAAATTAAAAATGTGGCTGAAACGATGCCGCGATGGATACCCATTGCTGTTACTCGTTAAAATTTTATCGCTTTATTCCTTCTACTGAAAGTCCTTTTTGACACAGCTTATCTTTGCGATCGCACTTCAGCACTAACAGACTAACACTCGTAGAATTAATCAGCCACTAAGCGAAGGTTAATTCTCAGTAAAGACGAAAAATAGAAGCGGGTAGTTAGGTATAGTGAATTTAAGTAAAAATCTTCTCCAATGGAGCCTAACTGTGCTGCTGAATGGGAATTGCGATCGCAAACTCTGTACCTTGCCCCGGTTCGGAAAGATAATGCAATTGACCTCCGTGTTTTTTTACCACAATTTGATAGCTGATCGATAAACCTAACCCCGTGCCTTTGCCTACGGGTTTGGTTGTAAAAAAGGGATTGAATAGCTGTTTTTTCATGGCTTCCGTCATCCCTAGACCGTTATCGGCAATGCTAATTAATACCCGATCGGAGTTGACAACAGAGGTGCGAATGCAAATTTTAGGGATGTAGGACTTAGTATTTTCTTCCCCACGTTCCATTCTCTCTTCTAAGGCATCGATTGCATTCGTCAGTAGATTCATAAAGACCTGATTCAATTGTCCGGCATAGCATTCTACTTGCGGCAAGTCGCCGTATTCCTTCATTAGTTGAATGCCAGGATGGTCAGGTTTTGTCTTCAGGCGATTTTGTAGAATCAGGAGGCTGCTTTCAATCCCTTCATGAATATCAACCGCCTTCATTTCTGCTTCATCCAGACGGGAGAAGTTCCGTAGCGATAAGACAATCTGACGAATCCGCTCAGCACCTACTTTCATGGAAGTTAGCATCTTAGGAAGGTCTCCGATCAGGAAATCTAGATCGATAGCCGCCATTTCGTCTTGAATCTCAGGGACTGGATGGGAATAGTGCTGTTGGTAGAGCTTTAGTAGATTCAGGAGGTCTTTGGTGTATTCGTCTGTGTGAGCTAAGTTGCCATAGATAAAGTTGACGGGATTATTGATTTCATGGGCAATACCGGCAACCAACTGCCCTAAACTCGACATTTTTTCTGTCTGTACCAATTGAGCTTGGGTTTGTTGGAGTTCGGAGAGGGTTTGTTCGAGTTTGGCGGCTTGTTCTTGGAATTGTTTGGCAGTGGTGCGGGTGGCGGCGTAGAGTTCGGCTTGGTTAATCGCGATCGCAAGTTGGTCGGTTATAGCGTGCAGCAGTTCGACTTCCCAATCTCTCCAAGGTCTGGGTGCAGAACTCTGGCAACAGCTCAGGATACCAATGGTACCCGATCGAGTTTGAATGGGCAGCACCAAGATAGAGGCGAAGCCCATCGAACGCAGGAATCTACGCCACAGGCGATCGCTAGCGTATGCCACGCTTCGCGGCTCCTGGCTTGGCTGAGCTGCGCTTCGCGGCTTCTGGCTCAGTTTCTCGATATCATCTATCCGCAGCATTTCCAGGTTCAAAAGTTTTTGCCCCATCGATCCGACAGCAGCAATCGGGTAATAACCTCTGAGATCGGAAAGCTCCGAATTGCGAGCTTCCTTGACAATTGCCCAACCGGGTTCCTCTCTGTCAGGGTAATACCAGGCAAAATGACACCGCTCAATCTGCAACAAATTGCGGATCTCTTGCACGGTTGTTTCCAAAACTTTGTCTAAGTTAAGACTGTTACGGATTTGGCTAGCGAGACGGTTGAGCAAGTTTTCCCGCCTTGCTTGTTCTCTCAGCCGCGCCTCACTTTCGCGCAGTGCTTCTTCCGCCTGTCGGCGATCGGTGATATCCGTAATCATCGCAAAGGCTCCAGCATAATTCCCTGCTGAGTCGAAGATGGGAGAGGTCGAAACAATTGCCCATCGAAACGAGCCATCTTTGCGACATAATTTAAAATCAATCTTGGCCTCGATACCTTGGCGGCGAAGCTCGACTTGGCGAGCCGCGATCGCTTTCCCTTCATCATCCATGAAATCAAATAGCGGCTTCCCCTGCATCTCCTCAATGCTGTAGCCAAGCATTTCTGCCAGTGTGCGATTGACAAAAATCGTCTTGCTTTCAGCGTCGATCACCCAAATTCCTTCTAAGGCAGTCTCAATAAAGTGACGATAATGCTCTTCGGATTCTCGTAGCGCCTCCTCAGCAGCTTTACGCTCGGTGATATCCCGCGAGACGCCGACTAGACCTATGACATTTCCAGAAGCATCACGCAAAACGCTTTTTGTAGAGAGATAAGTTTTGGTAACGCCCTTGATAATGAGAACTTCCTCAACTATCTCAGGTTCACCTGATTCCATAATCCGGCAGTCAGTTTCGGTTATCTGACAGGCAATCTCAGGTGGCAACAACTCGGCATTATTCTTACCGATAATTTCCTCTACCTGCCGATTGAAAATCGTGCCAACACCTGAATTCGCCATCACCACCCGGCATTGTAGATCTTTGACAAAGATGGCATCGGGTGTTCCTTCAATAACTGCCTGCAAGAGGCTATAGCTCTGTTCGAGCGCCACCTCGGTACGCTGGCGCTCTAGCATCTCTTCCTGCAATTGCTCGTTGGCTTTCCTAAGTTCAGCCGTCCGCTCTTCGACCCTGATTTCTAGCTCAGCCTTTGCCTTTTTTAGGGCTTGCTCTGCCTGGTGACGCTCGGTAATGTCAATCCCCGTACCGATGATGTACTTGACCCCACCAGAGGAGTCGAGCAGCGCCGTATTCGACCAAGCAATCAAACGGCGATCGCGATCGCGCGTTAACCAATAGTTGTCATACTGGTTTGGAAACTGACCCGCTTGAAGATTTTTGAAGACCGCTTTGACAGATTCCACTTCTTCTGGCAGCAGAAATAAATCCCAGAATGGTCTGCCTTTGACTTCCTCCGCCGAGTAAGCAGTGGTTTGCTGGCAAGCTTGATTAAAAACGACAATTCGCCCCTGGGTATCGAGAACCACTACCAAAGTTGCTGCTGTATCTAGAACAGCGGCGACGAAGTTGCGCTCGTCCGGCAACACTTCCTCGGCGTTGAAGGTTACACGACTTTCTGACATATTTTTTGAGATGCTTATTCAGAATTTGTTGATTCTACATGATGGTGCTATTGGTTCAGATTCTTCAGCTACAAAAATTTGGATTAAAACTGTTTAACCAAGACTTGTGTTTGTGGGAAGCAAATTACAGCAGGCGAATCTTAATTTGACTTGGCTAGAACCGATTTTGCGGACAAGCCTGACTGCTTAATCGGAAGATAAATTGCAAATTCTGTTCCTTCATTCATCTGGGAACTCACCATAATTTTTCCATGATGCTTTTCCATAATTTGATAGGAAATCGAAAGTCCTAAGCCAGTTCCCTTCCCGACATCTTTAGTTGTGAAAAACGGGTCAAATATTTTCTCTAGAATTGGTTGTGGGATTCCAGAACCATTATCCCGAATTCTCACAATTATCTGATTTTTTGCTAATACTTGGCTAGAAATAACAATTTGTTTATCTTCCCGCTCTTTCTGAGCCAGCAGTGCATCAATCGCATTACTCAGGATATTCATGAATACTTGATTGAGCTGTGCAGGATAACACTCAACAAGAGGTAACTTGCCATAGTGTTTAATAACATTAATCTCTTTTTTGAGACGGTTATTTAAAATTAACAGCGTATTGTCCATGCCTTCGTGGAGATCAACGGCTTTCATCTCCGCTTCGTCAAGACGCGAGAAGTTCCGTAAGGATAAAACTAACTCGCGAATTCGCTGCGTCCCTATCTTCATAGAAGACAGCATTTTGGGTAGGTCTTGAGCGATAAATTCTAGGTCAATTTTCTCTACAAAACTCTGAATTTTAGGCGCGGCATTAAAATATTGTTGCTGATAAAGTTTCACTAAGTTAAGTAAGTCTTGAACGTAGTCGTTCGTGTGTTGCAGATTGCCGTGGATAAAGTTAACCGGGTTATTAAATTCGTGGGCAATGCCAGCAACCATCTGACCGAGGCTGGACATTTTTTCGGCTTGAATCAGCTGAATTTGAGTTTCTTGGAGTTCTTGCAATGTTTGTTCCAGTTGCAAGGCTTTATCTTGGGCAAGATGGGCAGAATTACTAGCGTCGGCGTAGAGTTCAGCTTGGTTAATCGCGATCGCCATCTGATTAGCGATCGCGCAAAGCAGTGCCACATCAGCATCCGTCCAAGGTTTTGCTTCTTGGATGCGATTACAAATTATCAAGCCAATCCTACCGAATTGTGTTTGAAGTGGTAGCCCCAACACAGAAGCCGCACCCGTTGTCAATAACAGCTGCTGTAACGGCAGATCGTTGTTTAGAGTCTTGACATCATCGACGCGAACAATTTCTTGGCGCAGGATTTTCTCAGTAAATGCACCAAAGGCTTCATCCGGGAAAAAACCCACCCAACTACGAAGATCGGTCTTTTTGGCTTCCTTCACCGCTTCCCAACTAACAGGCTCCATGTCAGGACGGTACCAGGAAAAGATGCACGTATCTAGGTGTAACCGATGATAGATTTCATGAACAGCCGTCTCTAGAATGGTATCCAGTTCTAAAGAGTTACGGATCTGGCTAGCTAAATGATTGAAAAGTTCTTCTTGAGCCGCCAGTTCTCGGAACCGGGCTTCCGATAGCCGCAACGCTTCCTCAGTGGCTTTGCGATCGGTGATGTCGGAGCAGATTGCTAAATACTGGAAAGGATTTCCTCGCTCGTCCAGAACAGGAACGATGGCAGTATCAACCCAGTAATAAGTTTCATCTTTAGCTCTGTTCTTAATTTGACCTCTCCAAACCTTGCCGCTAGAAATTGTTGACCAAAGCTTGCTAAAAAATTCTTGTGGATGATAACCAGAATTAAGAATTCGATGGTCTTGTCCTATCAGTTCTTTTGGGGAATATTTGGATATTTCACAAAATTTATCGTTGACATAGTTAATCATTCCTCTTCGATCGGTAATAGCAACAATCGCCGCCTGATCTAAGGCAAATTTGACGTCTGACAAATCTTTGAGCGATCTTTGGAGTGCTTCCTCTGCCTGCTTGCGTTTAATCCCTATGGCAATTTCATCTGCGGCAAATTCTAGCGCCTTGAAAATAGATTCGCTCAAGGTATGGCGGGTAAACATTGCAATCACCCCTACCATCTGACCTTGGAGCATTAAGGGATAGCCAGCAAAAGCAACCATTCCCTCTCGCTTCGCCCAATCTTTATCGCTAACACGAGGATCGTCGAGGACAGAATTCGTTAAGTGTGGTTTTCGCTCTTGAGCAATCAGACCGATTTTGAATTGTCCGACTTTAACGCGGCGATGATTGCCGTTTAGGTGAGTATATATCCCTGCACTAGCTTGCAGCTCTAGTACGTTTTCCTCAACATTGAGCATCCAAATGCGGGCGAATGCTGCATCTAGGTGTTTAACCACAGCCAAGACGCAGCGTTGCAGGATACCTTGTAAAGTGTCGCTTTGAGTGAGGGCAGATCCAATATCAGCACGAAATGCGGCTAGTCTAGCTCGCTCTGCTAGGGCTTTCTCAGCAGCTTTCCGCTCAGTGATGTCGTGGAAGTAGACAGAAAGCCCCTCTTCACTGGGGTAGGCACGGACTTCAACCCAGATATCGAGAGCTGGGTAAAATTCTTCAAACGTGATAGAGACTTGTTCAGCAGCACTCTGGTGATATTGATTGTAAAAATTTGACCCAATTGCAGCGGGAAACCGATCCCAAATATTCGTGCCCAGAAGTTCGGACCGGGTTCTCTGTAAGAGTAGCTCCGCTTGCTTGTTGATATAGGTGAACTGCCACTGATGGTTGAGGGCATAAAAGGCATCCGTGATGCTTTCAAGAACCTTGAAGACTCGCCGGTTTGATGAGTGTAATGCCTCTTCTGTTTGCTTGCGATCGCTAATATCAAAGATTGCCCCGTTTAGACACAGAAGCTCTCCGGTGGAATTGAATATGCCCTGACCTTTCTCGTAGACCCATCGGATACTTCCATCGGCTCGAATGATTCGGTACTCAATGATAAAAGGCTGTTTTTTCTGCACAGCCTCTTGGATAAGCCTGTCCACTATCGCGGTATCTTCAGGATGAATAATACTGGCAAAACTGCGAACTTGATTGTGAATAAAGTCCCCAGGCGGATAACCAGAAATTTCTGCGATCGCATCGCTGATAAACTCCATCTTCCAGTCGTCATCGCAGCTACACCGATAGATGGCACCTGGAATATTAGCAACCAAAGCTCTGAATTGCTGCTCGCTTTCCTGCCGTGCTGTTTCGGCGTGTATGCGATCGCTAATGTCACGGGCAACCGCATAGATTAAACCTTCTGGAGCAAAGGGGACGCACGTCCACTCCAGCCATTTATAGGAACCGTCTTTACAGCCGTAGCGGTTTATAAAGGAGCTAACCATGACTCCGCTAGCAAGCTTCCTAGCCTCAGCAATGCTGGTTGCTCGATCTTCAGAATGAATAAAATTCAACAATGGCTTTGCTAAAATTTCTTCGCCAGTGTAGCCAAGTGTTGTTTCAAAAGCTGGGTTTATCTGCTTAAAATAGCCGTCAAACCCGACGACACAAAGCATATCGAATGAAAGGTTGAAGAAGCGATGAAGCTGTGCTTGGGTTTGCTTCAGTTCCTGGGTGTGGGTGCCGACGCTGCGGATTAGCTGGTTGAGGGAGGTTGTCAGGCGTCCAACTTCATCCTCGGTGATTACGGGTGCCTGGAGAGTAAAATTTGCTTGTTCGGTAACTTGCTGAGCAATTTGAGTTGCAGTTTCCAGAGGATGCGCGATCGCTCGACTGGAATAGCGGGCGATTATCGCGGCGATCGCCATTGACAGCAACATACTGGTAACAATTATCTGGATTCGCAGTTTCTCTACCTGCTGTAAAGCGATCGCTGTTTCTTCCTCATCGTGATTAGCAACCTCAATCAATTTTGTTAAATCATCTGAGAGACTATCAAACTTAAGCGCCTCCTGAGCATTGGTAAAATTAACCAATGAATTTTGGATTGTCGGAACTGTTTTAGGCTGCAACCCACCATCTTTATCAATTTTCTTTAAGATTACATTTAGGTTTTGGCTATAAACTTCTACAGTTCCGTCGTAAGTTTTCAACCAATTTTCGACTTCTGCAATCTCTTGAGCTGAATGCTTGAATAATTGAGATTCATTACCAAATAATTCTAATTGTGAATAAAGTTTTTCAACCTTTTCAATTTTCTCTACTAAGCGCAAAACTTCGCTGTGAAACTCTTTTGGTTTTCTTAACTGATAAATTAACTGTTGCTGCTGGTTTCTTGCTTCTAGTACAGCAATTTTCAAACTACTCAAAAGATAAGCTTCTTGCTGTGCATATTTGAGTTGCTGGGACATCTGTCGCTGGTAATATTCGCCAACGAGCAGCCCTGCACTCGCCCCCAAAGTTGCTATTCCAATGGCAACTGCATATCCATAACCAATTTTCTGCCGGATACTTAAGCAACGGATTAGCTGTTTTAGCCAATTATTCGGAGGTCTTTTAGAATGGTTTTCCGGAACAAATACATGATCTAATTTTATTTCCTCTTCAGACACTTTTGGCTTGAAAGACTGCATCAACAGAAAACCTCCGTAACTACCATTAATTTAGGCAATTCGTAAAATACTCATTTTTGCCTGAGAAGCTTCGTTTATTTATAAAAAGTTAGTAATATAAAGTTTTGATGAAGCGAATCAACGCTGTATACCTACGCACAAATAAAGTTAATAAATAGGGTGATACTGATAATGACAAGTATGAATATTTAAAATCATCAAACTAAAAGGGTCTAATTGGAATCAGCAAAATAGCTGAATCTTAATATTTATCAAAAACCTATTGTGCGATCTCAGGAAAATTACGACATAGAAGCGTGCAGGACGTTGCTAGAGAGCTTGGCGATCCGATAAGCTTTTGCAAAATGCCTCTGAACTGAGTGCGCTGCACCCAGACCTGTCAATGACTAATACTCCTTCACTGATAAGCCAAGATGCTGGGACGACAGGAGCGATCGCTTCTACCGACACATCCATTTGGCCTAACCTGCTACAACAGCTACTCGATCGGCAATCCCTGCCTCATGACCAAGCCGCCTCTCTCATGCAGGCATGGTTAAACGAGGAAATTCCACCAGTGCTATCGGGGGCGATTTTAGCCGCCCTGCAAGCAAAGGGGGTTTCGGCAGACGAACTCGCTGGGATGGCTCAGGTGTTGCAGTCTCAATCCTCCCCACTCAGCCCACTCGTCGAGAAGGCGAAGCGCCCACAGTCCCCCATCCTCACTCCAGTCATTGACACCTGTGGAACTGGTGGAGATGGGGCATCAACCTTTAATATCTCTACCGCTGTTGCCTTTGTAGCCGCTGCTGCTGGCGTCTCAGTTGCCAAACATGGCAATCGCTCGGCTTCGAGCAAAGTTGGATCGGCGGATGTCTTGGAAGCGCTGGGAGTTAACCTAAACGCCAGCAGTGAGAAAGCACAAGCCGCACTAGAAGAAGTCGGGATTACCTTTTTATTTGCACCCGGTTGGCACCCAGCGCTCAAAGCGGTGGCATCGCTGCGGCGAACCTTGAAAGTGCGGACGGTCTTTAATTTATTAGGCCCATTAGTAAATCCGTTACGCCCTACCGGGCAGATCATTGGGGTGTGCGATCCTAACCTGGTCGTGACGATTGCCCATGCTTTAGGACAGTTAGGAACTCAGCAGGCAATTGTCCTGCACGGACGAGAGAAACTGGATGAAGCTGGATTAGCAGACGCGACAGATTTAGCAGTGCTCTCTGGTGGTGAGGTACAACTGACAACGCTGCATCCCCACGAATTAGGCTTGACACCAGCACCCACCACGTCGATTCGGGGTGGAGATGTTGAGGAAAATGCCGAAATTTTGCGCGATGTCCTTCAAGGAAAAGGAACATCTGCACAGCAAGATGTAGTGGCTTTGAATGCGGCGTTGGCACTCCAAGTTGGCGGCGCGATCGCAATGGGTAGCCATGCGGAGGGCATTACAATGGCTAGAGAAATCTTGGGTAGCGGTACTGCCTGGTCGAAGTTGGAGCAGTTAGTTGAATTTCTGAAAAATTAGCCATTCGCTCATGTTTTTTTGAATGGGCGATGTCTATATAGTAGGTCTCCCGATAGTAGGGGCATGACATTGCCATGCCCCTACTATCCAATACACCCAACCTTGGAATTGCTATCGTCGCCCCTTCAATTAGGAGCTGCCAAATGCGATCGCATTCTCACACAGTACCCCCTACCTCTTATCCCAACGGCTGTGAGATGCTAACTTACCAACTAAGAAGTAATTTCTAAAAACTAACCACTCCCTTATGTCTATTTCTTCTCCTCAACCAGCTCTGCTCGTCCTTGCCGATGGCACGTCGTACAAAGGCTGGTCTTTTGGTGCCCCTGGAACAGCTATCGGTGAAGTGGTCTTTAACACAGGTATCACCGGCTACCAGGAAGTCTTGACAGATCCCAGCTACTGCGGTCAGATTGTCACCTTCACCTATCCAGAATTAGGCAACACTGGTGTCAATCTAGATGATGAAGAATCGAATGGTCCCCAAGTGCGGGGCGCGATCGCTCGTAACATTGCCTCCCGTCCCAGCAATTGGCGTTCCAGCCAGTCTTTGCCCGATTATCTCAAGCAACACAACATTCCAGGCATTTACGGCATCGATACCCGTGCCCTTACCCGAAAGATTCGCTCTGCTGGTGCCATGAATGGCGCGATTTCCACCGAAATTCTTGACCCCGTTGAATTGTTGGAGAAAGTGCAAGAAGCTCCCAGCATGGCAGGATTGAATCTAGTTCGGGAAGTGACGACTGCCAAAGTCTATGAGTGGTCTGACCCCACCGAGTCGAGTTGGGAATTTAGCCCTGGAATCCCCTCCGAAAGCGGGGAACCCCTCACGGTGGTTGCCATTGATTTTGGCATCAAACGGAACATCCTACGGCGTCTGGCGAGTTACGGTTGCCGCGTGGTCGTGGTTCCCGCCAATACACCCCCCGAAGAAATTCTCAAGCACAACCCCGATGGAATTTTTCTTTCCAATGGTCCCGGCGATCCCGCTGCTGTCACCGAAGGCATCGAAACCACCAGGGCATTGCTAGAAAGCCAGAAACCGATGTTTGGGATCTGCATGGGGCACCAAATTCTCGGTCTTTCGCTGGGGGCTGACACCTTCAAGCTCAAATTTGGTCATCGGGGCTTAAATCAACCCGCCGGTTTTGAGAAGCAGCGAGTGGAGATTACCAGCCAAAACCACGGGTTTGCCATTGACGCAGATTCTCTAAATCCAGAAGTAGAAATTACCCACCTAAACCTGAACGACGGCACCGTGGCTGGGTTGCGTCACAAATCTCTACCTTTCTTTTCCGTGCAGTATCACCCGGAAGCCAGCCCTGGCCCTCACGATGCCGACTATCTGTTTGAGCAATTTGTGGAACAGATGAGATCGCATAAGCGTAGCGCCTAGATGCGATTGCATTGTTTCGATAAGACCCGTTAGCGAGTAGATTTCCCCCTCTTTGAGGGAGAGGGGGAAAGAGGGGTGAAGGGTGTCCCGGATGAAGTAGAAAGTCTTAATATCCTTGCTCGGTCGCGAATAACTAAGGACGAATTACAACAGATGCGTATATCCGCGCATTGTGTTTTATAATAAAGCCTCGACTAAGGACAATCCAGCTAGGAGGGTGTTATTCCTGAGCCACTAACCCTAACTGTCAGCTTAAGAGGCACTCGCGAAGTTAGGGACAATTATCAGCTATTCCGCCTCACAGGCTTATTGGATGCTTTTTCCGAACCCACATTTCGGAAAGTTATCAGCAAGTGTATTGAAGATGGACCCAGCAACGTTGTGCTGGATCTTTCCAAAATTGATTTTGTTGATAGCTCTGGATTGGGCGCTCTAGTGCAGCTGGTGAAAAAGGCTCAAAGTCTTGAGGGTAGTTTGCAAATTGTTACAAATGCCCGCGTGACTCAAACTGTCAAGCTGGTTCGCTTAGAACAGTTTCTGTCATTGCAGCCTTCAGTCGAAGCGGCATTGGAGAATGTCAAGCCTGCTTGACCTATACAGAGGCGCGATCGCGTAGCGGCGCGGATGCGCTTTTCGTATGCCGCGATGATTCGGCTACTCGCGCTTGAGGGGCGGGGGCTTTAGAACCCGCCCCAATCATTTTCAAAAGTCCTGAACCGGGAATGATGGGGAAACAAAGAGCAGCGGTGCAGAGGCGTAGGAGACAAGGGAACAGGTAATTACCGATTACCCCCTACCGACTCCCGACTCCCCATACCCCATCCCTGATTTTCAGGCAAAAGCATTAAGATCAACTAGAGGGCGAGGTAGGGCATAGATGTGAGTTCACAGGAGGAAGAGTGTTCAGATTGGCTGAATACTAACCCCGTACTGGGTGAAACCAAAATATCGTTGAACTCGATCTGGGCGATCGCAGATCGTCGCACGCAAATTCAGCGGATTTCCCCGGCGTCTTTAGCTTATCTAGGAGATGCCGTGTATGAGCTTTATATCCGTAGTTTTTATCTACTGCCACCCAAGCGATCCCACGCTTATCATGACATGGTAGTGGCGCAAGTGAGAGCTGAAAGTCAGGCAAAAGCATTGCGATCGCTCGAACCCCACCTCACCAACACAGAATTAGAAATCTTGCGGCGGGGACGTAACGCCGCGGCAGGTCGTCCCAAGCGCCTCGATCCCGAAATTTATCAACAAGCTAGCAGCTTAGAGACGTTGATGGGCTATCTTTACCTAACAGATCCCCAGCGATTGAATCAGCTGCTGAGCTACTTAGAGCTAAATCCACTTCCACAAGTTAAAGATTCTTAACAATATGGCCGATCAACATCGCCGCCCTCAGCCTCCAAGCAGATCCAGCGCCAGTCGAGGGAAGCCCATTCGAGCCAAGCGTGCCTTCCCAAAGCGTCTTGGGGACAATCGGATTGGGAAGCGAATTGTAGAGCAACAGACGCCCCAGGATCGTTCCTTCTCTGATAACGAGGATGTCAATCGGGATTCGCGCCCAGTTGGGAAGCACGAGCAAGTCAAGCCAATTCTCCAGCGCCGGGAGCGTCAGCAAATCCGTCCTGCTTCCCGTCACAAAGACACAGACTCAATTGACACGCGCCGAGAGCGTCAGCAAATCCGTCCTGCTTCCCGCCACAAAGACACAGACTCAACTGACACGCGCCGGGAGCGTCAGCAAATCCGTCCTGCCTCCCGCCACAAAAACACAGACTCAATTGACACGCGCCCGACAGACAACTTCAAGCCAAAGAAGTCAATTCCCAACCGTCACGAACGGGAGATCCCCAGAGGTCGTTTTCAGGACGAGGATCGAGCAGCAGCAGCCGCACCCGAAGAAGAAAGCGATCTGATCTATGGACGGCATCCTGTCCTCACAGCCTTGGAAAAACATCGCCAGCTGAATCGGGTTTGGATACTGCCAAATTTGCGTTATGATTCCCGGTTTCACTCCCTCCTACTGAAAGCCAAGGAACGGGGAACGGTAATCGATGAAGTCAGTGCGCGCCGCTTAGAGCAAATTAGCCACGGGGCAAATCACCAAGGAGTGGTCGCTCAAGTCGCACCCTACGCTTACACTGACCTGAGTGAGTTAATCGCTCAGGCAAAATCCGTCTCGGAGCAGCCAGTGCTGGTGGTAGCGGATGGCATTACCGATCCCCACAATCTAGGAGCGATTATTCGCACGGCAGAAGCTTTGGGTGCCCAGGGATTGGTGATCCCTCAACGACGAGCAGTGGGAATCACATCCGCCGTCATGAAAGTGGCAGTCGGAGCTTTAGAAACTTTTCCTGTTTCCAGAGTGGTTAACCTCAGCCGTGCCTTAGAAGAATTGAAAGCGGCTGGCTTTTGGATTTATGGCACCGCCGCAGGCGATGGTCAAATGTTACACACTACTCAATTTACCGGGCCAGTAGTATTGGTGATTGGTTCTGAAGGTGAAGGATTGAATCTTCTGACACAAAAGTGTTGTGACTTCCTGATTTCGATTCCGCTACAGGGAAACACACCGAGCCTGAATGCGTCAGTCGCAGGGGGAATGGCTCTTTATGAGATATATCGTCAGCGCTGGTCGAATCGGCTCTACTTGAATAATCTTTCAAAAGAGACTTTCAAAAAGAAAGATGACAGAATATAACAGAATGTAAAGAACAACCTTTTAGAAGACTGCTTTGTATCCCCTAAGATAGGCCAAAAACATGAAGGAATTCTTGATTAACATTCTCCACTTCTTTGGATGGGCTTCGTGGGTTGAGATTGTCACAGACAACCCCCGTTGTACTTACTACTTTGGCCCTTTCCTCAGCTCCCAGGAAGCTGATAGAACCAAAGCTGGTTATATCGAAGACCTGGAAGCAGAAGGAGCGAAAGGCATTAAGGCTACTGTGAAGCGCTGTAAGCCAGAGAAGCTGACGATTTACGATGAGTCGGGGGAGCGTTTTGACCGCCAAAGAACAGCCACGTTTTTTAGCGGTCAGCCTTCTTAGGTTTTGAGCTTTTTCACAGGTGATATCCACTTCCTTTGAATCCCCATCTTTGGCACCTTACCCCTAACCCCTCTGGGTTTGCCAGAGGGGTGCGATCGCTAGGAATAGATGCTTCTGGGATGCTAAGAATTCACAAGATTGGAAGGATACCAGACTCGAACTTGCATCCCCTTTGGTCGGGGCTGCATCACTTCGGGACAGGGTGAGGCGACGATGGTATCTAAACTCCGGCTGGCGTCACGACTTGTGGATGGCTATCGAGCCAAGAGTCAATGTCCCGCAGTACCCGTTCGGGAATTTCCCAGGGAAATAAATGAGCGGTATTCGGGTAGCAGTGCCATTGGCAATCCTTGAGGTGATGAGCCGTTTCTAAACTCGACTCAGGGGTGATGTGGCGATCGCTTGCTCCTGCCAACATCAAACTCGGACATTGGATTTGCTGGAGATCCGCCAATCGGTTGTAACCAGCTCTCAGAGCAGTATTGAGGGCCTGTGTTGCTGCCGCTGAGGTTTGCAAGTAAGCTGACATCGCTTCCAATGCGAGGTAGCGGTAAGCGCCAGGGGTATGTTGCCCGATCAGGTAGCGATAGAGCGATCGCTTCCCAAAGGTCTCGATATTCCACTCCCACCCCGGCTGTACCCGGTTCACGATCGAAGCCAGCCCCGTGTAGAAATTATCCTGCCAGCTGATTGGCGGATGATTCCCACGGGGGCGTGCTGCTGTGGCAATCAAAATCAAACCCGTGACTCGCTTTGGCAGCTTCAGCGCCAACTCCATCGCCAAAATCCCCCCTAACGACCAACCCAATACCAGGCAACGCTCAATCTGGAAGCGGTCTAGAAGCGCCTCCAAATCGGTTAAATGGTCTTCCATTCTAAAATTACCCTTGATGCGACTATTGCCGTATCCCCGGAGGTCAGGGGCAAAAGTTTGGAATTTTTGGGATAAGTGGTTAGTGAAGACAGACATACTGCTGCCTAACCCCGGATGACCGTGTAGACAGAGAATTGGAAAGCCTTTTCCCTGGCGGAGAACGCTGAGCTGATGAGATGAAGAGGACGAGTGATGCATGAAGCCTATTTCTCTTTATATCCTCCAGCATAGGTAATCACGCACATCGATTTGTACTTTGCGTGAGACCCAAAAGCCACTCCTGCGACTCGGAAAGCCGGGTTGAAAATGTTTTTTCTGTGACCGCGATCCGGAACTCCATCATCAATGATTAACTGCATGACGATAGATTGAGGGGTGTCAGAGCCGTAACTAATATTTTCGGCTGCGGTGGTTTGCCAGGAACCGTAGCGGTTGATGCGAGAAAACGGATCGCTGCGATCGCTCCCATTGTGACCAACCTTACCTTTTGGTCCTTGGTCTTTCACATGATCCCTAGCCCCCAATGACATCCCTTTAGATGCACTTAGAGGTGGGAGAGGACGAGTGGATTTCAGGAAGCGAATCGCTTCATCGACGGCTTTCACACCTTCTTGGGTTTGTAAAAAGACGTTTCCAGACATTCTCACTTGCTTACCTTGGAAGCGTTTTTTCCAATTCTCCAGTACGGCGGCATAGGCGGCGGGATTTTTCCGCGCCTTATTCATTTCAGCAATCACTCCTTGTTCCAGCGGTGAGAGAGTAGTTGCCTGCGCCAATAAGGTAGATGTTTCTTGAGAAAGACTAACGGGGACAATATTACCGCTAACATTTTCCACAGACTGCCGCGCTTGAGCGACAAAAGGAAAGAAAGTAGCGACTAGGACGATGGGGGCAAATGCCCAAAATTGAATTCGACGCATAAGTTACCTTAAGACTCGCTGCCACGAGTTGATAAACTGTCCGTATTAGATAAATAGACAGCACCCGACGAGAAAGTTTCCCCATTTTGGACTACGAGGGGATCGTCTAAAATTTTCAGTGTTTGTGCTAGCTGAGTTTCATTTTGAATCGCGTTACAGTCGATGTCATCGGTGCGATCGCGTACTACTTAGCCTTGAAGTTAGCTTTGAAGCCGCGTTCAGTAAGTTTGTATAATTCGACGCAATTAAATTCTTGTATTGAACCTGATTCAGAATTTAGGGCGCTGGTAAGGTGGAGTGGTAGCACGCCTCTCACTTGTGTTTGTCAGCGACAAAACTTATCTATATACGCAGAATTCTTCTGTTTTTTTTGCAATTCGTTATTTCAACAAATGTTACTAGCCTTTGTGTAGAGGGAACTCTAGATATTGAATCCTCTTCGTCATCATGCACTTTGGTGTGCAGATGGGGAGGCACAGAAGCCGCAGTATTGGATACTCTCCAGTGTAGGAACCAATCCCTAATTCATGAAACAGCACTTCCCGGCTCAGAGCCAGATGAAGCACGATTGCCTTTGTTTCCAATTCATCGAAAACCTACCCTTAGCGGCTGCCATTCTCGATTGCAACCTCAACTATCTGCTCTTCAGCCAGCGGTGGTTGAGCGAACTGGGACTGAAGCAACCAGAAATTATGGGGCGATCGCATACTGAGGCTTTCAGCTCGGGCTGGGAACCATTACAGGCAGCATACCAACGCTGTTTGACTGAAGCAGTCGAAATGTTGGTTGAAGAACCGTTTCAGCGAACGGATGGCTCAACTGGCTGGCGCAAATGGGAGATTCGTCCTTGGCAAGATGAAACCGGAGTGATGGGCGGCATCATCCTGGCAATCGAAGATATCACGGAGCGCAAACAAGCTGAGGCAGCTTTAGCCGTTAAGGAGGCACGATTTAGAGATACCACCGCGAATCTACCTGGGGTGATTTTCCAGTTTACCAACCGGAAGGATGTCTGGAGAGTAGATTATATGAGCGAAGGAATCTGGAATCTTCTAGGCGTGACGGCTGAGGTGGTGATGGCAGATTTCGGCGCGTTCATTCGTCAGGTGCATCCTGACGACTTAGAAAGCTATTATGCATCGGTCACTGAAGTGATTGAGCAATCCATCCCTTGGCACTATGAAGGGCGATTAATCAAGCCAAATGGAGAGATACGCTGGTGGCAGGGTAGTTCTATCCCTACGAAAAACAATCAGGGTGAAATTATCTTCTGTGGGGTGCTGCTAGATATCACGGAGCGAAAGGAAGCGGAAGCAGCACTGAACCAAGGGAAGCTAGAGCTAGAACAACGAGTCGAGGAACGCACTCAGGAACTCCGAGCGGTGGTGGCACACCTGCAAGACGAAATTCGAGAGCGAGAGCAGGCAGAAGCCGCTTTGAAAGAGAGCGAGGCAGAACTACAAGCGATTATCGATAACTGTCCGGCAGTGATTTATTTAAAGGATATTCAAGGACGACACATTCGGGTTAATCGGGAATTTGAATGGTTATTTGGCATTACCAGAGAGGAGATTAAAGGAAAGACGAATTACGACTTGTTTCCCCAAGAAATGGCTCAGCAGTTTACACAGAACGATCGACGGATTCTGGCAGGGGGAAAAGCCATCGTCTCAGAAGAAGTTATCCTCCATGAAGATGGTTTGCATACCTACGTTTCGGTGCATTTCCCAATTCTGGATGAGGATGGTGTGCCTTACGCTCTAGGTGGAATTTCGACGGATATCAGCGATCGCAAGCGCGTCGAAGACGAACGCAAACAAGCAGAAGCAGACCTGCGCGAACGCAATGCCCTCTTAAACTCTATTTTGGAAAGTACACCAGACTTCATCCTTGTCAAAGATCGGCAGGGGCGTCATATCGCGCTCAACTCTAATTTGGCAAACTTCTTTGGAAAGCCAATTGAGGAGATTCTTGGCAAAGACGATTCTGAACTGCTACCTCCCGACATTGCCCACCAAATCATGGCGAGAGACCGTCAGATTATGGAAGCAGGCGTTACTGAAGCTTATGAGGAAGTGGTTTCTAATGGTGACATCAATACCACCTTTTTAACGACAAAAGCTCCTTGGCGGGATGCTCACGGTAACATTCTGGGTATCGTTGTCATCACGAGGGATATTAGCGATGTCTACGACGAGCTTCGCTTACGCAAACGGGTAGAAGATGCCTTGCGATTGTCCGTTCAGCAGCTAAAAGAGCAAGCACAGCGCGAACAGTTAATTAATCGGCTCACAAACCAGATTCGCAATTCTCTTGACTTTGATGCCATCTTAGAGACAACATTGCACGAAATCCAGAAAGTCCTTCAGACCGATCGATGTCATCTTGGCTGGTATCACGGCAATGTAGAGGAGCCATACTGGGAAATTTCTCCGGAAGTTCGCCTTTCTCACCTACCCGATTTGACCGGGCGCTATCCTGCATCGGCATTCGGTGTGTTAGCGACCAAACTTCTAAAGCTGGAAACCTTACGAATAGAAGATATCGAGACGGTAGAAGATCCCACTTGGCGAGACTTTGTACGCACGCTAGGAATGCGAACAGTACTGATTATCCCCGTTCAGTTACCTGGGGGTATGGTTGTCGCAATTTGCTGTAGCCACAGCACCGAACCGCGTTGCTGGAACGATAGCGAGGTCGAGTTGTTACAGGTCGTGATCGAGCAGTTTGCGATCGCGCTCAACCAGGCAGACCTGTACAATCAAACCCGTACTAAAGCGCAGGAGTTAGAACAAACGCTCAGGGAACTCCAGCAGACTCAGGCGCAATTGGTACAAACTGAAAAAATGTCCAGTCTGGGACAGTTAGTTGCTGGCGTTGCCCATGAAATTAATAATCCCGTCAACTTCATCTATGGCAACCTCACTTATGCCAACAACTATATGCAAGACTTGCTGAGGTTGCTGGAACTGTATCAAACGCACTATCCTCACCCACATTCAGAAATTCAGGAAGAAGCTGAAGCGATTGACCTAGAATTCCTGATGCAAGACCTGCCCAAGCTGCTATCGTCGATGAAAGTCGGAGCCGACCGAATTCAGCAGATCGTACTGGCACTCCGTAACTTCTCACGCATGGATGAGGCAGAAGTGAAAGCTGTCAACATTCACGAAGGAATTGACAGCACGCTAACCATCCTGCACAACCGCCTGAAAGACAAATCTGACCGTCGCGGCATTGAAATTATCAAGGAATACGGAAATTTACCCTTGGTAGAATGCTACGCCGGTCAGTTGAATCAGGTATTTATGAATGTGCTTTCCAACGCGATGGATGCCCTAGACGAACGGGACGCTCAGCGATCGCCTCAGGAGATCAAAGAAAATCCCAGCCGCATCACCATTTGTACCCAGTTACTGAATTCCCAGCAGGTGCAAATCCGCATCGCTGACAATGGACGGGGGATGACTGAAGCGGTTAGACAACGCCTGTTTGAACCTTTCTTTACTACCAAGTCGATTGGTAAAGGCACCGGATTGGGCTTGTCTATCAGCTACCAAGTGGTCGTTGAAAAACATGGTGGTCAGCTGGAGTGCATTTCTTCTCCCGGTAAGGGAGCTGAGTTTCTGATTACACTGCCTTTAGTTACCAAAGTGACAGCCTCTCTGTAGTCTGGCATTCTGTCAACTCAGAACTAAATGACTTAGGCTGTCAGAAGCGCTCAAAGGCAATGAACGCTTAAAGCGCTCCATCCAGATTCAATCTTAATGACGCCGGAATTACTTGGCAGCAGTGAGTAGATTTTCCATATCTGACAGTTGGATAGGGCCGGAGAAAGTCTCAGTATCGATCAAGAAAAAGGGAGTGCCTGCAAGCCCTAAACTCTCGGCTAGCTGAACATCGTGTCCAATCGCAGCACTAGCCGTATCGCTAGCGCGATCGCGGTTAAATTGCTCTAAATCCAAATTAAGTGTTTGGGCAATCTCCACATACAACTCGTCGCCCAATTTGTCTTGCTTGGCAAATAAAGCATCATGATATTCCCAGAATTTGCCTTGCTGCTGTGCCGCCCATGCCGCTTTAGCCGCTGGCATGGCTTCCGCATGGATTGGAGCCAGGGGAAAATGCTTGTAAGCTAAAGTCACTTCATCCGGATGCTTTGCGATCAGCTCTTTTAACGTGTCATGCGCTTGGGCACAATAAGGACATTGGAAGTCTGAAAATTCGATTAGCACAATCTTTGACGACTCGGTTCCCGTCGTCGGAGATGCACCAATCACTGCCTTGGGGTTAGTCTTGAACTCCTGCAAAAATGACTGCTGAGCTTGGCTTAGCCGCTGTTGTTGTTGTTGCTGATATGCCTGAACTGACTCCAAAACTACTTCTGGGTGCTGACGAATCACTTGTAAAATTTGCTCTTCCAAGCGCGGGCTAATTTGGGTCGCTGCTTGCACTGGAAGTGTCCAACCGAAAAATGTTAGAGACAATAGCAATAGGGTTGCGAGTCTCAATAGTTTCTGAGCGAGAAAGCGCATGGGAGCGATCGCGCAAAACTGAAATCGACGCATAATTGACCTGGCGTGTGTTACGGACACGATCCAGTATGCTCGACTTAGAGGGTAACTGGACAGCGTCGGGAAAGGGATGTCTTGTGTAGAACAACCTTCGGTTCGGCATTTCCGGGTTTGCCAAACTTCCCGCTAAAATTTCACAATCCCAAAGGATTGCTGAATTAACCACCGCGTCTAAACCACGACCTATACTAAATATCTGGACTTTGAGTCACTAAAGGTAGAAGCAAAGCATGCCATCCATCCGCGAGTTGCACAAACAACTCATTAGTAAAGAACGCTCCGCTGTAGAACTCACTCAAGAAGCTTTAGACCGCATTCAGGCACTAGAGCCGAAATTGAATAGTTTTTTGAGCGTGACGGCAGAGAGAGCATTAGAACAGGCTCATGCTGTGGATGCCAAAATCGCTGCCGGTGAAGAAATTGGGCTGATGGCTGGCATTCCCATTGGCATCAAGGACAATCTCTGTACCCAGGGAATTCGCACCACTTGCGGTTCCAAGATTTTGGAAAATTTTGTCCCCTCCTACGAGTCAACCGTGACTCAAAAACTGGCGGATGCTGGTGCGGTGATGGTGGGCAAAACGAATATGGATGAGTTTGCGATGGGCAGTTCTACGGAAACCTCTGCCTATCAAATAACGGCTAACCCTTGGGATTTACAGCGGGTGCCGGGAGGATCGTCTGGCGGTTCGGCGGCGGCGGTGGCGGCAAGAGAGTGTGTGGTGTCTCTCGGTTCCGATACGGGGGGGTCTATCCGCCAGCCAGCATCTTTCTGCGGTGTTGTGGGGTTAAAACCGACTTATGGGCTGGTTTCCCGTTTTGGTCTGGTTGCTTATGGGTCTTCTTTGGATCAAATTGGGCCATTTGCGCGGACAGTCGAAGATGCAGCAATTTTACTGGGAGCGATCGCAGGTTACGATCCCAAAGACTCCACCAGTCTTGACGTAAAAATCCCAAACTATGCCAAATCCTTGAGACCTGACCTGAGACCTAGAGGTCAGTTGAGAGTCGGTTTTATTAAAGAAACTTTTGGCGAAGGTGTAGACTCCTGCGTCTGGCAGGCAGTGACAAAAGCGATTGAGCAGCTGCAAAACTTGGGAGCGGAAATTCAAGAAATTTCCTGTCCCCGCTTCCGCTACGGTTTGCCCACCTATTACATCATTGCTCCTTCCGAGGCATCCGCCAATCTCGCCCGTTATGACGGCGTCAAGTATGGCTTCCGGACGCCTGACGCGGATAATCTCTTGTCAATGTATACTCAGACTCGCTCCGCCGGTTTTGGTACCGAAGTTAAGCGGCGGATCATGTTAGGCACTTATGCTCTCTCCGCAGGATATTACGACGCCTATTATCTGAAAGCACAAAAAGTCCGCACCTTGATTAAACAAGACTTCCAACGGGCTTTTGAAAGAGTGGATATCTTAGTGTCTCCCACTGCTCCCACCACCGCATTTAAAGCAGGGGAAAATAGCGAAGATCCCTTGAGTATGTATTTAAATGACCTGATGACGATTCCTTTAAATCTTGCAGGTTTACCTGGATTGAGTTTACCTTGTGGATTCGATGACCAGGGATTACCGATTGGGATACAGATGATGAGTAACGTGTTGCGAGAAGATTTGCTACTGCAAGTCGCTTATGCCTATGAGCAAGCAACCGATTGGCATCTACGCGCTCCAAAACTCTAGATTAGTAATCGGTAATTGGCATCACCGATTACCGATTATCGATTACCAATTACCGATTACCAATTACCAAATATGTCTTTTGTTGGTTTGCACGTTCACAGTGATTACAGTTTGCTGGATGGTGCCAGTCAGTTACCGGAACTGGTGGATCAAGCATTGAAATTGGGGATGCCTGCGATCGCGCTCACAGATCACGGTGTTATGTATGGCGCGATTGAGCTAATTAAGGTTTGTCGTGGGAAAACGATTAAGCCAATTATTGGCAATGAAATGTATGTCGTGAATGGTGATATTGAAGAACAAAAGCGTGGTCGAAAAAAATATCACCAAGTTGTTTTAGCGAAAAATACAAAAGGCTATAAAAACCTAGTTAAACTAACAACAATTTCTCATCTCAAAGGGTATCAGGGAAAAGGAATTTTTGCCCGCCCTTGTATCAATAAAGAATTATTAGCTGAATACCATGAAGGTTTAATTGTTACCAGTGCTTGTTTGGGAGGTGAAATTCCTCAAGCAATTCTTCAGCGGCGACCAGATGTTGCTCGTCGAACTGCTCAGTGGTATAAAGATGTTTTCGGTGAAGATTTTTATTTAGAAATTCAAGATCACGGTTCTCAAGAAGACCGAACAGTTAACGTTGAGATTGTAAAAATTGCGCGGGAACTAGACATAAAAATTGTCGCTACTAATGATTCCCATTTTATTTCCTGCAACGATGTCGAAGCTCACGACGCATTGTTATGTATTCAGACCGGAAAACTGATTTCTGAAGATAATCGGATGCGCTACAGCGGCACTGAATATCTGAAATCCGCTGATGAGATGAAATATCTGTTTCGAGATCATCTACCGGACGACGTAATTGAGGAAGCGATCGCAAATACCCTAGAAGTCGCAGATAAAGTTCAACCTTACAACATCCTCGGCGAACCTCGCCTTCCCGACTATCCTATCCCAGCCGACTACACCGCCGATACCTATCTCGAAAATGTTACTTGGAAAGGTCTCTTAGAACGCTTTGGTTATCGTTCGCGTGCTGAAGTCGATCCCATCTATAAAGAACGGCTGGAATACGAGTTGAAAATGATGCAACAGATGGGATTTTCAACTTACTTTCTAGTTGTTTGGGATTATATCAAATATGCCAGAGATAATAATATTCCAGTGGGGCCTGGTCGCGGTTCTGCGGCGGGTTCTCTAGTTGCTTATGCCTTAAAAATTACTAACATCGATCCCGTCCATCATGGGTTACTATTCGAGCGATTTTTAAACCCAGAACGGAAATCGATGCCGGATATTGATACGGATTTCTGCATTGAACAACGGGACAAAGTGATTGAATATGTCACCCAAAAGTATGGCACGGATAGGGTGGCGCAGATTATTACCTTTAACCGCCTCACGTCTAAAGCGGTGTTAAAAGATGTCGCCAGAGTGTTGAATATTCCCTATGGGGATGCAGACAAAATGGCAAAACTGATCCCAGTGGTGCGAGGTAAGCCCACAAAACTCAAGGTGATGATTTCGGATGATACCCCCGCACCAGAGTTTAAAGAAAAATACAATAATGACCCCATCGTTCGCCATTGGATTGATATGGCAATGCGAATTGAAGGAACGAACAAAACTTTTGGGGTACACGCAGCCGGAGTCGTGATTTCAGCAGAACCTTTAGATCAAATTGTGCCGCTACAACGAAATAATGACGGCTCAGTTATTACCCAGTATTTCATGGAAGACTTGGAATCGCTGGGGTTATTGAAAATGGACTTTCTGGGTTTAAGAAACTTAACCATGATCCAGAAAAGCATCGATCTAATTAAGCAAAATAAAAATATTACCCTCGATCCCGATCAACTCCCACTTGACGAAAGAAAAGCTCAGAAAATCTTAGCCAAAAGTGAAGTTAAAAAAATACCCCCGGATATTCAAAAGACCTACGAAGTATTAGAAAAAGGTGAATTAGAAGGCATCTTTCAATTAGAATCTTCTGGAATGCGTCAGATTGTGCGCGACCTAAAGCCTTCCAGCATCGAAGATATTTCCTCAATTCTTGCTCTCTATCGACCGGGACCATTAGATGCGGGTCTGATTCCTCTGTTTATTAACCGCAAGCATGGTAGAGAAGAAATTAAGTATGTCGATCCCTTACTAGAGCCAATTCTGCAAGAAACCTATGCGGTTCTTGTTTATCAAGAACAAATTATGAAAATGGCTCAGGATTTAGCTGGATATTCTCTAGGTCAAGCAGATTTATTGAGGAGATCGATGGGCAAAAAAAAGGTTTCGGAAATGCAAAAGCATCGAGAAGCCTTTATTGATGGAGCTGCTAAAAATGGGGTAAAGGAAAAGATTGCTGAAGATTTATTCGAGCAGATGGTTAAATTTGCCGAATATTGCTTCAATAAATCCCATTCAACGGCTTATGCTTATGTAACTTATCAAACGGCATATTTAAAGGCAAATTATCCCGTTGAATACATGGCAGCGCTGCTGACCTCTAACAGTGGCGACCAGGATAAGGTGCAAAAATATATCACCACTTGTTTGAGTATGAATATTCAAGTGGAGCCGCCAGATATTAATCGATCGGGAGTTGATTTTACACCCCTGCAAAATAGTATTTTATTCGGATTGTCGGCAGTCCGAAATGTGGGAGAGGGGGCAATTCGGTGTCTTTTGGCAGCACGGGAAACCGGGGGCAATTTTAAGTCTTTGGCTGATTTGTGCGATCGCGTGGATCTTCGCACGGTTAACAGCCGCGCCTTAGAAGCTTTGATCAAATGCGGTGCTTTTGATACCCTCGAGCCCAACCGACAGCAATTAAGCAAGGACCTTGAGCTAGTTCTCCCCTGGGGACAAAACCGCGCTAAAGACCGAGCCAGCGGTCAGGGAAATCTCTTTGACTTTGGAAATACGACAACAGAAAGTAGCTTTGAATCTGCTCCCAAGGCTTCAGCTATCCCTGATTTTTCTCAACACGAAAAGTTACATTTTGAGAAAGAACTGCTAGGCTTTTACGTCTCGGACCATCCCCTTAAATCTGTGCGAAAATCCGCTCAAATTCTCGCTCCGATTAATCTTAGCGAACTCGGCGATCAGCGGGAGGATTCGACTCTTAGCGCCATTGTGATAGTCAGCGGGATCAAACCCGTAGTCACCAAAAAGGGCGATCGCATGGCAATCTTGCAAATCGAAGACTTAACAGGTCAATCTGAAGCCGTCGTCTTTCCGAAAACTTACGAACGCATTCACTTACATCTGGTCGTGGATAATCGCCTGATTATTTGGGGAAAAGTAGACAGGCGAGACGATAAAACTCAGCTGATCGTTGAGGATACAGAACCCATTGAACAAGTGCGGATGGTGATGGTGGAACTGACACCTCATCAAGCGGGTGACATTGCGGAACAGCATCGCTTGATGACCAATCTCCAAGAACACTCAGGCGATAAAGACAAAGCAAATGTCCCGGTGATTGCAACGGTGAAAGGAGGACAGCGGCACTTAACCGTTCGCCTTGGTCGTCAATTCTGGGTGCAAGACCACAACACAGCGGTTGAGGCGCTCAATTCGGCGGGTTTTCCGGCTCGCGTTCAGCCTCTGATCGCTGTTTGAGATTGTTTAATTGATGGCGGTGCCTTCCAAACAGCCATCCCCAAGGCGCTAGCTCTGAGGGGGCTTTTTGGGCGTTGGAGATCCCAGAAACTGACTTTTTAGCTCCTCCAATTCCAGATCGACCTGGCTGTTAGCTTTAGCAGGATTTGAAGATGGAGGTTGTGGGGACGCCGATTTTTGATTTTCGTTTTTGGCGGTGCTACCACCCATTATTTCGGCTTTTAAAGCCTCTAATTCAATATCAATTTGGCTTTTGGATGGGTTAGGGGGCTTGTTGGCAACGGGTGGTGTCACTGGCGATGATTTCAGAGGCTTGGCAGGTGTCGCTGGTGTATGAGAAATTACCGTGACTTGGGCTGGCGAAGGATTCAGGTCTTTCAAGACTTCTTCTACTGATTGATAGCGCCGACTGGGAGCAGTTTGCAGCATTTTGTCCAGAATTTTGCCCAACGAATCGCTAACTTTAGAGATTAAATATTGCCGCCAAATCCAAGCATCTTCGTTAATATCGTACAAGTCAAACGGAGAGCGCTGAGTTAATAGATGAATGCAGGTGACGCCTAAACTATAAATATCGCTAGCGAAAGAAGCTTTGCCTCTGGCTTGCTCTGGTGCCACATATTCAGGGCTGCCAATGCTGGTTCCCGTTTGGTTGAGGGCGTTAGTGGTGGCAACTTTAGACGCGCCGAAATCAACCAGAACGAGCTTGCGATCGCGACTTCTGCGAATAATATTTTCTGGCTTAATATCTCGGTGAATCACTTGTTGGCTGTGGACAAATTGCAGCACTGACAATAAATCATTCAGCAACTGACGAATCTGAGATTCGCTAAAAGCTCCAACCTGTGCTAATTCTTGGGCTAAGTTTTGCCCATCGATAAACTCTTGCACCAAATACTGGCGATCGTCTTGAGTAAAATATGCCAGTAATTCAGGAATCTGGGAATGTTTACCCAGTTCATCCAGCCGCATCGCTTCTTGGTTAAATAACTCAATTGCCTTTTTAACCGTGCTGGTGCCTTGGGCTTGCGGGTAAAACTGCTTGATTACGCAGCGCGGTTTAGAAGGTTTGTCTTCATCCACTGCCAAAAAAGTTCTACCAAAACCGCCTTGCCCAATCGGTTTGATGGCACGGTAGCGGTCTTTGAGCAGCAACTTAGTGCCGCAAGTCAGGCAAAACTTTGTATCAGAAGGATTTTGAGGGTTTGGGCAAGCTGGATTGAGGCAATAGCTCATAGTGGGAAGCGCTGCAACTGACTAAATCTATGTTGACACTCCTAGCGCTAAAGCCTTGTCTTTTTACGGGCTTTTTCCAGAATTAATGTTTTTCTGGCTGGAAGTTTCTTCCCAATCTAAAAACTCACAGCTAAAACCTGATATTTAGGGTGTCTCTTCTAAATCTTCTGGCACGTCGGTATCGGGCCACAACAAGCGGACGGCAATTAAGGCAAACCCAATGGCTGCGATCGCTTTAAGTAACCGCGCAGGCAACAGCACCGCCACGCCTTCCCCAGCAATGACTCCCAGGAAGCTAGCCAGCAGCAGTGCGGCGATCGTTCCGAGAAACACGGCGCGGGGAGATTTAGAACTGCCACTGAGCGCGATCGCTGCCAATTGGCTCTTATCTCCAATCTCCGCCAAGAATACCGTGATGAAACTAATTCCGAGAAGATGCCAATCCATAGTTGAAGGTTGGAAGGGTTAAAGGTTGAAAGTTTTGAATCGCTGACAGGTTGAACTTTCAAAGTGCCAACCTTGCAACGTGAAAATCTTGCAACTTAAAAATGCACGACATCCCACAGCAGCATCACAGAAACGAAAAGCAAACAAGCTCCCGCTGCCATGTCCAAGGTTTTAGGAGACAGCCGAGTTGCCAGCCAGCGCCCCAACAATACACCGACTAAGCTTGTAGCAATCAGTGCCACTGCCGCCCCCGCAAACACCAACCACGGCGACTGAGATTCTGCACTCATCAGCAGCGTTGCCACCTGAGTTTTATCTCCCATTTCTGCCAAAAAGATCGTCAAGAACGTGGAGCTAAAGACTGTCCAAGGCACCCGCTGGAAAAGCTTCACTTTTGGCTTTTGAGATTTAGAATGGCTAATCTTTGAAGAGGGTGAAGGCGCTGATTCAACGGCAGGTACCTGGGCGCTAGGACGCTCTAAGGCAGGCAGGCTAGGAGGCAGTGCAGAAAGTTTCACTATTGAGTTAGGCTCAACGCTAGCTAATTTTCATATTCTTTTCATTTTCTCAGAATATGGTACAAATATCAACCTTTGGTTGCTTGCAGAAGATTTAAGTTCCTAATCGGTTTCAAAAGCCAACTTCCTGGTTAAATCGGATCATTTCTAAAGAGCGATCGCCATAAACGCCTTCAATCTGTTCGCGGCAACACTCCACCGCAAAGTCATTGAGTTCCTCTGGCTCAATGCCGTACAATTCCTCAAAAACATCTGCCTGCACCCGACAAAAGCGAGGACGATCTAGATAAATCTGACATTCTCTCGTCTCCCGATCGAAATTCACACACCATCCCCCTTCGCCGACCATGCTCAGATATAGCTGTAACTCCTCTGGCATGAGATATTGATCTAAGTCAGGGCGATCTGCTGGATCGAGATGACAGCAGGCTCCACATTGCTTAACACATCGCCAAGTCGGCATTGTTCCAAACCATCTTTCAAAAAGTTCTCGTCTCTTCAGTTTAGACGCGATAAATCGCGCCTTGGAGAGAGGTTTTTCCTTGCCAGCTACAAGAAACGACTTTCTGAGGGTTTTTTGTCATTGTTTATACTTTTGTAAAGTTCTTTAAATAAAAGACGCGATCGCTGGGTAAGATTAGATGGCAAAATTTGCCAATTAGCTATTCAAATCAACACATTGTAAATACCCGTAGAAAGGCAGGACAAATGGAGATTTTCAGCGACTTGTTCAGCGGTTTGAGCAGCATCAACTGGGAAGTCATTGCTCAGCTAGGCTTTGTGGCGGTAATTATGCTTGCTGGCCCAGCAGTTATCTTCGTGCTGGCATTTCGAGGCGGCGACCTCTAAAATACTGGCATTTTGACACAAAATCGTATTTTCAACGCAAAGTACCGCAAAGGATAGCGCAGAGTCTACGCGAAGGATGAGCAGATAGCTTTGCGTAACTTGGCAAATCCCTTTGCGTTACTTTGCCTTAAAAAATCTTATCTCGCTTTCTCAGAAAACTTAGGTATTTTTCCCCGGTAGATCCAGCGCTTGCATTGCCGCTTTAATCAATGGATAAAACGGAGGTTTCGTCACATCAACCTCTTTGGCATTTTCCCGCGTGATTCCGAGTAAACCCATTCTGTGTCCTTGCTGAATCGCCAGAACCTTGCCTTCGGGATTTCTAATTTTTAACTCTTTTAAAGACTCAGAAAGGCTACAGGTATAGCGACGCTGGTTGTAGTGAAACTCAGCTTTCAGACTTGGGGAGAAGGACAATTGATGAGGTTCCCCCGTGGAACGTCGCAGACCTACTAACTCCAGTTGTACCGTGGTGTTGCCATTCCAGGTATTTTGTCGCAGTTTGTAGGCGATATCAACCCGCGACGGTAAAGGGTAATAATTGCCCCATCGCCAAGCGATCGCTTCGATTTTCCGAACCTGACTCCCGTTATCCCCAGAGTCTTGGAATTTTAATTTGACGTGACCCTTCCCGACAATTTTTTGCTCAACTACGCGGACATTCGGCGTCCAGAATACGGGATCGGCGTTTTCAATCCCGCACGGGTGAAGGGCATCAATCTGTTGGTACAGATCAAGATTAATATCGTCGAGGTTAGCCTGAACGTCAATCTTGAGCAGCGGCTTTAGGTGCTGGGGTTCCAGACACTGATGAGCAAAAAGGCTAAGACGCGATCGCAATGCAGGGAGATTTTCGGCTGGCATCGAAAAGCCCCCCGCCGCCTTGTGTCCGCCAAATTTCCCCAGCAAATCCTGACAAAACTGCAAAGCTTCAAATACGTGAAATTCAGGAATCCCCCGCGCCGAACCCCGGACGTGATGCTCATCTTCATAAGTTCCGATAAACACCGGCACGCCGTAGCGTTCCACCAAGCGCGAGGCAACAATTCCAATCACGCCATGATGCCATCCCGGTTGAACCAGCACTAACACCCGTTCTTGCTGGAAGTCAATCGACTTATCTGGAATTTGAGGTAAAACCTCACTGGCAGAATCTAACTTTTTATTCGGGGTTCCAATAATCTGGGTTTCTTCACACCAAGTAACAGCATCCCGTTCAATCTCTTCACAGAGTTGCTGTCGGTGTTTGTTAATTTGTTCGCACTGCATCGCCCGTTCCAGTGCGATTCCCATATCATCAGTTATCAGCAATTCAATCACCGTCTGCGGGTCGGCAATCCGTCCCACGGCGTTAATTCTTGGCCCCAGGCGAAACCCAATATCCTCTGGCTTTAAGGATTGTGGATTTGGGATTTTAGATTTTGGAGTTTCCGCTTCGCTGTTCTCTGTGCCTTGAGGTACACCCGCTATCTGAATCAGCGCCTGAACTCCCGCTAGTTGAGAATTCGGTAATTGTTGCAAACCCCGCTTCACCCAGCGGCGGTTTACCCCTGTTAACGGTGCTAAATCGGCAATTGTTCCGAGGGTAAAAAGTTCTAATAGTGGCTTCACCAATCCCTTCGTTTGCCCCAGCTGTTGGGCGAGGGTGACAGCCAAGATATAAGCGACGCCAACGCCCGCCACCCCGCGATAAGGAGAAGATTCTCGAATCAGCTTGGGATTGAGAATGGCATCGGCTGGAGGCAGTTTTTCGGGAATATCGTGATGATCGGTGACAATAACTTTGACACCCAGCTGCCGTGCCCGATCGATTGGCTCAAACGCAGAAATGCCGTTATCTACCGTTAAAATCAGCCAAACGCCTTCCCGGTGAAATTCTTCGACAATGCGGCGATTAATCCCGTAGCCTTCACTCATGCGGCTGGGAATCGCATAATCCACCTGTGCCCCTAACCACCGCAGTGCCCGGAGTAAAAGCGCAGTGCTAGTCATCCCATCCGCATCATAGTCTCCGCAGATCGCAATTTTGTGCTGGGATGCGATCGCTTCTTGCAACAACTCCACACTAATTGCCAAGTCGGGAAATTCTTCCAACGGTGAGGGCAAAACCTGAGATTCTGGATCTAGGAATGCTTGTGCCTCTTCTGGCGTCTCAATGCCTCGGTTAATCAGTACCTGACTCAACAGTGGTGAAAGACCCGTTGTTTTAGCTAACTGTTGGGCTAGTTCGTCTCGTACTGGAAATATTTGCCATCGATGATTGGGCAATCGGGCAGGACGAGGGGATGATTCTGAATGAGGACGATCTTGCACAGGCGTCGTATTTCCAGCAGTCTGGCTCAGCCCATCCTATCAGTTTTAATTCGTTAAATGACTGGGTCTATAGGGATATGCGATCGCTTTTAATAAACAGCAACCCGACCGTCATCTCTTAAATAAATTGTGCGATCGCCTGGAGGACGCCCACCAGGACGGACTTCGATTCGTAAAGTTCTAGGATTCGGTTTAGCAAGTCTCACTCCTAGGGGTAAACCCGTCGCATCCCACAGCAAAAGTGATAGATTCGGGTCTGTACCCCCTCCCCTCGTGAAAGACACGACTTGTCCGGGATTGAGGGGAATCGGATCGGTACCTACCACCTTTTGCATCTGAACCAAACTCGATGTCAGGTTTACCACCTCATAGGTGATGCGTTGTCCCGGTACGAACTGAATCGGGGCTGGGGGGCACTTTGCCGCACAAGTTCCCGCCAAAGCTGGTTGGATGTGTGCCGCTGCACCAACGCTAAAAGCAGCTACGACTAAAACTGCTGGTAAAAATTTAGACATTAAAGGCTGCGTTGTGACTTGCTGAGAAGTCTGTTCCCGAAAGCTCATTTACTCAAATTCTGTAATCTATTTATCTAAATTTTAAACTTTTTCAGAGTTTTTTGCTTTTTGCTGATACGCTCAAACCTGCTTTTTAGTTTATGTAATTATACGTATACTGAACAATACTTAGTATGAAAAATACGCGCATACTAAGTAATACTGAATCCTTGCAGATTTAGCACAAATTCAAGCAAGACTTTTACAGTAAACGCAGCTGGGAATCTGTCGTTGCCACAGATTGCTGACTCGGTTGATTCGTTCCTATCGCTGATGCTTCCTCAATGTCAGAAGCGTTGAACCACGCCTCTTCCTCATGTGCCAGTAACTTCTGGGCTTCTTCCAGCATCAAGGCGGCAATATCCTTAAGGTCTTCCCGATTGGCTAAGTAAGTTTTCAGCGCTTCCACAGGATCGGTGCTGGCACTAGAACCGAGTTCGGGCAAGCGAGGACGCGCTAGCTGACTGACTAATTCCGCCTGAATTGTGTAGGTGTGGGCGTCACTTAAGCTAGCGTGCAGGGCATTATTATCAATCAAATCTATCTGCTCGGAACGCAGTTTGTAGATTAGCCGCACGACAGCATCTTTGATATCTTTTTTGCCTATCGCTTTGATTAAAGCGGCTTGCGGCTCAGATGCATCAGAGACATCCACTTCGATAGTCCGGAAGGGGCGCACGGGAAGAGGACAAAATTCCCACTGGGCGTTGCCTCGTTCCAGCTGAATCATCACATAGCCTTTGTCTTCTTTTTCTTCGCTGAAATCGACTCGCTCAATACTGCCTGGGTAGATAACTGGAGGCTGGTTCGACTTGTTGAGATTCTGATGTCGGTGGACGTGCCCCAACGCGACGTAGTCAAAGCAAGGTCGCGTCAGCATCGAGATGGGGATGGTAAACCCTTTGCCGACTGCTAGGAAGCGCTCTGCACCTAAGTTAGCTCGGTCTGCCATCAGGTGAGCTAAAAGAACGGTTGGCACTTCTGGATCTAGACGCCGGATTTCTCCTTCTAGGCAAGGCTCAAGACGCTTAATTAATAACTCGTTGACTTCGGCTAGAGACAAATCTTCGGTTTCTGGGCGCGTCAGCAGGGCGGAACGGGTGAGCCAAGGGAGGGTAATGATTTGGACGGGACCGCTGCGGGTTTCGATGCGGTGGGTGACGATGCGATCGCCTACAATAAACCCCGGCACTCCTAATGTCCGATAAATACATAAACTTGCGCCTCCCTGCCCCTGAGAATGCTGGTCGTGATTCCCCACGAGCAACACCGTTGGGATCTGAGCATCGACTAAGCGGCGAAACTGACTAGCAAACGCTTCCTGTACATATGGCGGCGGCGTTGCATCGGGAAAAGCATCTCCACCGAACAAAACTAAATCGACGGGTTCGCCATTCTCTCCATCTGAGCTTTGCCCAATCGCTCGGTCAATACACTTTGATAAAGTATTGACAAAATCCTCAAGCCGTGTGTTTACTCCGGTTTCCGGATTGACCCGTCCGTGGGAGAAGCCACTCCCCATGTGAATATCGGATAGGTGGAGGATTTTAATCATTTTGCTAATTGGTAATTGGTGATTGGTCATGGGTAATGGGTAATCTTCTTGCCATTACCCATTACCCATTACCTATTACCCATTAGACATTCTAAATGTGAATTCCACATTCGGTTTTACCCATGCCGCGCCAGCGACCTGCGCGTTCGTCTTCACCCTCAGCAACGGGTGTCGTGATGGGTTCGTCGCCGATGCTGGCATATCCCTGATCGTGCAGAGGATTGTAAATCATGCCATGCTCAGCCACATAAGCCCAGCTGTCCTTGCGTGTCCAGTTGGCGAGAGGATTCACTTTCAGCCGTTGCTGTGAATCTAGTTCCAAGACTGGCATATCAGCACGAGTCACGGCTTGGTCGCGGCGGCGTCCGGTAATCCAGGCAACGGTGCTGAGTTCTGCTAGACCCCGTTGCAATGGTTCAATTTTGGTCAGGTGGTGAAATTGAGTGATGTCCTTATCCCACAGCGCTTCGCCGTATTTAGCCGCAAAGGCTTCGCGGGAGTCTAGATCGGGAATTTTGTAAGTTTGGAGGTTTAAATTGTAAAGTGCCTGCGCTTTAGCAACTAACTCCAGGGTTTGAGGAAAGTGATACAGCGTGTCCAGAAATAGGACTGGCACTGGCGTTGCTGGTTTGAGATCGCGGTATAAAAGATCCGTAATTACCAAATCATCCACATTAAAGGCGCTGGTTTGCACCAGTCCCGTGGGGATATTTGTAACACACCAAGCCAGGATCTCTCTGGGATGAGCTGTGTCAAATTTTTGGTTAAGCTCATCCAGATTAAACGAGGAGATGCTAACGGGAGCTGTGGTGCTATCGCTCATGGTACGTTTCTAGTGAATTTCTGAATTCTTTATTACAAATTATTTTACCTCTTATAAGCACCTAACCCGATCGGAGAACAGGGCTATAAATGAACATCGTGTAAAGAATTGCATGGCGCTTTACTGGCGCAGACATGGGCGCGGACAAGAATCACCCCGCCTACATTCCCTCGCCAACATCCTGCTATCGAGAGGAAGGATTGTAGAGGCAAAGCGTAGCCAGTCACAGAATGATTCTGCTGCTTTTTTTTGGGATGGGTGTCCGCTTTGAAGAAAAGATGAGATAACTTCTAATTGTTGAACCGGCAATTGATTTCTGCCAAACTGCACTAGGAGCTATCATCGCCCTATAAAAGTTTTTTGGAGAGATTGAGTGCGGTTAATTCTGTACAGCAAGCCGGGTTGCCACTTGTGCGAGGGGTTACAAGAAAAACTCGAACAAGTTTCAAACCCCCCCATTGAACTGGAAATCCGGGATATCACTACCCGCGAAGATTGGTTTCAAGCCTATCAATATGAAATTCCTGTCCTGTTTAGGGTTCGATCTCAGCGTACAGATCGAGTAGAAGAACCGTTGCCCCGTCCTTCTCCCCGCGCTACGGTGCAACAGTTGGCGCAAATGTTACAGAAATATTTGCTTGTAAAAGATAAAGAATAAGCGCGAATAGTCTTGAGTCGAGCGTCCGCCTGCTAACGATCCGATGACTCATGACTAACGATTAATGACTCGTGACGATTGTGAGGAGTTACTAAAGATGAAATTGCGAGAGTTATTAGCAACCATTCCCCAGATTGAGCAACCCTCTAGTCAGACTGCTCTGGAATTGGAAGTTAAGGGCTTAACGACAAATTCCCATGCTTGTCAACCGGGAGATTTGTTTATCGGGATGCCCGGAACGCGAGTGGATGGAGGGGAGTTTTGGGAAGGCGCGATCGCATCCGGTGCAGTCGCCGCCCTGATTTCTTCCCAAGCTGTCCAAAAACATCCCCCCAAAGGGGAAGACGCCTGCGTAATCCCAGTCGCAGACATGACTCAAGCTTGTGCCCAAGTCGCTGCTGCCTTTTATGGCTACCCAGCGCAACAGCTAAAACTGATTGGTGTCACGGGCACAAATGGCAAAACGACAACGACCCATTTAATCGAATTTTTCCTGACTCAGAGCCAGTTACCGGCGGCTTTATTTGGGACGCTGTATGCCCGTTGGGCTGGCTTTACACAAACCGCTGCCCATACGACGCCTTTTGCGGTCGAACTGCAAAAACAACTGGCAGAAGCGATCGCAGCCGGATCTCAGATGGGTGTGATGGAAGTGAGTTCTCACGCTTTGGCGCAAGGTCGGATTTTGGGTTGTCCGTTTTCCGTTGCGGTGTTCACCAATCTCACTCAGGATCATCTAGACTTCCACCACGACATGGAAGATTACTTCAATGCAAAAGCGTTGCTGTTTAGCCCTGAATATCTAAAAGGGCGGGCGGTAATTAATTCAGATGACTCCTACGGACAGCGATTGATCGAGCGGTTACATCCAGACCAAGTATGGCGCTACAGTGTCAACGATTCAACCGCCGATTTGTGGATGAGCAATCTGAGTTATGAGCCAACGGGAGTCAGCGGGCTAATGCATACCCCCAAAGGGGACGTGACTTTCCGTTCGCCCCTGGTAGGGCAGTACAATCTGGAAAATTTACTTGCCGCTGTGGGAGCAGTGTTGCATCTGGGAGTAGATTTGGAGTTAATTGCGGCGGCGCTACCCCAATTTTCGGGAGTGCCGGGACGGATGGAACGAGTGCAAATCGGTTCCCAGCAAGAGATTAGCGTTATTGTCGATTATGCTCACACGCCGGACAGTTTGGAGAATTTGCTAAAAGCGGCGCGTCCGTTTATTCCCGGTAAGATGATCTGCGTCTTCGGTTGTGGAGGCGATCGCGATCGCACTAAACGCCCGAAAATGGGTCAAATTGCCGCGCAGTTGGCAGACAAAGCCGTTGTTACCTCCGACAACCCGCGGACGGAAGATCCAGAACGGATTTTGCAAGATATTGTCGCCGGGATACCAACCTCGGCTCAACCAATCGTGGTGATTAGCGATCGCGCGACTGCCATTCATACCGCCATTTTAGAAGCCCAACCGGGTGATGGCGTCCTCATCGCGGGTAAAGGTCATGAAGACTACCAAATCTTAGGAACGGAAAAAATCCACTTTGACGATCGAGAACAAGCACGCGATGCCCTATTAAAGCGGATGCCTGGTTAAAGCAATTATGGATTTTAGATTTTAGAGTGGAGCGGTTAACTTGTAACTAGGCGCAATTCAATCTAACTTGTTGTCTCTTGAAATGGAGATTGATGGCTGGGAAAGGATTAAAGAGACACTCGCTAGATGGGTAGAAATCAAGATGAAACTATCTCTGGTTTCTCCCAATCTGCGATCCGCACCGCTGCGCTAAAAGTAGCTACAAAGAAGTTTCCAGTCAAAAGTCTTCAAAATCATCCAAGTTGATTTTCACCCATTTGTTGAGACATCAGTGCATTTAACAAGTCACCTTTTCATCCAAAAGCAACCTCTAAAATCTTAAAATCTTATGGATGCATCCCTTTACCAATTGGCTCTGCGTGTAGAGTCAGCGCCTCAGCCGCTTGCCGTGAGTGCAACTACGCTCAAGTCCTTGCTGTGGGCGCTGATGGACGTACTGATTGACCAACAACTGCCAGCCAAACTCTGGGTAAAGCTACCGCCTGGAGAAGGCTGGCAGGCGCAGATAGAACAATATCAGGAGCGGGGGCAGGTTGGGCATACCATTTATGTCTGTAACGGCAAAGAGGGACGAGAGCAGGAGAGAGTAGAAGCAGGAGAGAGCCAAAGCCAGGAAGAATTTGAAAATTCCCCTTATGCACTCACCGGATCCCCAAAAATTTCCCCCACCGCCTCGCAGATTATTCCAGTTCAACTGAAGCCGGAAAACGCAATTTCCAGAGAATATTTTTTGTTAGTGCTATCCGAACGCTTTTGCGGCTTAATTTTGGCTCATCGACCCCGTAGCGCTAAGCCATCTGCCCAGACAACTTCAAAGGATTTGGATCAAATCAAAAATATAGACTCAAAAGAGTTTCTCGCTTCTCAGTACCCGAATAAGAGCGCCCTAGGCAATCCTTACGGGGCACAGTCAGGCGTTAGCGAAAGCGTTTTGGCTTTGCAAAAGCAAATGGCTACAGCAGGCACGGAGGACAAGCGAGGACGACCGCTGCTGACAATTTGCGCTTTTGACAAGCCAGTGATTCAGGAGGTTTTGCAGGGAATCCGACCCGCGATCGCGCCCACTGAAGAGACTCTCCTCAGCAACTGGGACAAGCTATTTACCTTACCGCAATCACCCGATTTAGTACAGAATCGAGCGATCGCATCCATCCTGACTCAGTTACTGGTAAAACAAGTCCAGCAGCAAGAGGAAATCGGGCGGGGTGCTGCCGCCAATCATGCATCAACAACGGAAATCGCCGAACTCCAGCGGCAAAATCAAGCTTTGCTGGATGAAGTGCGCTTTAAAGATGAACTACTAAGCAATGCGCTGTTGGAACTGCGGACGCCGCTAACCAACATGAAAACCGCGCTGACGCTGCTAGAGTCCCCACAACTCAAACCCTCGCAGCGTCAGCGCTACCTGCATTTGCTGCATACACAGTGCGATCGCCAAGTTTCTTTGATTAGCGGTTTGATGGAGCTAGTCCAGCTAGATCGGGCAACAACACCAACGACTCTGCATCCGGTGCAGTTAGCAGACATTGTGCCTGGAGTTGTCAGCACCTATCAAGCGATCGCTCAAGAAAAAGGCATCCAGCTAGGCTACACGGTCAGTCCTAACCTTCCGGCTGTCTCCTGCTTAGAGGCATGGCTGCGACAAATTATTATCAATCTGCTACACAACAGCATTAAATTCACTCCCACTGGCGGTCAGGTGGTGGTACGCACCAAGCAACAAGGCGAATACGTACAGTTGGAATTTCGCGATACCGGCATCGGCATTGCCCCGAACGAATTGCCCAAGATTTTTGACCGCTTTTATCGCGGACGCCTAGCACCGGGCGAAGAAGTTTTCGGTGCTGGATTAGGTTTAACCATTGTGCAGCAACTTCTCCTACGTTGCGCTGGCTCTATTTCTGTCACCAGTAAACTTGGTCAGGGTTCTACTTTCAAAGTGTTGTTACCCGTTCACCATTCGACATCTGTTCAGCCGTAAGTTGGGTATCTGAATACCATTGCACGGGATATCTACCATAGATTCATCTATACCATTTCTCAGTTGGCTGGAATATATTACGCTTCTAACGGTAGGGGCTTTTTGATTGTCATGCCCCTACAGATGTATCCCACCCCATCCTGGAATGGCGATAATTGCTTATGTTTCCGCCGACTCAAAGGTAATTGACATCGCCGCCAACTCTTGAGTATCGACACGATTAATTAGCCCCAGTCCCCGAACCTCTGCCTTCTCACCACCACGACTATTTCCTGCGCCTCGGTTAAAGTCTTCTAGCAAACCATCAATTAACTTAGTTGGTTCCTCACCCAGCGTCATTGGCAACCCTGGTGCCTGTCCTCGCACCCTCGCCACTTCCTGTAATGTCTTGAGCGCTTGCTTAAGAGGAGTACCACTGGCGATTATCAGAACCTCCACCATGCCGACGGGTTTTGCGACTTTAAATCTGAACTTATCTTTTCCCGGTTGCGGGATTTGTCGCGTTTCTCCGGCTTTTACCAGAGTCGCACTCTCTTCTACCGTCCAGGTATTCGGAAAAACGATCGTCATTTCTCCTTCAGGATCGATTACTAAAACGGATACGTGAAGATCCCGATTTTCTTGGTTCGTCACCACAAACTGAAGCGGCGTTCCCAAGGGGAGTTTTAAGTTGTCGGGACCCGATCGCTCGCGGTTGAGGTTTGAGTTTTGAGTTGAAGAATTGCTGCTGTTTTGTGCGCCGCGAACCGGGAAAGTAGTTGCAAATGTCTCGCCCTCTGCTCTTTTCATAGAAGCCACCACATTCAGCCGAGAGGAACCGGGATTGAGTATCATCTTGGCAATGTGAGCTGCTAGCAGTGACTTAAATTTCGGGGTGAGACGGGCGATAGCCGCCTCTATCGATTCACCAGATGCACCAAAAGAGCCAGGAATTTGTTCTAGTGCTGGAGTGAATAAGCCGACACTGGCCATATCGGGCACAGAGGTTAAATCAGGAGTCTCTCCATTTTGCTGAAATTGACGATTCTCCTGGGTGATGCGACCTAAGAGGTAGGCGACATATTCTTCCTGTTGTACAGGCAAGACTTTGAGGCGCACAATTGCCTTAAGCGCTTGTTCTGCCTTGGCTGTGTCGTTACCCAGCGATGGATCTAGACCAATCGGTAACGTCATATCGCTGGGAATCCCGCGCATTCGCTCTTGCAGCAATGTTCCCAGTTGCGGGGGCGAGGAAACCCCGCCCCTTCCTGCATTTAGGAGTTTGCCCCGCGCCGTTAATCCTTTGCGCGAGTTCGCTTCCAACTGTACCAATCCCTGCTCCTTGCCTTGAGCGTCTATCACTGTCAAAATCGCACCTCGATCGAAGGCAGGGATGCTTTGGGAATTGACACCTCCCAACCACAACTGCACCCCATCTCCCTCAACTTTGGTGATTACCGCTTCCGCCGGGAGAGTCTGTTGGTTTAGGAAGTAAGCGGGTTCCTCTTCATTGCTTTTTTGCTTAGCTTCATATTCTGGAATTTGACCCGTAGAAGAAATCTGGTTAGTAGTACGGGCAATATTTGCGATCGCACTCGCCACGGGTTCATCCCCGGTTTGCTGCCAAAGATACTGCGTCATCACATAAGTAAATGCCCCCGCCGCAAAGCCGTTGAAGCGCTGATCCGCCGCCAGTTGCTTGCGATCGGCAGCGGCAATAACGACCCCTTTTGCAACTCCGGCTCTGCGTGCCTGAATATACTCATCCGGGGATAAATTTACCCGCGATAGCAATTGTCGCTGATATTCTTTCTCTACTGGGCTGACTTTAACTTGAGTGCCACCATCCAGCGCCCTGACGTTCAAATTCCCCCGTTTCCCGCCCCCAGCATGACAACTATCTAGAACCAGCGTCAGGTTTTCCGTATTCACTGCTGACGCCAGCAAAAACAGCGTGTGTCCTGTGATATCGGATGCAATACCCCCACGGCGACGGGCAACCACAGGTAGAGAGTTATCGGCAGGGACAATGGTACTGTTTAAACAACTTTCGCTCAGTTTTAAGACCACTTCATCGCATTCTGGGCTGTCATCTACTCGCGAACCGTGCCCGGAGAAGTGAAACACCACAACATCTCCCGGCTTCGCTTGCCCAATCAGATATTCGTCAAATGCACCCAAGATACCTTCACGAGTGGCTTGAGCATCTGTCAGGATATGGACATCCTTCTTGTTGAAGCCAAAGCGGTGAATGAGTAGATGTTGCTGCATTTCCACATCGGTGATGCAACCCGCTAAGCGATCGCTACTATTTTGATAAGCGTTAATTCCCACCAGCAGCGCCAGTTTGCGGGGTGTGCTTTGCGCGAGGACTTTGCCATAGCGATCGCCCTTTCGCATCACATCCAGATGGCTTAAACCCAAAGTTGCCAGCGTCGATCCGGCAAATTGCAAAAACTGACGGCGCTTGATGTGAGACATCATCAATGTTTCCTCAAGTGGTGCAGGATGAAAGGCTGAGATTACTGAAATCCTGTGTTCAACGAGCTATGTTGACGACGGCACAGATTAGTGACATGGTTAACTGTGTTCTATTTATATCGGAAGTCGTTAACGATGCGCTGCGCTATTTTAAGTCGTGCTGGTCAAGTTTTGGCAAACGGAAATTTTATCATTCAACAAGATGAAAATGGCGATCTGAGGTTGGATTTCCGCACAGATGGAGGAAAAATCCTCCAAGGAGGAATCATCGAGCCGGATGGCGACTTAACCTCAGCCAGTAAAGTTCTCTATCGCCAGTTTTTTGAAGCTTGGGGAGTCAGCGAGATCGCACTGACCGCTATGCCTAAGTTCTAGCGTCAACTTTGGGTGGAAACTTATTTTATTTGTCAGGTTGGTAATGGTTAATAAAGAATAGGTGGAAGGATAAAAAAACAATTATCCATTACTGACCAATCATCAAAAAAATAATTAACTAGATTCGATTTCACTTATTTTTCCTAATCGTTGTAGAAAAAATTTTGTCATTAGTTAGAAATAAATTCTCTAACAAATCTTTGCCAAGCGCTCAGATGAATATTGCCTTATTCAGCTTCGCCAATCAAAGTAAATGCTGCCCACTGCACGGGATCTGAATATTGTTGCTGTTTCATGGTTGTCAGCATCGCATTTCGCAATGCCGTAGCTTTATCAGCCTTTTGCTGAAGATTTTTATAAAACTCCGTCATCAAAAAAGCAGTCGAATTATCCGGGACTTGCCATAGAGAGACCACCACGCTAGGCACACCAGCGGAAATTAAAGAACGGGATAAACCAATAACACCATCGCCCGTAATGCGTCCTCGTCCGGTGTCGCAAGCACTCAGAACCACTAATTCAGCATTCAATTTTAGATTGAGGATTTCTTCAGCAGTGAGCAACCCATCATTCTGGTTAGATGGAGCGAGAGCGATCGCACTTCCCAATCCCCGGTAATCATCTAGTAAGCCATGAGTAGCTAGATGAATGATTCGCGCTTTAGGCAATGCTTGCGCGATCGCGACTTTGGTGGCTTGGCTACCAGTAATCGCTTGAGTTTTGAGTAGTTTAGCAATATCCTTTGCTTCCTGTTCAGCCCACGGCAAATTAGGTAACTGCTGCGCTGGTTCTCCAGGGTTCAGCACCACTCCAGGCATTATCGGATTACCTACTACTAACGCCTCTTGTAGAGATGGGATTGATTGTGTCTCCACACGTTGCCTTTGCTGATGAGTTAAATCCAGCACTTGAATTGAAGGAGCCGTGAGAATCGTATGTTTTTCAATCAGGTATTTGCCAGAAGCATCTTGGAGAGCTGGAAAAGGAGTAAGGAACAACTCGTGCTGCGGGATAAAGATTACACGAGCTTTTGGATCGCTAGGCAACCGATCGCCAATCGGTTCAATAAGCAATTTGTGAATTTGTTGTAATCGTCTAGTTGGTTTTTCCTCTTCTATAAGCTCCGCTACCACACCTCCACCACGTCCTCTGACTCCCATTGATTGACGGGAACTGAAAACCAGGTTTGCCAGCGAGGTATTCTGCTGCTGCCACAAAGGTTTGAGATCGACTTTGCGAAACGTCACTTCACCTGTAGGGTTGATTACCCAAATATAGAGTTCTGATTCCTTAGTTTGTTCTTTACCTTGAACTTTGAAAGCATCGTAAATAATCGAATACTGAACTAGGGTGGCATTTTGAGAGGCGGCAATTTGTTTGATTCGCTCGATAGTAGGAGATTGCAGCTTAGAAGGTTGATTTGAACCTTCAGCCTGTAACTTATCAATCTGCAATCTACTAGCCAGTAACTCTACAAAGGCCCGTGCCCGACCCCGCTCGGCAACTTCCAGCGCTGCATCGGTCTTATTCTGAGCAATGAAGACTTGTTGTAAAGTGCGGTAGCTATTAGATTGCATTTCAAAAATTGACACTTTGTTGGCATCATTTAACTCACGCCGTAGAGATTCCCTCACCTCAATTGCGTCGATAAGGGTTTTCTCCGCTGCTTTTAGATTGCCTGCTTTATAGAGAGCAAGCCCTAGATTTCCTAGAGCTTGTCCCTCTCCAGAGCGGTCTTTGATAGCCTTAGCGATCGCTAAAAACTGCCGTTGGTACTCAATCGCTCGTGGAAAGTCTCTCAGAGAATAATAAGTGCCTCCAAGATTTCCCAGAACCTTCCCCTCGCTTTGTCGGTCTTTTATTTGCTTGGCAATCGCTAAAGTCTGCTGGTAGTAATCAATTGCCCGTTGAAAGCCCCCCAGGGAATTGTAAGCAAGTCCCAGATTGCCCAGAGCATGACTTTCGCTAGAACGGTTCTGGATCGCTCGTGCGATCGCCAAAACTTGCTGAAAATAATCAATTGCTTTGCTGTAGTCGCCCAAGGCAGAGTAGGCAACTCCCAGATTTCCCAAAGCATTCCCCTCGCCATAACGGTCTTGGATTTCTCTTGCGATCGCTAAATTCTGCTGATGATACTCAATCGCCTGTGGAAAATCCCCCAGGTTACGGTAAATAACGCCCAAACTTCCCAGAGCTTTTCCTTCGCCGGAGCGATCTTTGATTGCCTTTGCGATCGCTAAATTCTGCTGTTGGTACTCAATCGCTCGTGCAAAGTCTCCCAGAGAATTGTAGGCAAGTCCCAGATTTCTTAGAGCATTCCCCTCGGCTTGGCGATCTTTCATCTCCTTCGCGATCACTAAGTATTGCTGGTTGTACTCAATCGCCCGTGGAAAGTCCCCCAGGTTACGATAACTAACTCCTAAATTTCCCAGAGCCTTTCCCTCGCCAGAGCGGTCTTGGATTGCTCTAGCGAGTGCTAAATATTGCTGGTGGTACTCTATCGCTCGTGGAAAATCTCCCAAGGCGTTGTAAGCATTGCCCAGATTTCCCAGAGCCTTTCCTTCGCCAGAGCGGTCTTGGATACTTTTTGCAAGTGTTAAATGCTGCTGGTGGTACTCTATCGCTCGTGCAAAGTCCCCCAGAGAATGGTAAGCATTCCCGAGATTTCCCAGAGCATAACTCTCAATAGAGCGGTCTTCGTTCTCCTTGACAATTGCCAAAACTTGCTCGTAGCAATCAATCGCTTTGCCGTATAACCCCAAGGAAAAGTAAGCAACTCCCAGATTTACCAGAACCTGCCCTTCACTTGGGCGATCTTTTATCTCCCGATAGATCATCAATGCCTGTTGCCAAGACTGTAAAGCTGCCTCAAATTGACTGGTCTGAAACTGCTGAACACCTTGCTGAAACAGTTGGTCTGCTTCGGTACGGTCATCTTGTGTTTGCGCTAACGCTCGTGGTGCAGACAATGGGAATGGAAAATTGACAAGCAAAGGCGTCGAGACACTACTTAGGAGGGTGATGAAGGCGATTCGGATGATTCTTTGAGAAGGGATTGCTTTCACTGCTGGGTAGATGAATTGTTTTGTCAAATTGACTGGAATGAAATCAAGCACAAATGGGCTGCGCCTACGGTTCGCCAATGAGGATGAAACCCGCCCAGTTTATTGGGCTAGGATGTTTTTTCATAGTCGCTAGCATGGCGCTTCGCAGTGCAGCAGCTTTATCGGGATTCGATTGAAGATTTTTATAAAACTCGGTCATTAGAAAGGCAGTCGGCTCATCCGGCATAGACCCTAGGGGGGCAATGACGCTGGGAACTCCCGCTGCTAGAAAAGAGCGCGTTAGCCCAATCACACCATCTTCGGTAATGCGACCCAAACCCGCATCACAGGCGCTCAGGACAACTAACTCAGCGTTTAGCTTCAAATTCAGGATTTCTTCTGCTGTCAGCAACCCATCATCGGTGTTAGAGGGAGCCAAAGCGATCGCATTTCTCAATGCCTCCTCCTCATCGATTAACCCAGTCGTTGCGAGATGAATAATTCGCGCTTGGGGCATTTGCTGCACAATCGCGGTCTCAGTTGCTGCGTCGCCGGTAAGCGCTTGGGTATTGAAGAGATTCGCGATCGCGTTTGCTTCCTGTTCCGCTCCGGGCAGTTGCTGTAACAACACCGGCTTTTGTCCTATCTTGGGAGGAACGCGGGGCATCGTCGGATTCCCCACCACCAGCACATCCTTGGCAATCCCTTGGATTCGCTGTCGATGCTTGTAAAGTAAATCCAGCGACTGAATCGAGGGAGCGGTAAAAATTGCGTGTTGCTCGATCAGGTATTTGCCTTGTTTATCTTGCAGCGCTGCGAAGGGAAGCAGAAACAGAGATTTTTGCGGGATAAAGGCGACACGAGCGTTCGCAGCTTTTGGCAACAATTCGGCAATCGGCTCAACAAGCAGCTGATGAAGTTGCTGTAACTGCTTGCTTAGGCGATTGTCCTGTTTTGTCGTCACGACGATGCCACTCTTATTTGCAGCACTCCCAATCCCCATCGCCGCACGACTACTAGTCACCAACTCTGAGAGGGAGGTATTTTGCTTCTGCCACAACGGTTTAAGGTCAACCCGTCGTAAGGTGATTTCACCTGTAGGTTGAACCACCCAAATCAGCAGTTCTGATTCTTGGGTTTGTTCTTTTCCTTGAACGGGGAACGTCTCGTAATTAATTGAGTATTCAACGAGTGTGGCGTTGTGTTCTTTAGCAACTTGTCGAATTTGTTCGATATTGAGTGGATTGACGGTCGCTGGAGCCTCTGGAGTTTGTGCCAACACCTGAGAGCCAGGGAAAATTTCAGCCGTCTTCCCTGGGAAAGGGGTTAAGACAGTTGCCACAAAAGTAATCAGTAAGGGTACAAGGTTTTGCACCCCGGTAAGGCTGATTTTCTGGAGTTGCATGGCTGACAAGGTAAGTAGATGTACGGACAGTGTTTACACTGTCTTAGCCCAGGGAATCGGGCGTGTCCAGTGTTGGCTGTATCCTGGGGTAGTGGTGACGCCAACGCGACAAACCAAGCGATCGCGTATGCACTCTGATGCGCTGTTTGTGCCTCCTCTTGGGCACCCCAATATCTTGAAACCCAGTTAAAACTCTACCCAAATGCTGCTCATCCACAGCATTTTTTGATTAGAGTGGAATTATTACCTGTATTGCTGTCCTTCAGCCCAAAGACCATGAGTTTACTTGTCAAACAGCTGACCACTTATCTAGCTTTGCTGGCTATCGGCGGTGGTGCAGGAATATATGCCAGTCGCCATTTCGCAGCAGACAACCCCAGTGTCGAAGGCAGAATCCCATCAGCGATTCCAGCCGCGCTACAGCAAATCTCCCCGCCCCAGAATCGCGCTCCCCAAGAGAACCTGAATTTTATTGCCGAAGCAGCCGAAAAAGTTGGCCCTGCTGTCGTGCGAATTGATGCGGCTCGTACCGTATCGCAGGACATTCCAGATACTTTCAGAAGCCCGTTTTTCCGACGATTTTTTGGGAACGAAACGCCGGTTCCGGAAGAACGGGTGGAACGAGGTACCGGATCTGGCTTCATTCTCAGTGCTGATGGTCGCTTAATGACAAATGCCCACGTTGTCGCGGGGTCAGATAAGGTCAAGGTGACGCTCAAAGATGGTCGGACGATGGAAGGTCGAGTGGTGGGAGCCGATCCGGTTACGGATGTGGCAGTTGTCAAAATTGATGCGACAAAGTTGCCGACGGTACGCTTGGGAGACTCGAATAACTTAATACCGGGACAGTGGGCGATCGCAATTGGCAATCCCCTCGGTCTAGATAACACGGTGACGGTGGGTATCGTCAGCGCGACGGGTCGCTCCAGTTCGCAGGTAGGTGTCCCGGATAAGCGAGTCAGATTTATCCAAACCGATGCCGCTATCAACCCCGGTAATTCCGGAGGTCCCTTGCTAAATGCCAGGGGTGAAGTGATTGGGATTAATACAGCCATTCGGGCAAATGCTCAGGGACTCGGTTTTGCCATCCCGATTGAAACCGCCGAACGAGTCGCCAATCAGCTATTTAGCAAAGGTCGCGTCGAGCATCCCTACATGGGAATTCAAATGGTAACGCTGACGCCGGAACTAAAAGACGACATTAACAAAGACAATGAGGCGGGCTTCAAAGTTACGCAGGATAAAGGCGTTGTCATCGTTCGGGTGGTCAAAAACTCACCCGCAGAACGCGCTGGCTTGCGTGCAGGAGATGTGATCCAGAAAGTTGGCGGTCAAGCGGTCGCAAGTGCCGATCAAGTGCAAGAACGGGTAGAAGCGAGTAGCGTCGGCTCCAGATTAGAAGTAGAGGTCAACCGTAGCGGTCGGACTGAAACTGTCCAAGTACAACCTGGTGCCTTCCCTGTGGAGTAGCATCAATAATTTCTGTTTTTAACGCAAAGGTACGCTGAGGTTGGCGCAAAGGTACGCAAAGCAGTAGGGAGCTAGGTTGAGGAAGGAAACCCGAACCTTAGACTAGACACGCTTCTAGGGAGCGGGTCATTTTGGGGCAAGGAAGAAAGTAATTGTGCGTAGTTTTGCATTAAAAAAGGGCTGATGAGCGCCCAAAAGCAATTCATCAACCCTTATTAGCAATTAGCGATTAGCACTTAGCACTTAGCTAATTACTTGCTTTCCGTAAAATCAGCATCAATTACATCATCCCCAGTACCAGTGGACTGACTGGAACCACCACCACCACCAGGGGTGCCGGTGCCATCGCCAGGAGCTGCACCTGCGCCGCCTGCTTGTTGATAGATGTTCGTGCCGATGGTGTAGAGAGCCTGCTGTAGCTCTGTGGTAAGCGTCTTGATGCGCTCATCGTCTTCCTTAGCGATCGCATCGCGCAGGTCTTTGACCAATCCATCGACCTTGCTCTTGTCAGCAGCGGGAACTTTGTCACCCAAGTCAGCCATTTGCTTCTCAGCTTGGTAAACGAGGGAGTCAGCTTGGTTCTTGCGGTCAATCTTCTCACGACGCTCCCGGTCAGTGGAGGCATTTTGTTCGGCTTCCTTAACCATCCGCTCCACTTCGTTTTGGGGCAGGGTGGAAGCACCCGTGATGCTGATTGATTGCTCTTTACCAGTACCGCGATCCTTAGCTGTGACGTTCAGGATACCGTTGGCATCAATATCGAAGGTAACTTCAATTTGTGGCATTCCACGAGGAGCCAGAGGAATCCCATCCAGACGGAAGATCCCCAACTCTTTGTTGTTCGCCGCCATCTCCCGTTCGCCTTGCAGAATCTTGATTTCTACGTTGGTCTGATTATCTACAGCAGTAGAGAAGACCTCAGACTTCTTGGTAGGAATCGTGGTGTTGCGGGGGATAATCTTGGTCATCACGCCACCGAGGGTTTCCACACCCAAAGAGAGGGGGGTAACGTCGAGCAGCAATAGTCCTTCAGTTCCAGCTTCACCTGTGAGGACACCGGCTTGAATTGCGGCACCGATAGCTACCACTTCATCCGGGTTGACGGTTTGATTGGGTTCTTTGCCCAAAACCCGCTTCACCAGTTCTTGTACGGCAGGAATCCGGGTAGAACCACCGACCAGCACGACTTCATTAATTGCACTCTTGTCTTGCTTGGCGTCGCGCAGGGCGTTCTCTACAGGAATGCGGCAGCGATCGATCAAGTCAGCGCAGAGTCCTTCAAACTGAGCGCGAGTCAGGGTCATATCCAGGTGCTTTGGACCATCCTGGGTAGCGGTGATAAATGGCAGGTTGATTTCCGCTTGTGTGACGCTAGATAACTCAATCTTGGCTTTTTCAGCGGCTTCCGTGAGACGCTGGAGGGCTTGACGGTCTTTGCGGAGGTCAATGCCTTCAGATTTTCTGAATTCTTCGGCTAAGTAATCAACGATTTTCTTGTCGAAGTCGTCACCACCCAGGTGAGTGTCACCAGAGGTCGCTAACACTTCAAACACGCCATCACCCATTTCCAGGATGGATACATCGAAGGTACCGCCACCCAGGTCAAATACCAGAATGGTTTCGTTGGCCTTTCTTTCGAGTCCGTACGCCAAGGAAGCGGCGGTCGGCTCGTTGATAATCCGCATTACATCAATCCCGGCAATCTTACCAGCATCTTTGGTAGCTTGGCGCTGGGAGTCGTTGAAGTAAGCGGGAACGGTGATTACAGCTTGGGTAACGGTTTCTCCAAGGTACTTGCTGGCATCATCCACCAGCTTGCGAAGCACTTGGGCAGAAATTTCTTCTGGTGCAAACTGCTTGCTCTGAGCGGGGCAGTCTAGCTTAACGTTGCCGTTGCTATCGCGCAGCACTTTGTAAGAAACTTCGGTGGCTTCGTGGGTGATTTCTTCAAACTTGCGTCCGATAAAACGCTTGACCGAATAGAAGGTGTTTTCGGGGTTCATCACCGATTGACGCTTGGCAATTTGACCCACTAAGCGATCGCCATTCTTGGCAAATGCTACGACAGAGGGGGTTGTCCGAAAACCTTCTGCGTTAGCGATCACAGTAGGTTTACCACCTTCCATCACTGCTACGCAGGAGTTTGTCGTACCTAAGTCAATTCCAACTACTTTTGCCATAGGGGTATTTCGGCTTCCTAATAACTACAAAAACTTTTGAGGGCGGATACGGAACTACAAATTGAACCAACCGGGTTAAATCAGCAGCTCTTTCCAGATTTAATAACCATTGGTGCGTGCGTACCGATCTATATAGTGTGCGGGATTAGCCACTCTGGTGTTGTGGGGTTTTCCGAACCTGAGGAAGGACGGTTAACCTTCAGGAGGCATCCCCTTTGGCTCAATCACTTAACATCTGCTGATTGCTTTCACTGTGTCTACTGTAAGGAAATCAGGGGCTTTAGGTATGGGGGCAAGCCGTAATTAAATAGGTGTATTTGCCGTCTAGAGGAATTCAATGCGATCGCGATTAGCTCGTTGGACTCTCTACCAACACAACCTAAATCATTCACGATTAGTTCGTTCTCAAAGCTTGTATTATATGTATTACAAAAGATGCGATTTTCGAGCCATCGTTCGGAATTTCTAAAAAAGAAGAGTTGTACTAGCTATGCGCCGTGCTTCTGGATGCCTGTTTGGTTTAGCTTTTGGTGACGCGCTCGGTGCTGTAACTGAGTTTCTCAATGTTGACGAGATCCTGCGCCGCTTCCCACCCCAAGGGCCGCAGCAACCTATGGGCAATCCGGCTCGCGTTACAGACGACATGCAGATGACTTTAGCGGTTGGAGAGGCACTTTTGGAAGTAATACCGCCTTTGGGTGCTGAGAGCCTAGAGCCGCTGCTACGCCGCGCCTTCATCGACTGGTGGGACAGTCCTGACAATAACCGGGCACCGGGAAGAACTTGTCTAAATGCCTGCGCTAACTTGGCAGATGGCCTGCCGTGGGAGCAGGCAACGGTAGCAACCTCAAAGGGTTGTGGAGCCAATATGCGGGTGGCACCTGTAGGTCTGGTCAACAATCTGGACACAACGACCCGCGCCGCGATCGCTCAGTTCCAGGCAGCTTTGACCCACGGGCACCCCACCGCCCTTACTGCCTCGGATTTAACGGCAAGAGCGATCGCTGACCTGGTAGCGGGTGGCGATCCCAAAGGGCTACCTTCTCGACTTCGCGCCTATGCTGAGGAGCAACGCTCGATCTACCATGCCAACTGGCTGGGGTTGCTCTGGCAACGTCCCTCTATCAATACACCAGAGGAATTTATCAGTCGTGGCTGGGATGAATGTTTGTCCATCCTTGATCGTCTGGATGCCGCCTTGGCAGAACCGAACCGGGATGCAGACCCCTGTTTAGCAACGGGGGAAGGATGGATCGCAGAAGAAGCCTTTGCCACAGGTCTACTGTGCTTTCTACTGTTTCCTGAAGAGCCAGTAGCGGCGCTCCGGCGTGCGGCACTCACCGCAGGCGATTCAGACTCTATTGCCTGCCTTACGGGTGCTTTCGCCGGAGCCTATTTAGGGATGGCAGCATGGCCCGAAGATTGGGTAAGCCGCATCGAGTACCGCGATCGCTTAGCAGCACTCGGCAACCGATGGGATGAGGAAGCAACTTCAGATGCCAGTGGCGCTCAGGTGCCCTTATCGTAAGCGATCGCAATTCACAATAAAGATCGGGGCGCTCGTCATAATCAAATGGTTCAACAGCGATCGCTCGTAAAATGGAAAAGCCCGGTTGACCGCGATAAAACCTATGGTTACTCTTTCTCCTAGCCTGCAATCCCGACTCTCGACACCGCTGAAAATTGGCTCTTTTGAAGTCAAAAGCCGGGTTTTACAATCGCCCCTCTCTGGCGTTACCGATATGGTGTTTCGTCGCCTGGTGCGCCGCCATGCGCCCGACTCAATGATGTACACCGAGATGGTGAACGCAACGGGACTCCATTACGTGAAGGAACTCCCCAAGATTATGGAGGTAGATCCGAACGAAAGACCGATCAGCATTCAGTTGTTTGACTGTCGCCCAGATTTCTTGGCAGAAGCGGCTGTAATGGCGGTGAAAGAGGGCGCTGATACGGTTGATATCAACATGGGTTGCCCGGTCAACAAAATTACTAAAAACGGCGGTGGTTCTTCGTTGTTGCGGCAACCAGAGGTCGCTGAGGCAATTGTCCGGGCGGTCGTGAAGGCGGTGAATGTGCCGGTGACGGTAAAAACGCGCATCGGTTGGACAGATAAGGAAATCAATATTCTGGACTTTGCCAAGCGCATGGAAGATGCGGGGGCGCAAATGATTACAGTCCACGGTCGCACCCGTTCCCAAGGTTACACTGGCCCAGCCAAGTGGGAGTGGATTGGGAAAGTGAAGGAAATTCTGTCGATTCCAGTGATTGCCAATGGCGATATGTTTTCCGTGGAGGCGGCGGTGAAGTGTTTGGAACAAACCGGCGCGGATGGGGTGATGTGTTCGCGGGGAACTCTGGGTTATCCCTTTTTAGTGGGAGAAATTGACTATTTCCTAAAAACTGGGCAAGAAAAGACGCCACCAACGCCGATACAACGGTTGGAATGTGCCAAAGAACATCTGCAAGCTTTGTGGGAATATAAAGGCGATCGCGGAATTCGGCAAGCTCGCAAGCACATGACTTGGTATGCCAAGGGTTTTGCTGGTGCTGCGGAGTTGCGCGGACATCTAGCGGTGATCGAAAACCTTGAGCAGGGGTTGGAGACGATCGATCGGGCGATTGAACGACTGGCTAATTCTACTTGGCAGGAGGTGGAAGAAGAGGAGTTAGCATTGGTGGAGGTTTGAACCGCTCTAGGCGCAGAAGGCGCGAAGGAGAACAAGGGAAGGAAAGCGATCGCCTAGAATAGACGCCATCTACCTGCATTGTTTGCCGTCATGAGCAACTCCTCACACACTTTAAGTCCCCGTCCCCGCTATCAGACCATTCGAGAACTTGGGCGCAATCGCGCTGGGGGTCGCATCACTTATCTGGCAAAGGATAACGTCACAGAGCAGTCAGTCATCCTGAAGCGATTTCTATTTGCCCAAGTTGGGTCTGAATGGTCGGGTTTTAAAGCTTATGAGCGCGAGATTCAAGTGCTACGAGGACTTGATCATCCTGGAATTCCCCGTTACCTCGATTCCTTTGAAACCCAAGCTGGTTTCTGCATGGTGCAGGAGCATAAAGATGCCCTGCCTTTATCTGCTCCACGCAGTTTTGACCCGGATGAAATCCAGAAAATTGCTGCTTCTGTCCTAGAAATTCTTGTTTATTTACAAAATCGGATTCCATCTGTAATTCACCGGGATATTAAACCTGAAAATATCCTCGTAGACGAACAACTAAATGTTTATCTGGTGGATTTTGGCTTAGCTCGAATTGGCAGTGGGGAAATGGCAATGAGCAGCGTCGCTGCTGGGACATTTGGGTTTATGGCACCCGAACAGATATACAACCGCCAGCTAAACGAAGCGACAGATTTATATGGTTTAGGCGCAACACTCATTTGCTTATTAACTGGGACAAAATCAACGGCAATTGACACCTTATTTGATGAAGATGGTCGCCTTAATTTCAAGCCGCTGCTTCCCAAGCTGAGCCTGCGTTTTGTGGATTGGCTCTCAAAAATGGTCGAACCCAAAGCAAAAGACCGTTTCCCCAATGCTACGGCTGCTTTGGAAGCTCTCAAGCCGATTTATGTTAATCGCTTACCGGAAGTTAAATTTAGCCAACTGGCTTTGGAATTTAAAACAACACAACTAGGCGAAAAATTAACTCAAACCGTTAGGGTTAATAATTCCGTTCCGGACACTTTGCTAGAAGGGACTTGGGAAGTAGCCCCCCACCACAGCGATCCGCGCTATTCCAATTCTCATGCTTGGATTTCCTTTGAACCCGCCACATTTAAGAGTAATCATGCTGATTGCAAAATCACCGTGAATACGAATAAGTTGATGGCAGATAAAACCTACAGCCGTCAGATTTTATTACACACCAATTCTTCCCCAGAAACTTACCCGCTCACGATTACAGTTCGCACAACTCTGCTTGAAACTCCAAAGCCGCCTTATATTTCAATGGCTTTGCTATTAGGAATTGCTTTAGCAATGACTGGATTTTGGACAGGTGCGATCGCTTGGATGGTAGCAATTCTATTCAAATTTACCTCTTGGACATCTGTAGCAATTTTTGAAGTTGGAGTAATCGCGGTATTTTTGGCTTGGTTTAGCGCCGGAACTCTACTGGCAGCAGTTGGCATCAGAACTGTGCTAGGCATAAAGATTGCAGCTTGGTTGACCACTGTGACAATGTTAGTTGTTTTGTTGTCATCAGGGTTCTTACCGGCGGCGATTACTGCCTTGGGAACCTTGGCAGGTCTAGTAATTGGCTTCCTAAATGGGGCAGTAATTAAAAATTATAAAGAAAGGGGATTTCCTGAAAAGATTGCCATTGGCAGCGCACTTTTAATAACAGGTTTCGGCATGAGCTTAGGGACAGGATTCAATATCGGCTTCTTCAATTTCTTTCTGTTTTTATCCTTACTAGGAACCAGTTTATCCTTAGCTGCTATCATGTATTATCCATATCAACAGCGAGAAAAACTGATGGCTAACTATCGCCATGCAACACAAACTAGGCGTCTGATTAAGCCATAGCAGAGATCGTGGGGAAAGAACGAAATAAAAAGGGCGATCGCTCTTTTTATTTCGCTTTATCGCTGACAAACAATAAATTATTTGCTGCCCTTCACAATTTCACATTCTTCGTCCCGGAATTAATAAAATCTTTTATGTTGATGCTTTGGTTTAGATAACACGCTTGTGCTGATAAAACACATTAACTACCAATAAGAACTAAAACTGCTATCAGCAGGCTTAATCCCAACAAAGTTTCTGATAATTTCGATTTTTTTATTCAAATTATAGACGATATTAGAAGTAACCCTAAAATCATCCAAAAATGTGAAATTAATCAGCGGAATATTCTATGGAAATTTTTGAGCTGGTGCAATAAATTTATAAGAACATGGCATTGCCATGCCCTACAAACGTCAGAGCCTTAATATAACCTACCCAAATAAGAAATACTATAAAGTGGAATACCAAAACTTCTCCTATTAATGAAAAATCTTACAATTCGTACCAAGCAAAAACTATTACTAAATATTGATGGTAACTTCTGGGTAAGTTAAATTTAGAACAGTGTTGAGCTATTTTCTATAATTCTTTACTTACTTAGTCCTATTTGCAGGTAATTTATAAATTACTAATTATTACTGACTCCTTATTAAGGATACACCTTCTAGTTTATGAAACATTTTATACATAAACTCCAGAAATTAGCGAAACTATCAATTCATCTAATTTGTTAAATTTCAAAATGTAAATTTATAGGGGCCTTAGGTAAACTCTGAGTAATGTTTAAGTAGGATTACCCAAAAAGGCAAGTTCTGCCCTTGTATAAATGTATGGTGGGCAATTTCTCTAGCAGAAAGAATATTTACTCGTTTTGGATTACTAATGGGATTGCCCTCTGCTGTCTAGTGACGGCAACCCCCAGCGTGGCTCAAATTGTCCCCGATGCCACTTTACCTAACAATTCCACGGTTACAACCAAGGGGAAAGTTAGCACTATTACTGGGGGAACAGTAGCAGGAAACAACCTGTTCCACAGCTTTAAAGAGTTTTCTGTAATTAATGGGAGTACGGCATACTTCAACAATGGTTGGGCTATTGAGAGCATATTGACCCGTGTGACAGGTTCATCCGTCTCTAACATTAATGGTTTGATTAAAGCTAATGGCGGTGCTAGCTTATTCCTAATCAATCCAGCAGGAATTATCTTTGGTTCCAAAGCCAAACTAGATATAGGAGGTTCGTTTCTAGCAAGTACCGCCGATACTTTGCTGTTTAACAATGGTATAGAATTTAGCGCTACAAATACTCAACCAAAACCCCTCCTGACAGTAAACACGCCTATTGGTTTGCAATTGAGGGACAATCCTGCCAGTGTAGAGGTGGAGGGGTCTAATCTAAAAGTCGAACCAAATCAAAATTTAGTTCTGGTAGGCGGTGAGATTCGCTTACAGAAAACGAAACTAACAGCACCGGGAGGACGACTTGAGCTAGGAGGATTATCTGTAGCCGGGGAAGTTGAACTCAAGGAAAATGGCAGTTTGAACTTTCCTAATAATGTAGCGCGAGCAGATGTGTCTCTTACTAATTATAGTTCTGTTGATGTGGGTGCTGGAGGTGGAGGCTTTATTGGAATTCATGCTCGTAACTTTAAAGCCTCGGAAGGAAGTAAGCTTACAGCTGGAATAGAAAAAAATTTAGGAACACCGGAGGCTCAGGCGGGAGATGTGGAAATTAATGCTTCTGATGCAGTCTCTTTGGATGGGAGTAAAGTAGAAACTCAGGTAGATAAGAACGCCAAGGGTAATGCAGGCAATATCAAAATTACCACTGGCTCACTTTCGCTTACTAATCAAGCCTCACTGAAGGCAAACACTCTGGGACAGGGAAATGCAGGTCAGGTAATCGTTCGTGCCAGCGATACCATTTCTTTGTGGGATGAAGGTTTCATCACCAGCAGAGTGGAAGAGAACGCCGTGGGCAGCTCAGGGGGCATCGACATTACTACAGGAACCCTGTCTATGGTGAATAAAGCTGGACTAACTGCTTCCACCGAGGGTACAGGAAATTCCGGTGAGATAATCATTCGTGCCAGCGATGCCATCTCCTTGCAGGATGGAAGCTTTATCAACAGCAGGGTGGTCAAGAACGGCGTAGGCAACTCAGGGGGCATCAACATCACCACCGGCTCACTTTCGCTTAGCAATGACGCCTCAATGAATGCCAATACACTGGGAAAGGGGAATGCAGGCAATATCAAAATCACTACAGGCTCGCTTTCTCTGAACAATGAAGCCTCATTGAGTGCCAACACTCTGGGACAGGGAAATGCCGGTCAGGTGATCGTTCGTGCCAGCGATACTATTTCTTTAGTCAATGGAAGTATCATCACCAGCAGAGTAGAAAAAAACGCCGCAGGCAGCTCGGGCGGCATCGATATGACCACAGGCATCCTGTCTCTAGTGAATGAATCGGGACTCACTGCCTCTACCGAGGGCACAGGAAATTCCGGTGAGATAATTATTCGAGCCAGCGATACCATCTCCTTGGATGGGAGTTTCATCAACAGTAGGGTAGTAAAAGACAGCATCGGCAACTCAGGTGGCATCAACATCACCACCGGCTCACTGTCTCTGACCAATGACGCCTCAATGAATGCCAATACACTGGGAAAGGGGAATGCAGGCAATATCAAAATCACTACAGGTTCGCTTTCTCTGAACAATGGAGCCTCATTGAGCGCCAACACTCGGGGACAGGGAAATGCCGGTCAGGTGATCGTTCGTGCCAGCGATACTATTTCTTTAGTCAATGGAAGTATCATCACCAGCAAAGTAGAAAAGAACGCCGCAGGCAGCTCGGGCGGCATCGATATGACCACAGGCATCCTGTCTCTAGTGAATGAATCGGGACTCACTGCCTCTACCGAGGGCACAGGAAATTCCGGTGAGATAATTATTCGAGCCAGCGATACCATCTCCTTGGATAGGAGTTTCATCAACAGTAGGGTAGTAAAAAACGGCGTCGGCAACTCAGGTGGTATCGACATCACTACCAAAACACTGTCTGTGACTAATAATGGAGAGCTGAATGTCAGCAGCTTTGGACAGGGTAATGTAGGAAACCTAGATATTCAGGCTGACTTTATCCTACTTGAGAACCAAGGAAAACTAACAGCAGAAACTGCATCGGGTAATGGCGGCAATATTACGCTACAGGTGCAGGACTTATTGCTATTGCGCCACAACAGTCAAATATCAACTAATGCAGGCACTGCCAAGGCTGGTGGAAACGGCGGTAACATCACCATCAACGCCCCATTCATCGTCGCCGTTCCTTCAGAAAATAGCGATATTACCGCAAACGCCTACACAGGTACTGGCGGCAAAGTCAAAATCACTGCTCAAGGCATCTTTGGCATCCAATTTCGAGAACAACCGACAGCACAGAGTAGTGACATTACTGCCAGTTCCGAGTTTGGGCTTTCAGGAACCGTGGAAATCAACACACCCGATGTCGATCCCAGCCAGGGGTTAGCCGAGTTGCCAGTTGAGCCAGCGAATGTGGAAGTTGCACAGGGGTGCCAAGCAGGTGGAAAACAGGCGGCTATAGGGTTTTTCAGTACGGGTAGAGGAGGCTTAGCACCTAATCCTTACGAACCGATTAGCAGCAATAAGATTTGGGAAGATGTGCCACCACCAGCGCGGAGGGTTGAGAACTCGACGGCTGCTAGTGCTTCTGCCTCGCTACCACTGCCACCTGACAAAATTGTAGAAGCCCAAGGGTGGAGCGTTAACGATAACGGAAAGATTGTCCTCGTTGCCCAAATGCCCGCCACTCAGTCGCAACGTGGCTGTCGCCTACATTAGCTACCTGTGACTGTTTGATTTCACAGTTGAGAACAAGCAGATGAGCAGAAAATTACTTAGATTTTGGGATTACATCCAACGCTCGGTGAAGTTTGCGTCACTCAAGGCGTACCAGCGGATACTAGGACTAATTCTTCTGGCACCGTTGGCACTCATTACAACTTTATATATCCCGGCTGTTTCAGCTCAACTCGTTGAGGAAATTTCTCAAGTTGATTCTCAAACCTCAAATGCCCAGTTTCTACTGCAACAGGGTCTAGAACTTTATGAAGCCGAAAAGTATTCACAGGCAACAGAAATCTTCAGGCAGGCGGCTTCTGCATTTGCAAACCAGGGAGATAGTTTGAACCAAGGGCTGGTGCTGCGCTATCTTTCGTTGGCTTATCAGCATTTGGGAGAGTTGCAGGAAGCAGAAAAAGCGATCGCTAACAGCTTCAAACTGCTAAACGAGCGGCAAAACACAACTAACACTCAGGATTATTTAGACGTTTTTGCTAAAGCTTTGAACACTCAAGGTCGCTTGCAAGCGACAAAAGGGCAGTGGTCGGAGGCTCTAGAAACGTGGAAGAAAGCAGCAGCTACTTATAAAAAAGCTGGCAATGAAACGGGTGTCATTGGTAGCGCGATCAACCAAGCTCGTGCCCTGCAAGCATTAGGATTAAGCAGTCAGGCTGAAGCGGAATTAACACAGGTCGAACAAATCCTCCTAAAGCAATCAGATCCGAACCTCAAGGCAACTGGATTGCAGAGTCTCGGTGAAGCTTTCAGACGAGTTGGTGAGTTGAAAAAGTCTCGTGAGGTTTTGCAGCAAAGTTGGGCAGTCGTGGAGAGAGAATTTCAACTTTCTAAAGTTCGGGGTTCTACTTTGCTCGAATTGGCTAATACCGAACGCGCTTTAGGTAATAGAGCGATCGCAATCGGCAACGTGAAAGATGCTCAAGAGCATATTCGAGATGCGATCGCATATTATCAACAAGCAACCAATTCACCCAACCTCCGACTCCAAGCTGAGTTGAATTGGCTGAGTCTGTTAGTAGAAACTGGGAAATGGTCAGAAGCAGCGCAACTCGGCTCGACAATTCACCAATCGATCGCTAGCTTGCCTCCGAGTCAAACAAATATCTACTCCCGGCTTAATTTTGCCCGGAGCCTGACTTGTCTCCATCCCGGTCTTGACAAAAATTCGCTTTCTTGCAGTAATTCCGATCGCTCGTTGAAGCTGAGGGAAGGCTTTTCCGAGCTAAGTGCTGTTTCGTTGCCAGAGATTACGCAGATATTAACCACTGCTATTCAACAAGCTCGTAGCTTGAAAGACCGCAGAGCCGAATCCTATGCCATTGGTCAATTGGGTGGGTTGTACGAGCTAACCGCGCAATCGAGCGCAGCTCAAGACTATACTCAACAAGCTCTCGTGTTAGCCGAGGAAATTCAAGCCCCTGATATTCGCTACCGCTGGGAATGGCAGATGGGGCGTTTATGGGAAAAACAGGGGAATCTAAATAGAGCGATCGCTACCTATCAAGAAGCGGTTAAAACTCTTAAATCCGTTCGCAGCGATTTGCTTACTATCAATTCCGACGAACAATTTTCCTTTCGGGATAATGTCGAACCCGTTCACCGCAAATTAGTCGATTTGCTATTGAGAGCTAAAGGAAACTCAGAACCAAGCCAAGAAAATCTCAAGCAAGCGATTGAGGCAATTGACTCCCTCCGCTTAGCCGAACTTGAAAATTTTCTCAACTGTAACCTTTCGCCGACAGTACGGCTGACGCAGGATATTGACAAGATAGACCGGAAAGCAGCATATATTTATCCAATTATTTTGGAAGACCGATTAGCGGTTATTTCCCAATTGCCAGGGCAACCTCTAAAGCATTCTGTCACTCTAGTCAAACAAATTGAGGTAGAAGAAACGGCGAGCGAACTGCGCTCTAACATCCTTAAACGCAACCGGCCAGAAGACGTTATAGAAAAGGCTACACGGGTATACAACTGGTTGATAGAACCTCTAGAGAAAGATTTAGAAAATAATAGCAGCGAAGTCAAAACTGTAGTATTTGTCCTAGATGGAGTTCTGCGAAATATTCCCATGTCAGTTCTGTATGATGGCAAACGGCAAGAGTATCTGATGCAGAAGCCGTATGCCCTCGCCGTAGTTCCAGGTTTACAACTTTTCGACCTCCGGCCTTTGCAGCGAGAACGGTTAAAAGTTTTAACAGCGGGAGTAAGCGAACAACGGCAATTTGGGGTGCGAAAGTTTGAAAAGCTTCCGAACGTAGTACAAGAATTGCAGCAAATTAAGAATATAGTGCCTTCAGAATCGCTGCTAAATCCAAAATTTACAGGAGGAAATCTCGAACAGCAAATTAATTCCGGAGCTTTTTCCGTAGTTCATATTGCCACTCATGGCAAGTTCAGTTCTAATCCCGAAGAAACGTTTATTCTCACTTACGATCGCCTTCTCGATAGCAATAATTTAAATAACTTACTTCGAGTTAACAATCAAAGCTCATCAAATATCATCGAATTACTCGTCCTCAGTGCTTGCGAGACAGCTAAGGGAGATAACCGAGCGACTTTGGGACTGGCTGGAATAGCCGTGCGGGCAGGGGCACGCAGTACGCTGGCAACGCTGTGGCAAGTTAGCGATCGCTCAACCTCTGAACTGATGGAGCAGTTCTATAAGCAGTTAACTAAGCCTGAATTGACGAAAGCTGAAGCACTTCATCAAGCGCAGTTAGAACTCTTTAAGCAATACAAAGCTCCCTACTATTGGGCACCTTATGTTCTAGTAGGGAATTGGCTTTAGTCTTTGCAGTATTGAGAGTTTTTGTTACTCAGCTTAAACACTTAGGGCGTGTCATCAATTAGATAAGCTAGAGCAAGAGAGAGAAGTAAAGGCTGAGCAATGACACGACGGTATGCCCTGCGCGATGACCAATGAAAGCGGCTCCAAGACTTGTTACCGGGACGAGAAGGAACAGTGGGTGTGACAGCTCTCATACAATCGATTGTTTGTCGAAGCCGTGCTGTATCGCTATCGGGCGGGGATTCCTTGGCGGGACTTGCCGACACGATTTGGCGATTTTCGGGTGGTGCATACTCGCTTCAGTCGCTGGTCAAGAACGGGCGTGTGGGAGCGAGTATTACAGCACTTAGGGTTGGATGCCGACAACGAATATGCCATGATTGACTCCACGATTGTCCGTGCGCACCAGCACAGCGCGGGCGCAAAGGAGGGGAGCCATCGACCGAAGCGATTGGACGCAGCTCTCGTTGGATTGAGTACCAAGATTCATGCCACCACCGATGCGTTGGGCAACCCTTTAGGCTTTCATCTCACGCCGGGACAAGCCTGTGATCTTGAGGGAGCGGACCAACTCCTTGCCGAACTGGTGGCGGATACGTTGCTTGTCGATAGGGGCTATGATTTCACGGGGTGACAACCCCGTCAAAATATGCGTAAAATCAAGGACATAGCCCTCAGACCTCTCTGAAAAAATGGCAGCTTGTTACGTCTTATTACCATTAATTCATGAACAAT